>NZ_JBHSRI010000025.1:447681-747704 GCF_042658845.1 Paenisporosarcina macmurdoensis
ATAATATTTTCCGCTTATTGAAGCTACTTCATTACTAGTAGCTAAATAAATCGCTGTTTGAGCACCTTGAGATGGCGTTAAAAAGAAAGGTTTTAACAAATTAACAACGAAACGCCCGAATTCTGTTTTTCGATCAATGCCTAAATTAGTTGAGACAGCTCCAGGATGGACTGCGTTGATCGTTACGTTCGTACCTTCTAATCGCGTAGTTAGCTCGTGCATAAAGAGCAAGTTGGCTAACTTTGAACGACCGTATCCTTTAGCTACGTTATAACCACGGGACATTTCCATGTCCTGTATATCGATTTTTCCCCACTTGTGTGCACCGGATGAAACTACAATGATTCGACCTTGAGTTGCTCGCTGTAATTCACTCATCAATAATTGTGTTAAATAAAAATGGCCTAAATGGTTAACGCCTAGTTGGGATTCATGCCCCTCAGAAGTGAACTCACGTTTAATAGTGACGACCCCAGCGTTGTTTATGAGGACATCTAAATGGTCAAATTTAGATTGGAACGCACTAGCAAAATTACGGATACTTTCAAAAGAACCCAAATCTCCCTGGATAAGTTCGATTGAGCTTGATTCGCTCAGTGAAATCGCATCCTTTAATGCAGCAAGTCCTTTTTCTTCATTGCGGCACATCATGACGACATGAAATCCTTGTTTGGCGAGTTCAATCGTTGTTGCTAATCCCATACCGGAGTTCGCACCTGTTACAATGGCAATTTTCTTCAATTAATACACCTCTTTTATTGGAAAGCAAAGTTAACTATTGCTGTTGATCTTCCACAAAACAGCTACGCTTTCCTAGGGCGAGCGTCAACACTCCACAGGCCAACAAGGTTACTGGTCATGAAGGGATTGTTTTCATACTGGCTAGCTCATGCGACCTGCACCTAGCGCAACTTGACGAAAAAAACACTTAATACAACTTACCTTGTTTGTATAAAACGGTCGACAGACGTGTGACAGAGTGAATATAACAATTTTGACGGAGCGGGAAAGGGTCGCCAAAATATTGTGGAAGGATTAAATCCATTGTTGTTTGCATTTTTACAAGTAACTGTTTAAACACTTCTTCCTCTGTATAGAACTGTGTTTCACGCCCTTGTAACCATTCCAAATAAGAAACTATTACACCACCTGCATTCGCTAAGATATCAGGAATGATGATTACGCCTTTTTGGCTTAAATAATCATCCGCTTCTTGCGTTGTGGGTGCATTGGCTCCTTCAATAATAATACGTGCTTTAACTTCTGCCTTATTTTGATTATTTATTTGATTTTCAAGTGCGGCTAAGAATAATACATCGACATTCATCGTTAATATATTTTCGCGAGGTTGAATCACAGCGCTCACAGTTATTGCTTTTAATTGTTCGTCAGTAGTTGGTAAGTCGCCGCGATTTCTTGCTGTAAATTCAACGAGAGCAGGGATATCTAGTCCATCTGCGTTAAATAAAGTGACGTTGCGATCACTAACAGCGACAACCTTGTTTTGTATGTTCTGACATCGATATGCTTCTAAAGCAGTAACTGAACCGACGTTCCCAAATCCTTGTACCGCGACTGTTAATGGTCGATTTATATATTCAAGAGCCGTTTTTGCAAAAGGATTTGTAGAAGTAGCTAATGTCTTTTCATTTGCAGTGACATAGTCATGCAATAAATAACGGAAAGTAAAGTAAACGCCTTTCCCAGTCGCTTCTCGACGACCTAATGAACCCCCATTGACCACGCTTTTCCCGGTGAAACTGCCAAGATACGGACTACCTTGGTTGATTTTTTTGTATTCTGCCATCATCCAGTCCATTTCGCGTTCTCCTGAGCCCACATCTGGTGCTGGAATGTCCTTATCAGGTCCAATGACATTATTGAAATAACGAACGTACTTGATACAAATGCGTTGCAATTCTTGTTCTGTGAATGCTTTAGGGTCAATAACGATTCCACCCTTGCCTCCACCAAAAGGAACATTGTGAAGAGCATTTTTTAACGTCATAAGGAAAGCTAAATTAACAACTTCTTCTTCATTAACAGACTCATGAAAACGAATCCCACCTTTATAAGGACCTAATGCGTCGTTATGATGTACTCGATACGATGGGATACGTACCACTTCGCCGTCTTTTAGGGGAACACGTAGAAATGACTTATGTATTTGATTAGGTGTTGAAAGAATGGCATTAAGTGAGGTAAATGCAGTTTTACGCATGTCTCCTTTTAAATCAGGTAAAAAGGTCTCGTTTTCCAATAATGCATTCAGTGATTGTTGTACGATGGATCGAGTTTGTTCTTCCATAGTAAAGCACCTCCGCTAATAATTTTGTCTAGTATATTCATACCCTTAGCATCCTGATATAAAACAGGTAAAAACCCATCAGCAAAATCTGATGGGTGATCCAAATTATCAAGAGAATTGATTTTGTGTAAATGAATGACTGCCATATTGTTGGGTAGTTTAATTAGTAAGTTCTTAAAGGGGGAAGATTGAAGTAGACATGTTTACCTAGTGAAGAGTGTTTAGTTCGTCCTTCTTCTGATTTAACTCTTGTTGAAGAGAAAGAATCGGGTCCGTTTGCCCTTGATTTTTAAGAGCATTTTCCACAGCACGATCGGCTTGTTCAATCATATGTTGAGCTTGTTGAATAAACTCCTCTGAGGGATTTGTAAAAGCTTTGCCTACAGCCTGGGATACATTGTCCACAGAATTGTGCAACCGTGTAATGACCGAATCTTCTTTCCAACTCATTTTAGTGTGATCTTCCATTTGCAAAGTCCTCCTTATATTCGACCGAGAAATCAATACATCCTTACTATGGCAAGATAGCCCCATTTTATGCATAGAGAGGATGGATTGAAAAAAAATCTGGATATAGAGATGTCTCATTGACGTACATGTAAGAGTTTTGTTATCAATTAGGGTTTGTTAAACTTTACTGTTATTTATCGTGCATTGCGCTAGCTGCACGATTCGTATGAGCCAACAAGTATTTATAGGAAAATATGGGGAAAATGATTTAAAGGAATCAACAGCAGGTTTAGGTTTCGGTATGCTAGGCGAAAATTTATTCTTTCCTTTTAATATCAACAGAATTATAAAATCCAACAAAAATAAATGAAGCAGAAAGAGGTCGAAATAGTATCTTCGGCTGAATATCTACATGAAGAAACCTACTATTGTTTAGTTAACTAAAGCAAGGTTACTGTGTGCTTTCAGGTTGCAAGTGAGCGAAGAACGCTCACCCGCCGCAGGATGAACTATATAGATAGTTGGGTGAAGTGATGAAGTCACAAGCCCAACTTACCCACCACTACCAAAGCACCAGTAATATACGAATGTCTCCTTTGTGATGCAGAAGAGAAAATTCCATACCAAGTAGTAAGAGATTTTGATCGAATGGACGATGGAGATCCAACTGTTCCGCCTATGTTTGAATGTGAACATTGCGGAGCGCAAATGTGTCCGAAGGTATACAAAGGAATACATGGAATGGTGTATAAAATATCGGACATAAAATAAACAAAAAAGGACCGGGCGCACTTTGACCGGTTTTTCTTATTGAGTCAGACTCAGCCGATGCTCAGTCTGACTTTTTGGGTTGACGTCTGAAAAAAAGAAGATGACGTCTGAAAAACCAGGATTCACGTCTGAAAAATCGCCATCGACGTCTGAAAACGTCATGTCTTCCTTCCAAAGTGTCCCTCACAACCACAGAAAAGGCTGTGGAGCAAAGCGAGCAGCCCCATTTGGCATTTATTTTTACATATAATAGCTGAGCGATGGCTCAGTTGTGAAAATCGAGGTTCACGTAGGAAAAAAGTGTGATGACGTAGGAAAAAACGTCCGTCACGTAGGGAAAATCGCCATCGACGTAGGAATCCCTCCATATTTGTGCGTGTTGATGAGATCCACAATTTGAGGGGCAATTGTGTCTACGTCTCCCACCGTTTATTGTTTTTTTATAATGAGTGTCACTGCTGACTTTAAAGAATGGTCTGAAATAAAGTAAGAAGAAGGAGACCGAAATATCATCTTCGGTCGAATATCTACTTATAGATAATATCTATTCTCTAATAAACCAGACGATCTTAACTGTGAGCTTCCAGGTTTTCAGGGAGAAAAGGACGAATCCCCGCCGCAGAATGATCGGAAAAAATAGAGTGGGGGCTTGTGACGAAGTCACAAGCCCCCACTCTTTGTTCCCTAGATTATAGTGCAGCAAAGAATGCGTCCGAAGCGCACTGAAAACCTCTTTGTGTCAACAGGAATTCTTAAATTAGATTTCTTTAACGAGTCCCGTCGGGTTTTCTTATTTAGATCATTGTACAGCAGGTAAGCGTCCGAAGAGGACTGGAAACCTGTATTACTGAATAAATGTAATCAATGTTTCGGTTTGTAATTTAGCTTTAACATGCCCATCACTTAAGTACACAATAATTTGGTGACAAAAAGACGTAGAGATGATTGCTCATCTTACGCCTTTTTGAAGTTACCACAACGTCGGTTTTATAACCATTAAAGCGAGCATTAATACCAATAAAGTTATATAAATCCATGTAGCTTTATGAAGTTTAGTAATTAATTTTAATCGGTCAGCACCTGGTTGGACAAACTTCTTGAGTGTCCCTGAAAATCCATTGGCTAGAAAGAAAATAGAGACTACCATAAGCCCAATTGTCATTACGATCCAAGGTGTACTCCAAGGCCATGGTCCTAGGTAGACGAGTAAAATACCTGAACCTACGAGAACATGACCTGCATGTTTAATTAACCGGACTATAGAACGGAAAATGACAATATAAGCTGTTTCTACTGCCGCATCTGCTTGGGGCATCTTTTTTAAAATCGCAAATAATACAAAAAGCGGACCAACCGAAACAGCAGCACTCAGAACATGAATTAAAACAATAAAAACATACCAATCATTCATTTTTTATACTTTTGCTGGGCTGAATTCATGAACCCATACTGTCATTGTTGGTAACCAAGGCATACCAGGATGGTAGGACAAAATAGATTCTTTATAATCTTCTACAGATGTGAAACCTTCTTGTTTTGCATGCTCATCTGTTAAATCACCAAGTGCTTGGTTGTAAACAGCGTCTACAACGAACGACTGCCCTTTAAGTTCCATAATTTCACCGATATCTGCATAACGACCGTTACGACGAGTGGCAGTTTTTTCGCCTTGCAATACTTTCTCAACGTCATATTCCAAAGTAACTAAACGTTCTATAGAACACGTTTTTGGAGGTAAATTTGCTTCGTTTTGATTCGTCATTTTAAATTCCACCTTTATATAAGTTAATTTAAATTGTTTATTGGGTATCTTGTTAGTAAACATTCATTCTAAGTGTACACGTTAAATAGAATTTGAACCATGATTTGATGAATTTATTAGGGAGGATTCAATATGATTGAAGACACATCTGAAACGGTATTAGCAAAAAGGGCTGTAAATCGAATAGAAGAAATAGCAGGAACATTTCCAGGCTACCGCCGTGCGCATGCAAAAGGGGAGTTATATGAAGCTACGTTTACGCCAACTGGTGAAGCCACACCGTTTACGATAGCATCACACTTAAGAGATAGTGAAGTTGAGGCAATTGTTCGTTTTTCAAATATCTCACCAAATCCATCAACAGCCGATGTTCTTGCAGCAGTTAAAGGGTTGTCAGTGCAGTTTCTATTAAATAATGGTGATGTGGCTAATTTAGTGAGTATAACGATACCTATATTTGTGACGAAATCACCACAAACATTTTTTGATATATTAAATACAGTAAAATCTTTCAAGGATGGCAAACCTCATTTTAAAGATATGGTTAAGCTTTTTACCTCCTATCCTGAAAGTCGAGCTGCCTTTCAAATGATTCGTAAACTCAAAAATCCGAAAAGTTATGCAACAGGTCGCTATTACGCAGTGCATGCATTTTATTTAGTAAATGAATTGGGTTTAAGAACGCCCGTCAAATTCGAATGGGAACCCGAAGCGGGTATAGAAACATTGTCTATCAAAGAATCTGCGTCTTTACCTTCAGATTTTTTAGAAACTGAAATGATCGATCGTTTAGAGAGAGAAGAAGTGCGTTTTCGTTTACATATTATCATTGGGAAACAGGATGACCCTACTGACGATCCGACAAAAGAATGGCCACAAGATCGACAACGACTAGAAGCGGGAGTTTTACGCATAAAAGCAAAAGCAACTGTAACTAAAGATAACTTCATTTTTGATCCAACTGTTTTACCCACAGGTATCGAATGTTCGGATGATGAAATCTTACCGTTTCGAAAAAATACCTATGCAGTCTCCTACGAAAGAAGAAAAAAGGGCGAATAACAGAAAGATATACACAATAAAAAGCAAACTGTCCACAAAATGTGTATAAAATTCAGAAAATGAGATGTTATCCACATGTGGATAACATCTCATTTAATTAAATTTAGTAATTTATTGTGTTGAATAAAATTCATCAATTGCGGAGTCACTTTTTATTACTGGAAGGACTTCATGTTCCCATGATTCAGAATCGCTAAGGTAATCGTTCATATTACGACCATATAATGCTTCGATTTCTGTTCGAGTGAATTGGAATTGATTCATCTGGTCCGCCGTTGGTTCTAAGTTAACATCGATGGAATCTAAGTTATCAATAACCATGAAAAGTACGGTAACGTTGTATAGAATCATTCTTTTTTTATCTGCCCAATACTCTTGATATTTACTAGATGTCAATTTTTCTTGGCCTTGCCAACCATAATTAATGGTTAAACCATAGGGGGGCTTTTTCGTTTGCAATTCAAAGGTTTTTCTACTCTGCGCACCAGGAAGCCCCTCCAAAATTGCACCAACAGTACTGTTATCACCTATATAAGATCCTTTGAATTGTGCGTGATCCTCCAATTTATAAGTACTTCCTTGGAATGAAATTGATGCATTCACGGAAGGTTCGAGATTGGTAGAGGACAAGAGATTGTTTCCTTGAATTGAGTTGAAAATGAAAAATGCCAGAAGTGCAAAGACCGTAATACCAGCTAAATTAATGAAGACGTGCTTATATGAATCACGACTCCTTTTTGTGGGAGATTCATTGTGTAATTCCTTAAGCAAAATAGAATGAATCGTATATTTAGACTCGCTAGACATAGTTGGTTTTGGTAACGAATTCAGTTTTTCATCTATCCGATGTTCTCGATTATTAGTCACCATCAATCCCTCCTATTTGCTTAAGTAAAGCTTTTTTTGCTCGATGATAAGTAGACCTAACTTTGTTTTCAGTCCAGTTTAACGTTATTGCAGTTTCGAAAGTGGACAATCCACTGATTCCCCTTAAAATCAAGATTTCTTTATGTTGTTGGTTAAGTGAATGAATTGCTTGAATAAGTTCAAGATTTTCTTCGTTCAATCCAACAATGTTTTCCGGAGTAAGTTCGGTTATAGGTTCTATTCTCGTATCGAAGAACAGGATATCTTTCCATTTATTGCGCTGTCTTTTTCGTATTTCATCAATAGCTAGGTGCCGAGCAATACTGTATAACCATGTTTTTGGACTTGCCTTCCGATTAAAGGATTCATAGGATTTAATTGCCCGTATATAAACTTCCTGGACTAAGTCTTCAACGTCCCGAGATCCTATTCTGTAAAGAAAGTACTGGTAGATCGCATCACTATACAAATCAAACCATTGTGAGATTTGTTTATCTTTGTCCATTGCAACCTCCAGAATTCTGTCGTTATTTATTAGTCGAATTGTTAGTGGGTTTATCGCATGTTAATTGAAAAAGAATTAAAAGTTTAAAATTATTGTGTTATTAGGCAAAATTGGCATGATTCGAGCATACACTAATACTTGCCTACATTTATGACTAAACCTAAAGGAGAACAAACCAATATGAGCATTGCTGTGATATATGGAAGTACTCGCTTGCATGGAAATACTGAACAATTAACGGAATATGTAATAAAAGGACTTGAAGTTGAGAAGATTTTCTTGCGTGATTTTCTGATTCAACCAATCGATGATCGTCGTCACACAGAAGGTGGATTTCAACCTGTAGATGATGATTATAGTGTGTTAGTTGAACGTATGATGAAGCACGATACCTTTATATTTGCGACACCTATTTATTGGTACAGTATGTCTGGGACCATGAAGAATTTTATTGATCGTTGGTCACATACGATGCGGGATGAAAAATTCCCTGGTTTTAAAAAACAACTTGGAACGAAAAAAGCCTATGTCGTAGCAGTAGGTGGAGACAATCCCTATTTAAAAGGACTACCGCTTATTCAGCAATTTAACTATATCTTTGAATTCATGGGCATTTCTTTTGGCGGTTATGTGCTTGGCAAAGCGGGTCGTCCAGGCGACATATCCGAAGATACCGCTGCAATTTCAGCTGCTGTAAATTTGATGAGAAAATAGGTAACAACTAAGTCAATTATATTGGGAGAATATAATGCCAGGCACCAGGTGGTTCTGTGGGACAAATAATGTCCCACAAGAAACAAGGTACCTGGCACTTTATTATCAGTTTCTTGAATTTTCTTTCATTAGAACTTACGGAAGACCAATTTTATTGTATGATAAGAGGATTAAGTATTCAGAAATAGTGCTATCATAAGAAGTACATAGTAGAAAAAGTAATTGGAACGGGAGGAATCGAGTATGAGCGAGGCTGTCTTATTACAACGAGAAGCGATGGATGTATTAAAACAAACGAGTCGGACTTTTTTTATTCCTATAAACTTTCTAGAGCCGACCTTGCGAAAAACGGTGGCTTCTGCTTATTTATGTATGCGTGCGATTGATGAAATTGAAGATCATCCCGATATGGAAGCAGAAACAAAGCGCCAATTGTTGACGGCGATTAGTGAAAGTATGAAAACTTCTTTTGACGCTGATAAGTATCGTGCACTTATTCAGCCTTATCAAAACTTGCTTCCAATCGTGACTCAACGGCTAGCAGATTGGATTTTATTATGTCCACCAGATGTAGTTGAAAAGGTTAAAGCGTCGACTGCTGATATGGCAGAAGGCATGGCGAAATGGGTCGTTAAAGACTGGCGTATACGGACCAAAGAAGATTTAGATGATTATACGTATTATGTGGCTGGCCTAGTGGGCTGTATGTTATCTGATTTGTGGAAATGGCACGATCATAATATTGAAACTGATCGCGAGAAAGCGATTGCTTTTGGACGAGGCTTACAAGCCGTAAATATTTTACGAAACCAAGAAGAAGACTGGGAGCGAGGCGTTCGTTTCTTGCCAGATGGTTGGGAGCGAGAAGATTTATTCTTATATGCTAAGCAAAACTTAGCGATGGGTAGCGAATACGTAAAAGATATTAACAATCGTGGGATTACTATGTTTTGTAAAGTGCCGCTTGCACTTGCGAGCAGTACCTTAAAAGCGATGAAAATAGGTCGCGAGAAAATTACACGTAAAGAAGTAGAATCAATCGTTGCCGAGCTTGAAAATCAAAATTGATTTATTAATATAAAGTGCCAGGCACCAAGGGTTTGGTGGGACATTATTTGTCCCGCTTGCCCTATGGATGTCTGGCACTTTTAATTGTGTAAAGCTATCTTGCTTCTACTGATTTTCCGAGCTGTGTAAGACGTTGGGCAAAATCATCAGATAGAGGGGCTGACCCTCTAAAGGTGTCCTTAAATTCATAAGCTTGTGTACCGTGTTCATAGAAATCCAGTCCGACAATTTCTGCTTCTTTTGAAACACGCAGTGAGCTAAACGCACGAATGACAAGCAAGCTTCCGCCGACAGTTAATGATGTCCAAGCGATGATAGCTGCAATCCCAATGATTTGCACCCCAAGTATTCCAACTCCGCCTCCATAGAATGCACCATTAGTAGTATCAAATAATCCTACAGCAAGTGTTCCCCAGATCCCTCCGATTCCATGGACAGATATCGCGCCAACCGGGTCATCAATTTTTGCTTTGACGTCAAAGAAACGAATGCTTTCAGTCATAATGACTCCTGCGATAAGACCAATAGCAATTGCGCCAATAAGGGATACATTCGCGCAGCCTGCGGTAATACCCACGAGACCACTTAGAGCGCCGTTTAGTGATAGAGACGCATCCATTCTTTTGTAGCGTAATTTTGTGTGAAGAGCTGTAGATAGAACTGCTGCCGATGCAGCAAGAAGTGTATTGGCAATGACGGTAGGTACTAGTGTCGTATCCGCTGCTAATGTACTAGCACCGTTAAAACCAAACCATCCAAGCCATAAAATAAAGACACCAAGCGCACCAAGAGGAATGCTATGACCGGGAATGACATTAACAATTTGACCGCTATATTTACCGATGCGCGGTCCGATTAACCACGCTGCAACTAATGCACCAACTGCGCCTGTTAAATGGACGACTGATGATCCAGCAAAATCAATGAAACCAAGTTGAGATAACCAACCGCCGCCCCAAACCCAGTGCCCTACAACTGGGTAAATAATTCCTGTCATAGCGACTGTTAATAGAAGGTATGCAGATAATTTCATACGCTCTGCGACAGCGCCTGAAATAATAGTTGCGCATGTTGCAGCAAATACTGCTTGGAAGACGAAGAATCCAATATCTTCACGTCCCAATAATGCGAACCCTTCTGTCCCAATCATTCCAAATGCAGACGGGCCAAACATAAGTGCAAATCCAACAAAAAAATAGAGGATTGAGCCTAGTGATACGGTCAATATATTTTTCATTAATATATTTACGGTGTTTTTTGAACGAGTAAATCCAGTTTCAACCATTGCAAACCCTGCATGCATAAAGAATACTAAAATTGCACCAATCATCATCCACATCATGTCGACAGAACTTTGTACTGCTTCAATTGCCTCCATATTCATACCCCCTTAGTATACGGCTACTGCGCCGCGTTCTTTTGTTCGAATTCGAATTGCTTCATCTACCGGGAAAATAAAAATTTTCCCATCTCCAACTTCACCTGTAGCTGCGTACTCTAAAATGGCTTCAATAACAGGTTCAACTAAGTTCTCTTCAACGACCATTTCTAATTTCAATTTTGCTGAGAATTCCATTTCGTAAGCATTGCCACGAAAAAGCCCGGTTCTTCCTTCTTGTCTTCCGCACCCAGCAATTTCAGTTACGCTTAAACCATCAATACCTTCTAACGCTAATGCTCTCCGAACATCTGAAAACACATCTGGACGAATAATTGCCTCAATTTTTTTCATTTTCCATGCTCCTTTCTTGTGCTTCTACTAACATATGTTAGCTTTCCTAACATGATAATTCAGAATAGTGAAAAAATCAAACTATTTTTTCATTTGATGTTAGATTTTCTGACATGAAGTATAAAAAAGGAGGGTTTCTTTAGACAAAAATAGCGGCTGTTGTAAAGACAACGGCCGCTACTACCTATTTATGATGTTGATTAATCGTGCAAATTTCACCTAAATAAATTCGTGCATTTTCCAACTAAGATAAAACCGCGATCATTATTTTTGTGCTTCAAAGAAAATAAATGCAAGAGTGTTTGTTTCATGGTAATGGAAATTCGAGAGTGAAAATCAGCTTAATGGACAACTAGTAACAATGAGTGGACGGAAATTGCTATTGAGTGGACGACCACACCCAGCGAGTGGACAGAAATCAAAGTTGAGTGGACAACAAACCATGATGAGTGGACAACCCGCTAAAGCATCGTGATTCCTCCAATAATAAAAAATAAATTCATAGTAGAAATAAGCTGATTATTCACCTAGGAAGGGGAATTTCGATTTAAAGAGAATTGTATGTAGAGTGTATCTACCAATGATTGTATCAAATAAGCTTAATGGAGTATGATAAATTTGGAAGTGAATATTTATACATAAAATTATCCACAGACCGATAAAAGGAGTAGACAGATGAAAATGGATCAGCAAATAGAACTACAAATTCAACAGTGGTTTTGTCATTTCCATGCCCACCCTGAAATAAGTTGGAATGAAATCAAAACAACGGCTAAAATCGCAACCATATTGGATGAGCTTGGCGTTAAATATCAGACATTTAGTGATGTTACGGGGCTAGTCGCTGAAATCGGAAGGGGCCCGGAAGTAGTTGCTGTTCGGGCGGATATCGATGCACTGTGGCAAGAAGTAGATGGAGTTTATCAAGCGAATCATTCATGTGGCCATGATGCTAATATCTCGATGGTTCTTGGCGCATTGCTTTATTTGCAAGGGCGTTCATTGGAAAAACGAGTTCGGTTTATTTTCCAACCTGCAGAAGAAAAAGGGAATGGTTCCATGGCGATGATGGATCGTGGGGCAGTGGATGATGTTACGTACTTATTTGGCATTCATTTACGACCAGTGGAAGAATTACCTTTTGGAAAAGTAACACCTTCTATCCATCACGGAGCTGGTGTTTTTTGTGAAGGTAAAATTGTAGGAGGGGATGCTCACGGCGCGCGTCCTCACCAAGGAAAGAATGCAATTGATGTCCTAGTTGCCATCCATCAATATATCAAGTCCATTTACGAATCACCATTTGAACCGTATTCGGTGAAACTGACAAACATGCACGCAGGTGGGGGAAGTCTAAATATTATCCCTGGGACGGCTACCTTTGCTATTGATGTTCGGGCACAATCCAATGCAGTATTAACACTCTTACAGGAAAAAGTGAGCGCAGGTCTTGCTCATATAGGGAATTTGTTTGATGTGGACGTATCATTCAAATGGAGTGATTACACGCCAGCTGCAGAGGTATCTGAGGAAGCTGCAAGCCTTGCAGGTGCAGCAATATGCGAAGTGGTAGGTGAAGAACATACAGCTCCCGCAGTTATTACTTCAGGGAGTGATGATTTTCACTTTTACACAATCAAGCATCCTTCAATAAAAGCGACCATGATAGGCGTGGGAGCAAACTTATCACCTGGTCTTCATCATCCTGACATGTCGTTTGACCACGACGCACTTGATATCGGTGCCCGAGCTCTTGCTGCTACCGTGTTGCGAGCAGCTCAACAAACTCGAGGATAGGATGAAGAAGAAGGTGTAGATGAGGCAGTTTTCTTTCAACCATTCTTTTGATTCGTTATACTGCCAATGAGGAAATTGCTTCTAATGAACCTTGAGGCATTCACTACATAAAGATTAGGAGGAATCCATTGTGTCAACAAATCTAAAAGGCAAAAACGCCATTATTACCGGTGCAGGACGTGGGATTGGTCGTGCTATAGCCATTGCTTTAGCATCTGAAGGTGTTAATGTAGGACTACTCGCTCGTTCGGAAGAACATTTGCAAGAAGTGGTAAAAGAAGCGGAAGCACAAGGTGTGAAAGCTGTTTTCGCAACGGCCGATGTTTCTTCAAATGACGAGGTCACGAAAGCCATTCATTCATTGACTAGTGAGCTTGGAACCGTTGATATTCTGATTAATAATGCAGGTATTGGGAAATTCGGTAAATTTATGGACCTTGAGGTTGAGGAATGGGAAAAAATTATTCAAGTCAATTTGATGGGTGTTTATTATGTAACACGTGCAGTATTACCTGGCATGATTGAACAGCAATCTGGAGATATTATTAATATTTCTTCTTCGGCAGGTCAAAAAGGTGCACCGATTACAAGTGCATACAGTGCATCAAAATTTGGTGTTATGGGCATTACAGAATCATTAGCGATGGAAGTACGCAAACATAATATTCGTGTATCTGCATTGACTCCTAGTACCGTAGCCACTGATTTAGCGATTGACAATGATTTAACAGATGGCAATCCTGATAAAGTGATGCAACCTGAAGATATCGCCGAATTTATCGTTTCGCAATTAAAATTAAATAAACGTATCTTTGTAAAAGAAGCTGGACTTTGGTCAACGAATCCATAGAATCTGCTTAAAAGATGATGCCAGGTAGAGAGAAGAATATCACTCTCTTACCTGGCATTTTGCTATTTTTGAAAAACAATTTCAAAACATGTGTAATATTTTCAGTTACTTGGGTATGGATAAGGAATATTATATTTCATTTCATTTCATTAATTGGAGAGTGACGGTATGAATCGGATTTTTACTATTCTTGTTATGATTGGAGTACCATTAACAGCGATAGGATCGTTTTTGCATTGGTCTAGTATCGCGATGTTTATGATATGTTCAGTAACTGTTATTGCCATTTCAAGTTTCATGGGACGAGCAACAGAGAGTCTTGCGATAGTAAGTGGACCTCGTATTGGTGGTTTATTGAATGCCACATTTGGAAACGCGGTTGAATTAATTATCTCGATATTTGCCTTGCAAGCTGGATTAACTGGTGTGGTTTTAGCATCATTAACGGGATCAGTGTTGGGGAACTTATTGTTAGTAGGAGGGCTTTCCTTTTTCTTAGGAGGCATTAAATTTAAAAGACAAAAATTCAGTATTCACGATGCACAGCATAATTCTGGATTGCTTGTTTTTGCAGTCATTGTGGCATTTGTTATTCCAGAAATCTTTTCAATGTCCATGAACGAGACGAAAACGCTGCAATTGAGCGTCGGTATTTCGGTTATTATGATTGTTTTGTATTTAGCAGGACTATTTTTCAAATTGGTCACACATCGTGGAGTGTATGCCCATAGCGAAGAAGGTCTAGAATCGGAACATGAAGAACCAGAATGGACGAAGAAGAAATCATTAACTTAGTAGTAGCGACTTTAGCGGTTGCGTTTGTATCTGAAAGTCTGGTCCATACATTTGAAGCAGTTGGAGAACAATTTGGATGGTCTGAACTATTTATCGGGGTCATCATTGTAGCGATTGTCGGAAATGCAGCAGAGCATTCATCTGCAATTATAATGGCAATGAAAAATAAGATGGATGTCGCTGTGGAGATCGCTATTGGTTCCACATTGCAAATCGCCATGTTTGTAGCACCGGTACTAGTCATTATTTCTTTGTTTATGCCAACTGCCATGCCATTGGTATTTACGATTCCAGAACTCGTTGCCATGGCGACGGCTGTATTATTAACAATTAGCGTATCTAACGACGGCGAGTCCAACTGGTTTGAAGGGCTCACATTACTGGCAGCATATTTAATAATGGGCATAGGGTTTTACTTGTTGTAAGGGTAAAAGTTTAGAGAAAATAATGTGCTAGGCATCCAGTTGGTCTATGGGCTATAAAAACGTCCTGCTAAAGACTTTGGTGACTGGCACTTTCGCTTTGATGATATAAGAAAAGGGGTGAGCAGATGGTGGATATTTTGTTAGTGGGAGGTGGACACGCGCATTTAGGAATTTTGCGTAGAATCCGAATGAAGGCGGTCGATTACCGAGTAACACTCATTTCAGCTTCAACTTACCAATATTATTCGGGAATGTTTTCTGGATTTACGGAAGGACTATATTCAGAACAAGAGATTCGAATAAATGTAGAAGAGTTATGCCAGCAATCAGGTGTAACGTTTATTAAAGATACGATTGTTCATGTAGATGCTACTAACCGGAAATTAGTTGGTACTACTGGCATAGAATATGGTTTTAAGTTAGTTTCATTTGATATAGGGTCAAACATTGGGTCATTAGATGGGTCAATTAAGCAAATAGAAATCAAACCAAATTACGTGTTCCCTAATGAAATTCATACATTTCGTGAAACAGCGTTTCCTGTTGTTGTGGGTGGTGGGGCTGCAGGTGTTGAAATGGCATTGTCGGTTCAAGCGTGGCGACTTAATAATGGATATAAATCGAATGTCACAGTTATCAGCTCTTCGCCCCTTTTATCTTCGGTCAGCGAAAAAGCCTCATCTAAAATAATGAAAATTGTTAAACAAAAAGGAATTGTAGTTCATGATCAAGATGAAATACAAGAGACGTCTAGACAGCAATTGACTACAAAAAAGGGAAGGAGAATAGCGTGCTCGCAACTACTTCCTTTAACCGGAGCAAAAGCGAGTACTTTATTCGCTGAATCATCACTAACACTTGATGAAAATGGGTTTTTACTAGTTGAAAGTACATTGCAAGTGAAAGATTATCCCTGGGTTTTTGGCGCAGGGGATTGTGTAACCATTCGTACGAATCCGGAGTTACCTAAAAACGGTGTGTTTGCTGTGAGACAGGAACCTGTATTATGGGAGAATATCAATCTCTATTTAACAGGTAAACCCTTAAAAAGCTTTGTACCTCAGAAGAAATTCTTATCGATTTTGTCCGTGGGTCAACAACAAGGACTTATTACATATGGTAGACATGCGTTTTATGGAAGATGGGCTTGGCGTCTAAAACATAGTATAGATATGAAATTCATGAATAAACACAAGTGACATCACATCAAAAAAGCCTTTGATCACAATTCAAATACACATCATAATGTCAAAAGTTCTTGAATGGCTTCATCCGCTTGGAGGGTTTTTCTTATTGGATTTTTGAAGAGCGAGTGCTCATTTGGAAAATACTCCTCAAAGTTGGGGGGAATCGTGGTTCGAGTTGGAATCAAGATATTTTGCAGCTTGAACGAAGGATGCCCAAACAGAAAAAGCTTTTGACATTAATCAGTCAAAAGCTTTTTCTGTGTCAGTGTATCAACATATTGGGCAATTTCTGAAATCGACTGAAATTGTTGCCCTGTATTGCGGTAAATTGAATTAAGGATATCCAGTTCATTAGATGCAGGATTAGTAACTTTTTTATAACCCGAAATCGTTGGATCGAAAAAACTGCCTATCATAAGTTCACGAAACTTATGAGGAATGTCCATCCGATTCTTACTGTGTGGAGCATTAGATATTTGTTGTCGTAAGTCTATATTCATTCCATGGCTCCTCGATACAAAATGATGGTACAGTATTCTATATACCCATTTTCATTGCTTTTTACACAAATGCAGGTCAAAACTGTGCCATTAAAGGAGTTCGTTTAAGTGAAACGTAAATTATTTTATGTAGATCCATACCAACAAAGAGGTATCACGGAAGTTGTAACTTTAGCAAAAGACGACTTAGAAAGATGGTACGTCACTTTAGAAGAAACTTTATTTTTTCCGACTGGTGGAGGTCAGCCTAATGATGTCGGCCGAATCAAAGACATAGTGGTTTTTGATGTGGAAGAAGTTGAAGGCGAAATTCGACATTACATTGCCGAGCCCTCACTAGAAGTAGGCGAATCAGTAGACATGGAAATTAATTGGCACCGTCGCTTCGATTTTATGCAACAACATACAGGTCAACATATCTTGACTGCATCTTTCGTCGAGTTATTTGGCATTCAAACGACTAGTTTTCATTTAGGCAAAGAAATAGTAACAATTGATCTTGATGTGAAAAAGGTTTCTGATGAGCAGTTGCTTGAGGTAGAAAAACGAGCAAATCAAATCATACTTGAAAATCGTCTCATTGAAACCAAGTGGGTCAGCAAAGACGAACTAGATGCGTATCCTCTACGAAAACAAGTGGCTGTCGAGGAAGATATTCGATTAGTCATTATTCCAGATTTTGATTATAACGGTTGTGGAGGAACTCATCCCTCATCAACTGGTCAAATCGGAACAATAAAAATTCTTGACACAGAAATGCAAAAAGGCAATGTGCGGCTTCATTTCGTTTGTGGCAACAGAGTGGTAGATCAACTTCATCGCAAACAAAAAACATTGCAAGAAGTGACTCAGTTATTAAGCGCTTCAGAAGATGGAGTGGTCAAATCGGTTAAAGTGTTATTGGAAAATGGCAAGAAACTGGAGAAGACGCTTGAAGAAGCCCATCAACAATTGCTGAACTACGAAGTCAAAGAACTTCTTGGTAACCAGAAAGAAGAAACTGTGTCCATTGAGCGTGTATTCCGACACCGTTCAATACAGCAATTACAAAAACTTGCACGCCTTACCGTTGCAGAGGCAACAAATAGTCAGTTAATTTTTATCGCAGAAAATGATGGTTTACTACAAGTTGTATTAGCACGAGGAACTGACAATCAAGCGAATATGAAACAATTAATTGTTCAAATCCTGCCACTCATAAATGGCAAAGGGGGAGGTTCGGAAAACTTCGCTCAAGGAGGCGGCGAGACGGACTTAACTGGTGAACAATTATTGGAGAAAATTCATTCGTTTTAATATATTGAAATAGCAAAGTCTTTATGCATAAAGTAGAATATGCGTTCGGTAAATGCTATAATTTCCCTAAAGATTTATATAAAGAAAGGTGGGGGTTTGGTGAAACCAGTGATTATTGCAGAAAAGCCAAGTCAGGCAAAAGCGTATGCAGATGCTTTCAAAGTGAAAAAGAATGAAGGTTTTTTTGATGTGCAGCCATGTGAAGCGTTTCCACAAGGTGCCTATATTACTTGGGGAATCGGTCATTTAGTCGAGCTGCGTGATCCAAAGTCTCATGACCCGAAGTGGACAAAGTGGTCACTTCAAACGTTGCCTATATTACCAGTAGAGTTTCAGTTTCAAGTTGCCAAAGGAAAGGCGAAGCAATTTGGTATTATCAAAAAACTAATCTATGAAACGGATACCGTAATAAATGCGTGTGACGTTGATCGCGAAGGGTCTAATATTTTCTATAGTATTTTTGATTACACACGCGCGCGCAATAAAACAATCAAACGGTTATGGATCAATTCACTAGAAGTAGATGAAGTACGTAAAGGATTTCTTCAGTTACAAGATAATCGCAAAGATTTGTTAATGTACGAAGAAGCCAAGGCACGTCAAATGAGTGATTGGCTCGTTGGCATGAATGGCTCCCGACTTTACACGCTCCTCATTCAACAAAAAGGAATTCGAGAAGTGTTTTCCATTGGCCGAGTTCAATCACCTACTGTTTATCTAATTTACCAACGTGCTCTTGAAATAGAACGCTTTGTTCCTGAAGCTTTTTTTGAATTAGAAGGAACGTTCCAGGCTGAACACGGTTCATATAAAGGAAAAGTGAAAGGCAAAATGAAGGCGATCGAAGAAGCCCAAGAACTTTTACAAAAACATCTAATAAACGGGACACTACCAGGAACGGTTCAGCAATTAAAGAAGGAAGACAAAAAAATACTGCCTCCAAAATTGCATGCTTTATCAACTATTCAAGCCACTGCCAATCGCAAGTGGAAATACAGTCCTGCGAAAGTATTGTCAACGATGCAAAGTTTATATGAAAAGAAACTCGTCACCTATCCTAGAACAGATACTCAATTCATTACACCAAATGAATTTTCGTATCTTGAAAGCCAAGTGGAAGCATATCAACAGTTAATCCAACAACCTTTCGACGTTGTTTCAAGAAAACCAAGTAAACGCTATGTCGACAGTTCAAAAGTACAGGAGCATTATGCCATTATTCCTACTAAAAAAATCCCGACTGAGAGAGTTTTGGCTGGTTTGCCAAGTGAAGAACGAAATTTATATGAAGAAGTTTTACGAACCACGCTAGCCATGTTTCATTCAAATTACTTATACCAAGAAACGACAGTGACGACAGAAGTAAATGGACTTGCATTTTTTTCGACGGGTAAAACGGAAATAGACAAGGGTTGGAAAGAGTTGTTTTCAAATGACAAAGAACCTAAAGGGACGAAAGAGCCGACCTTGCCAAAGCTTGTACTTCATGAACAAGTGAAAAGCAAAGTAGCGATTAAAGAAGGTCAAACTACGCCACCAAAGCCATATACCGAAGGTCAACTTATTGCCATGATGAAAACATGTGGAAAGTTTGTGGAAGATGCTACCGAAACTGAAATTCTAAAAGAAGTAGAAGGTCTCGGGACAGAAGCGACTCGAAGCGGAATTATTGAAACCATTAAGCGACACGGGTATATTGAAGTGAATAAAAACATCGTTGCTATAACAGAAAAAGGACGAGTTCTTTGTGAAGCTATCGAAGGTAACTTACTTGCAAGCCCTGCAATGACAGCGAAATGGGAAGCATATTTGAAAAAAATAGGCACTGGCACAGGATCTTCAGAATTGTTTTTAGGAAGCATTGCCAAATTTTTAAATCACTTGATTCAAGAAGTCCCAGCTCAACTTCACGATAAGACTTTTCACATGACAACAACTGAAACCTCTGTAGCTAGAAAAGAAATTGCAACTTGTCCTACGTGTCAAAAAGGAACCATTATTTCCAGAAAGAATTTTTATGGCTGCTCTGCTTATAAAGAGGGCTGCAAGCAGACGTTTCCAGCTAATTATTTAAAGAAGCGTTTATCGGACAAACATATTGAAGATTTATGTACACAGGGTAAAACACAAGGAATAAAAGGTTTTGTTTCTAAAACAGGTAAAAATTTCGATGCAAAACTTGTCTTAACGAATGGTCAACTTAAATTAGATTTCCTTTAGGAGGATTACAAATGAATGAAAAACATTACCAAGCGTTAATCGATGATCGTATTTTTGTAGGTGGAGTTGCAGATGTAGAAAGCGCAATAGAAGATGAAAAAATTGATGTCGTCTACGATTTGCGGGCAGAAGTTGCAGCATCTACCAGCCATATTAGTAAACATCAACCAATTGTAGATGACGGCGAATTTCAAGATGAGTCTATACGTACAGGAGTAAAGCAAATTGTTCAAGATTACCAAGAAGGTAAGAAAATTTTCTTCCATTGTAATTCAGGACGTGGTCGCACGGGAACAATGGCAGTAGCTACGTTAATGGAACTTCGTTTAGCAGATACAATTGAAGAAGCCGAAGCAAAAGTGAAAATGATTCGACCTGAAATCGATGTGAAACCTCAATTCAAAGAAGCATTAAAGCGAATATATGGAGCATAAATAGCATAGAATAAGTAAGTAATCTTCTGAATTGAAGGTTGCTTGCTTTTTTTGAGTGAGCATAAAAATCCTGGATTTTGATTTGCCGCAACCTCGTGTTATTAAGATGCCTAAAGTTACAGGTAGGTTATTCGTTTTGAGTGGTTCATTTCAAGGCGTTCACCAATAAAGTTCTCATGCAAATGCATCAAAAAATTATTATTAATTGTAAAGAATAACTTAAATCCCTTGAACAGCAAGGATTGTATGCTTCGACAAAATTTTTAAAATGGTCGTAAGGGAACTTTTAACCGATTTAGTAAGTGAAATTTCATTAAAAAAGGTGTATACTTACATTAAGAGAACTTTTAGAAGAGGTGAAGTATGGAGAAAGATCAAATTCCAAGTGCAGTCAACAAGGACTTCTTGACAAATGAATTAGGGTTAATTCAACACTTAAATACAACCATATTTAAGAAAAGAGATTTTTTTGTATTGTCACCGTCAGTTCAAAACAAGTCTAATGGATTTGATTTAAGAGAAGTTAGCTTGAACAAATATAATCGAATCGCTCATAATGGATATTTACTTATTCGTTACAAAGAACGTTTCTTGATTGCAAAACTTGCTAATTTCAGAAAAAAAATGATGCGTGAAGAACTTAAAGCAACTAGTACTTCGAAAACGTCTCATTGGAAGTTTATTGTTAAGGAATCTCCTACATTACACGTCGTTTGTCAAACTGACAGTGATGAAACGTATCCCCTACAAGAGCCATCAAGTAATCAATTAATTAAATTCTTTCAATAAATAATGGAAAGCATGCGTATACATCATACGTATGCTTTTTTTGTTGCGAAAAGAATGAATTTGTAAAATTACTATGTATTTTTTTGTTGCTATTTATACAAAAAATTTAAATTCTTGCTTAAAAGTTTTGAAATACGGGTATTTGTATGACAAAACCTAAAATGGGAGTTGTAAAAAGTTATGATTATGAGAGATCATCATCAAATAGAATTATCAAATCTGACGTTAGCGTATCAAGATAGTGGAGAAGGAGATGCTATCGTGTTGCTTCATGGTTTTTGCGGAAGCCATGCTTATTTCGACAAAATAATCCCCACCTTATCTGAAAGGAATCGAGTCATTGTGCCGGATTTACCTGGACATGGTGATTCCACTTTTCCTAAAGGAAATTATGAGATGGAGTATATGGCGGATACGTTAAAAGAGTTATTAGACGGTTTGAATTTGGATAAAGTAACGTTATTTGGCCATTCTTTAGGCGGATACATAACATTGGCATTTGCAGAAAAGTATGAGGAACGACTTCATGGGTATTCATTAATTCATTCAACAGCACTTCCGGATTCTGAGGATGCAAAAGAAGGTCGGAATGCGGCGATTGAAAAAGTAGAATCGGAAGGTGTTTCATCACTGATTAATGATTTGATTCCGAAGTTATTTGCTCCTGAAAATTTGGAGTCACATGCAGAAGATGTGGAAAAAGCAAAAAATATTGGCTATGAAACAACTAATGAAGGTGCAATCGGCATGCTAAAGGCAATGAAAAATCGTCCGGATCGAAATCATGTATTAAAGAACAGCAATCTGCCTGCCCTTCTAATTGCGGGTGAAAAAGATCAAGTGATACCTCCTGAAAAAACATTTTCAGTGCATAAAGATACTATTTCACAAGCATTAATTAAAGGTTCTGGTCATATGAGCATGATGGAGAAGCCGGAAATCCTAATATCCGAAATCCAACATTTTTTAAAATCCTAATGGCTAATTAACGTAAAAAACCAATGTTCTCTTGAACATTGGTTTTTTACTTTTTTAATGTGGGTTAGCATGTGGATAGAAAAGGAATTGAGGAAAATCGGTGGAGTACCTGTAACTCCTATACCAGAATAATTAACAAAAAGATTATTTGAATATATTCCCATTATTTAAGATATTGACTTTATACTAATCATCCTATAATTTTAGAGAGTTATGTAATTTTTATACAAAAGGGGAAACGAACAAGTGAAGACACCAAGTTTAACATCAGACAGAGAAACAATTTATTTTATCCTAAGTATTATTTTTAGTGTTTTTATCTACATTTTCGTTGCCGTTTCAATCATTGGAATTGGTATAGCGGTTTCAATTTTAGCGATTATACTGTATGCAAATTTAATTATGCTTGGATCCATTAGAGGGAATGGCATTCGTATTCAACAAAATCAATTCCCGGATGTATATGAGCGCGTGGTGGCTTTGTCTAACACGATGGGTTTGAAACGTGTCCCGGACGTATTTATCGTACAATCCGAAGGTGTATTAAATGCGTTTGCAACACGTTTCCTCGGACGAGATATGGTTGTCATTTATTCAGAGGTATTTGAACTTGCTAGACAAGGTGGAGCAGCTGAATTAGATTTTATCATTGCCCATGAACTGTCCCATATTAAACGCCGACATGTTTGGAAGAACATTCTTTTAGTACCGGCCAATTTCATTCCTTTCTTATCAGAAGCTTATAGCCGTTCATGTGAATATACATGTGACCGAGAAGCTGCTTATTATACTCAAAATGGCATTGCAGCAAAACGGGCTTTAACGATTTTAGGTTCAGGTAAAGATTTATATGTAGAAGTAAATGAACAAGCCTATTTAGAGCAAATCAAGAGTGAGTCAAATGTTGCCGTTTGGTTAAGTGAAGTATTATCGAGTCACCCACGTTTGCCGAAACGTATTCAAGCGATTGGTCAATATATGAACGTGGAAGGAACTCCTTCCTATAAACCAAATCAAGGGAAAATCGCTCTTGGTGTGGCATTATTATTTGGTGGACTGTTCGGTGTCTACATGTTAACGATCTTGTTATTCACAGCAGGCACAGTTGTATACGCTAAGTTAATTCCTGATTTTCTTCCAGAAGAATTTTCTGAAATGGAACCGTCTGAAGGAGAGACTCCCCTTATGACTGCTGTCTACAATGGAGATGCGGAAGAAGTAAGAGGTTTAATTGAAGAAGGGTTCGATTTAGAAGCAAAAGATGCTGATGGCTATACAGCTTTACACTATACAACATTCTCTGGAGAAAATGAGATAGCACTAGTTTTATTAGAAGCTGGAGCAGATCCAAATTCTCAAGACGATTATTCAAATGTACTAGTGAATGCAATATACAGTGAAAACTATGAATTAGCATCGATGCTTTATGATTATGGAGCGGATCCAGCAAGATCCATCAGGCGAGTCTGCTTATTCCGTTCTAGATGTGGATAACGAAGAAGATTTTCTACGTATGATAAAAGAGTAAGTACCTCATATGAAAGAGGACGTTGCGAAAGTCAGGATTGCCGACTTTCAAAACGTCCTCTTGTTTTAATTGAGAATAAATTTACTTAAAAACATTGGAAAGATGTAATTCTGTCTAAATCCGTTCCATAGTAACTCCATCTGCGTCCATTCCATCTAAATCCAGCAACGGATTCACGACCGACGAATGTTGGATAAAGCCAGAAAGAACGACCGTTTCTTAGCCATACATAAGTAAAGCGGAACAAACATCCACGAATTGCACCAGGATCTACTGCAAATATTTGTGCTCCGCCTCGAGCTCCAGCAGGTTGTTGTGGAACGAATGATGGTGGTGGTCCAGTTGGTGCGCCAGTTGATGGTGGGCCACCTCCAGGGAAACCAGGACCTTGACCAGGAAATCCTCCTTGACCTGGGAAACCAGGTGGTCTCATTTGACCAGGGGGACTTGGGAATCCAAAGCCTGGCCCTCCTTGACCAGGAAAGCTTGGTCTTCCAAAGTTAGGTGAGTCATCACGGGGGAGAAATGGGAAAAATTGATTAACCAAAAATGGGTACCTCCTTTAATCTGTATTCGAGTTAGTATATGGCTTTATCGGAGAATAGTTTGGGTGCTATAGATAGGCATAATAGGAGAGGAAATCGGAAGAACGCAAAAAAAATGCCATGCACCTAGACGATTATGGAGAAGAACTCCATAATCGCGCAAGGTGATTGGCACGCTCAAAACATTTAGCAAAAGCTTCTTGGAGAGTGGTTTCCGACCATTCAACTTGGTTTTCCGACCATTCACTTGCAGAAAGACACCGTATGCCTCATATCACACATTTTATAACACATACATATAAACGCATAAGAAGTGGAATATCGATCCTAATAAAATGAAGATGTGGAAGATTTCATGGAAGCCAAGAAATTTAGATTGTAAAAATGATGGTTTTGCACCGTAAATAATCCCGCCAATTGTGTACATTAAGCCACCTAAAACGAGTAACCAGAGACCCGTGGAGCTTAATGCCTCAGATAGAGGTAAAGCTAGGAACACGATGATCCATCCCATTCCTATATAGAGGCCAGTAGAAAGCCATCTTGGAGAGTTGAACCATACCATTTTAAAAAGAATTCCAGCGATTGCGATGCCTGAAATAACCGAAAATAACACAAATCCTGTAGAGCCGTTTAAGGCGATTAAACAAAAAGGGGCATACGATCCAGCAATTAATAAGAAGATCATTGAGTGGTCAAGTCTTCTTAAAAAAGCAATGACTCGGTCACTTTTAAGCACCATATGGTAAATGGCTGAAGTTGAATACAATAAAATCATGCTAGCTCCAAAGATTGTCACAGCAACGAAATGCAAAGGTGGTGCCGCATTTATTGATGCCTTAAATATCAAAGCAATTAACGCAACAACTGACAGAACGGCACCGACTAAATGTGACAATGAATTAAAAGGTTCTCGAATATAAGTGTGCAATTTAATACCTCCACGGTTATAAGTAGTTATTTATACTACTTATAACAATATACGTATATCGCCATATGGTCAACATTTACGATTGCTAATTTTTACGTTACAATTACACGAGTAAATGTTAATGAAAATAGAGGGATGTTAAATGGAAAACACAAAAGACATACTCAATAAACTTTCTTTAGAAAACAATATTTCACTTCAGGAAATGCCCGATATTGATTTATATATGGATCAAGTCATTCAATTATTTGATCATACGTTTAAAACGATTAAACGCAATGCTGATGAAAAGATTTTAACGAAAACAATGATAAACAACTATGCAAAAGGAAAGCTTTTTATTCCAATTAAAAATAAAAAGTATTCAAAGAAGCATCTCATTTTAATCAGTTTGGTCTACCAACTAAAAGGTTCTTTATCCATCAATGACATCAAATCTACTTTGGATGTCATTAACGATAAATTGACAAATGAAGACTTTGAACTTGAAAAATTCTACAAAAGTTTTCTATCCATTCAACAAAGAAATGCGGTAGACTTCGAGCAGGAATTCCAAAAAAGAGCAAACGACGCACATAGTGAAGTGGCTAAAATGGAAGAAAGCGATAGAGACCATCTAGAGAAAATCCTCTTAATCCTCTCTCTCGTCAACATTAGTAACTCATATCGCAAAGCGGCAGAACTGTTAATCGACGAATTAAAAGAAGAGACGATAAAAGGGACTAGCACTCCAATCAACAAAAAAGCTTAATTCCTATTAAAAAGCGTATTCTAGCTCGAATTACGAATACTTTAAATACTCATAAAAAGTGCCTGGCACTTTCAACCTGAAACAGAAGGAGTGACCACATTGTTAGACCAAGCAAGAAAGTATCTGCAAACCTACTTTGGTTATGAAACTTTTAGAACTGGACAAGAACAGGTAATTAATCAAGTGCTAAATGGAGAGAATTCCATTTGTGTTATGCCAACTGGTGGAGGAAAGTCCATTTGTTATCAGATTCCAGCATTGGTTTTAGAAGGAACCACCATTGTTGTTTCTCCACTTATCTCACTAATGAAAGATCAAGTTGATACATTAATAGAAGCGGGAATTCACGCTGCTTATATCAATAGCTCACTGAGTCATGAAGAAGTACGAGACGTGATGTACGATGTTCAACGAGGTGCGGTTAAACTTTTATATATCGCTCCAGAACGATTAGACTCGCAGTCGTTTTTAAATGAATTACGTGGAATACCAGTACCTTTAATTGCGGTAGACGAGGCGCATTGTATTTCGCAATGGGGTCATGATTTCCGACCAAGTTATCGTTTAATTAGCAGAATGACGGAGTTGTTTCCAAATACGCCTACTGTCCTTGCATTAACTGCAACTGCAACACCTCAAGTACGCGAAGATATTTGCCGCATTCTCCAAATTACTGAAGAAAATACAGTGATGACTGGATTTGAACGGTCTAATTTAACATTTTCAGTAATACGTGGACAAGACCGTGAAAAGTTTGTTAAAGACTATGTAATGAAAAATGAAAACGAATCAGGGATCATTTACGCCGCGACACGAAAAACAGTTAATCATATTTATGAGATGCTTCAAAAACGTGGGATTAGCGTAGCGAAATATCATGGCGGGATGTTCGATGAGGACCGTAGCTACGAGCAGGAAAGGTTCTTAAAAGACGAAGTTCAAGTGATGGTCGCAACGAATGCATTTGGAATGGGAATCGATAAATCAAACATTCGCTATGTCATTCATTATCAGTTGCCTAAAAATATGGAAAGTTATTATCAAGAAGCAGGCCGTGCTGGTCGAGATGGATTACCTAGTGCATGTACGGTGTTGTATGCTTCTCAAGACGTCCAAACTCAGCGGTTTTTAATTGACCAAGCACAAGATCCAAGTCGTATTCCTGGAGAACTGATTAAGTTGCAGGGTATGGTCGACTATTGTCATACAGAAAATTGCTTGCAGCAATTTATTATTCAATATTTTGGGGACACGTATGCAGACAATTGTGGGCAATGTAGCAATTGTACCGACCAACGTGAAAGTCAAGATGTCACACAAGACGTTCAAATGGTCCTTTCATGCGTCATTCGAATGGGTCAAAAATTCGGTAAAACGTTAATCGCTCAAGTATTAACAGGATCTCGAAATAAAAAAGTATTAGAATTTAGATTCGATAAACTATCAACTTATGGAATTTTAAAACACTATAATGCTAAAGATGTAGCGAATTTAATGGAATTTATGATATCACAGGAATTATTAGCTGTAGATCAAGGGTCATTTCCAACTGTCTATGTGACTGAGCAAAGTAAAGAAGTACTAAAAGGCAATCGCCAAGTATTGCGAAAAGGTGCGATCGTCACGCAGCAGGTTGCCGACAATGATCCGTTATTTGAAGAACTTCGAGTACTTAGAAAGCAATTGGCTGATGAATCAAATGTACCGCCTTTTGTTGTTTTTTCAGATAAAACATTAAAAGACATGTGTGCTAAACGACCGAAAAACGATGGAGAATTTCTTGAAGTCAGTGGTGTCGGTGCTAACAAACTCGAGAAATACGGGGAAGCATTTTTGATCGCCATTAATCAATGAGTAAAAGGATTTCGAATTATATAAAAGTCCTCTGGTGAAAATAATAAAGGTTTCATCTTGGAACACATTGTCCATCAGTTCTACATTTATTTGTTTGGGAATGGTAAAGCATGCTGTTGATATTGAAAGAAACGAGTACATTTGTCCTAGCACAAGGACGATAAATGAACAACTTAAACTGAGCCATTTGTTAAGAAATAATCTATTAAAGAAGGGCTTTTCCCATCGTCATTAATCATGACAGATAGGAAAAGCCCTTTTGACTGTTTTTCTATAAGATATAGTTATTTATCTTTTGACACTTCTAACTTCTCATTGCCCATAAAGTAAACAGCGACGATCGCGATGGCAATCGGGAGGAGTGACCATAAGAATGTAGCTGAAATGGAATTAGACATGGCGTTGATGATGACATCCAAAATATTTGGTGGGATCATCTGCCGTTGTTCAGGTTGAAAAACAGTTTGTAAATTGTCGATTGTCTGTGTTGCTTCACTAGAACTACCTAGCTTCGCTTGAATTTCACTAGTCAACAGTTTGGTTTGCAAGGATCCAAATATTGTGATCCCAAGCGCCAACCCCAGTGAGCGGAAAAAGGAATTGGTTGAGTTGGCAGAACCGCGATGATGATATTCCATCTTGTGCATACTTGCTGAAGGTAATAATGAGAATGAGAATCCTACACCCAAACCAACTAATACCATAAATAGACTAAGTAGTACGCGACTTGTTTCAGGAGAAATCGTTGACATCAGAGCCATACCGATTGCATAGAAAACCACTGAAATCGCCATGATTTTCTGATAAGAAATTTTGGTTTGAGTAATCCCCGCAAAAGCACTTCCCGCAACAGAACCAAGTAACATTGGCATCAATATAAAGCCAGCATTTGTGGCAGAACCGCCGTACACGGCTTGTACAAAAATTGGGATGAATATTGTCAATCCAACAAACGTGGCTCCATATAAAAATGCCAGTACTTGTGATGATGCGAATAAGCGATTTTTAAACATCCAAAATGAAATGATTGGTTCTGATGCTTTTGTTTCTGCCCATAAAAATACGATGGAAAACACAATAAAAATGCCGAATAACGTGTAACTTTGCCACGAATTCCATGCGAATTCCTTACCACCAAGCTCCAGTCCAAACATCAGACTTACGACAGCTGTTATCAGAGTAATTGCTCCAAGCCAATCTATTTTTAATTTCGCGGTTTGCTTGGTCTCTTTGTAGAATTTTAAAATCAAGAACAACGATACAATTCCGATTGGAACGTTCACATAAAACACCCAGTGCCAACTAATAGTGTCTGTAATAAAAGCACCAAGTAAAGGCCCCAGAACGCTGGAAGCGCCGAAAACTGCTCCCAATAAACCGGTCATTTTACCTCGTTTTTCAGGAGGGAATATATCGAAGACAATCGTAAAGGCTATTGGCATTAAGGCGCCGCCACCGATACCTTGAATAGCTCGGTATACGGCCAATTGAGGTACAGACTGCGCAATCCCGCATAAAGCTGATCCGATTAAGAAGATAGTTATTCCAAAGACGAAGAAGCGCTTACGTCCATACATATCTGACAATTTGCCGAAAATGGGCATCCCAGCCAATACGGCAACAGCGTAAGCCGAAGTAATCCATACATAACTCTCAACTCCACCTAAATCAGCTAATATCGATCCCAGTGCCGTCGCAACAATCGTGTTGTCCATTGCTGCCATCAAAATAGCTAACATCAAGCCTGTCACTACAAGGCGTAATTTTGATTTTTCTACCATATTAATTTCTCCTCTAATGTAAAAATATATAAAGTGCATACTGTAAAATAGTATAGCAATAGAGTTCTTGAAAGAGAAATTTCATAATGCGATTGTATTGGAGAATGCGCTCCATAATTTGGCCGTATAGATGAAGGATGAAAGTTAATTTAAAAATTGGAATAATAATCAAGTAGAGTTGAAATTAGAAAAATTAAAACGTTGAAAAGAATTGATAAAATGGTGAAAATCCGTGAGCTTAAGTGATGAAGTAGAATTCATTCGAAAACAAAGAGTGAAGGTATACGAAGAACATTCAAAAGTTATTCCGCAAGGTCATGAAGATACTTTGAGTAAGTCAATGTTAACTGGATGATTTATTTTTAATAGAAATTAAATTAAGCCAAGCTACGTTTATATAAAACGTAGCTTGGCTTTTTTATTGATGGATATGACGGAAGAAAGAATATGGGGCTGTCTAATAAGTCCCTAATATTTTTGAACATTGTAACCAGTCTATAATTGTCTGTCTTGCTCATGATGAACTTATGGTTGATTGGAGTGGAAGACGGCGACTCCAGCGGAATTAGCATGAGGCGAAGACCCCGCAGGCAACAAGTTGTGTTTCCACAACTTGTTTGCGACGAGTAACCGCAGGAGCAGATGTTTTTTGCTCGTCGAGGAGGCTGAGGCCATGCCCGCGGTAAGCGTCCGTCTGAAACGTAAATCAAACTCTACAAATATAAAAAAGGGAACTGCCCTTAGTCAGATTTCATGACTTTTAGGACAGCCCGTATTCTTTACGACAAGTAACCGGCAGGAGCTGCTCATGATGAACATGATGCTAGCACAAATGGACGGTAACAGCCCAAAATGTTAAGGAACTACCAAGTTAAATTTTTCCCACGAACATCTGCACTTCAATCCCCGAAGGATCAATCGCACTTACAAAATCACTTTGTACTGAAACGGTCGCACCAATTCCTTGTAATTGCCCAACCACTTTTTGTCTTGTTTCATCACTTGGATAAACAATTGAATAGCTTTTCAGTCCGAGAGTATGCTCATTACGATCAATCACAGTTGGACGTCCCCAAACATTAAGTGCGATGTGATGATGATAGCCATTTGAAGAAATAAACATGGCTTGTGTTCCATAACGATTGACGATATCAAATCCTAATCCTTGTACATAAAATGTTTCTGCCTCAGCTAAATTTGCCACACGAAGATGAATGTGGCCCATTACGGTTCCTGCAGGAATTCCACTCCATATTGTCTCTTCTGCACTCGCCACAAGACTTTCAATATTTAGAGGATCAACGGTCATTTCTACGTCTCCATTTTGCCAATTCCACTGGTCGGGACTTCGGTCGTAATAAATTTCTATGCCGTTCCCATCTACGTCATTTAAATAAAGTGCTTCACTTACTTTGTGATCAGAAGCACCGCTAAACGGATAGCCAGAGCTGTGTATGTGATTAAAAATAGTACCAAGTTCTTTCTTTGTAGGTACTAAGAATGCCATATGATATAGTCCTGCTGCATTTGGTACAGGGCTATTTTTAACCGTAGATTGTTCAATTGTTAATAGTGCATCCTGTCCATTAGCCGTGAAATTCACGATAGAAGGTGTTTGGTTAAGAATACGAAGTCCTATTATGTTTTCGTAAAATATGGTCGAGCGAGAAAGGTCTGCCACGATTAATTGGACATGTTTTGTATAAGTAGTTGGATGTTGATGAAATGTCATATGGGCTATCTCCTTTTTAGTTACGTTTATTAAGTAACTTACTTTATGTAAGTAATATTAGATTAGGTCGCATGATATGTCAACAGTTACGTTTTTTCGTATATATTTCTTCGCATTAGGCAAAGCTTGATTCAAATAAAAAAGCCTTCAACGCGAAGGGAAGTGACTAAATGAAAATATGGAAACGAGCACGGAAATTGATATTGGAGAGTAAGAAGAAACTATCAAATCAGGCTCAATCGAAGAATAAAACTAAGGATTCAAAAATAAAACCAAAGCCACAAGCTCTAACAATTAATAAAACTATGCCTGCTGAAAAAAAGCTAGAGCAAGAAACAAAGACTCAAACTACAGCAGAAAAGAAGTCGAAGTCAAAAAATCAGTCCAAAACCGAGTCTCAAAATTCACCAGAATCAATTTCACTTGAGTCTATAAAAACTGAGCTTAATGGTATTGATGATGCCGTTTTTAAAGATTTCCAAACAAAAGAAGGCGTAATAACGGTTATTTATTTGAGTTCTCTTATTGATCCTTTGACTTTACATAAAACTATTGTATTGCCTCTAGTCACTGACGATAAACAAGTATTAAAGTCTTATGAAACAGTTGATGGATGGGACAAAAAAGCTATTCTTTTGTCTATTGCGAACGGTGATACTATTCTTTATCACCAAGAGCAACGACAATACTTAAAAGCACAAACATTTAGCCCACCTCAACGCGCCATTTCTTCTTCAGAGATGGAATCAACGGTCATTGGTCCACAAGATGCATTTACAGAGTCTTTAAAAACCAACCTATCATTAATTAAAAGAAGAATTCAACAACCTGGATTAAAAAGTAATAATTATGTTATCGGAAAAGAAACTAACACAAAAATTTCGATTATTTATATAGAACATATCGTTAATAATGAAAATCTTCAGCGTATTAAAGAACGAATAAGTGATCTTGATTATGCTGGATTTATAGATATCTCCATTCTAAAACAATTGGTTGAAGATAATCCGTTTTCACCGTTTCCTCAATTTGGAATGACTTCTAGACCGGACAATGCGGTCAACTGTTTGTTAGACGGGCGTATTGTTATCGCCATGGAAAATAGTCAAAGTGTCATGATTTGCCCTTATTCATTTATTGAATTGTTCAATTCTCCAGAAGACTTTTATAACAGATGGTCAACTGCGTCGCTTTTAAGAATATTACGATTTACAGGGTTTTTTATTACGATAATGCTAACTCCTCTGTACATTTCAGCACTTTCTTATCATCCAGGAATTCTTCCTTTTGAATTGTTAATTAATATTCAGGAATCTAGAAGTAAAGTGCCTTTTCCACCGGTGATTGAAGTGCTTTTTATTGAACTCGTCATTGAGATTTTAAGAGAAGCTGGATCTCGAATGCCCACGAAAATAGGTCAAACGATTGGTATAGTTGGAGGTATTGTTATCGGTACTGCAGCAGTAGAAGCTGGTCTAATCAGTAATACACTGGTTGTGCTTGTTGCTATATCGGCTTTATTATCATTTCTGTTGCCGAATTTTCTAATGAGTAATGCAAGTCGCTTCGTTCGATATATTTTCATCCTAGCGGCTGGTTTATTTGGAATGCTTGGTCAAATGCTTGCTTTTGCATGGTTATTTAATCATTTATTGAATTTGACATCTTTAGGTACTCCATTTATGACGCCAGTTATCCCAAGGAAATGGTCCGATATGTATAACAGTGTTGTTCGATTGCCATTAGCATTTATACAAAAGAAGACAGGTATGTCTAGAGCGAAACAAATGAATAAGGATTCTTAATAAGGGGGTGTTGTGAATTGGATGTAACTAAAAAGAAAGTATTAAATGGCTATCACGTCATTTTTCTCGTTCAGAATGTAATGATTGGTATGTCCCTTTTGTCATTAAATAATTCTTTAAGTGCAGTCGGCTACAGTCAATGGTGGTTTCCGATTCTTTTTGGTATCATCGCAAATATTACACTCATTCCCATGGTCTGGCTTTCACTGCAGTATAAAGATGACGATTTGTTTGATATACACGAAAAATTACTGGGGAAATGGATTGGGAAATTCTTAAATACTTTTTTAATTATTTACGCTGTTGTCCTATTTTCGGCTATCATTCAACACTATCTAGACTTAATTCAAATTTCTGTACTACCTGAACGAAAAATAACTGGTCACTTAATTTTATTTATTTTGTTAACCGTATTCATTGTAAAAGGTGGAATCAAGTCACTTGCAAGATTTTGCATTCTGACATTTTTTTTAATGGGTTGGATCGTCTATTTTTTGAGGTGGGGAATAATGTATGGTGAAGTTAGCCATTTATTACCTCTCTTTAATTTTTCATCATCGGAATTTTGGGAGGCTTTTAGAAATGGCTATAACTCGATGATTGGATATGAGTTTCTTATGTTCTTCTTTCCCTATATTATTCATCCTCAAAAAGCTTTCAAGCACGCTTCAATTGGCATATGGATTACTATCCTTTTTTATCTCTCTGTTACCATTGTAGGAGCTATGTATTTTTCAGAGTGGCAACTTGAAAACTTATTCTTTCCTATCCTAAAATTATTTCAAGCAGTGGATCTGACGTTTGTAGAACGTATAGATACATTTGGGATAACTATTTGGGTGTTTTTAATTTTAACCACTGCTGGAGCTTATCTATGGATGGCGAAAAAAGGAATAGACTCTGTGCGTGAAAAAAATAGTAACTATCACATTTATGCTGTGGCTATCTTTACGTATATCATCATAAATCTTCCTTTCACTCAAGTGATGAAAGAAACATTGTATGAGAAAGATTTCTATGTCAGTTATGGATTAATTTTATGGCCAACCGTATTATGTATTGTCCATTTGGTCAGATGGAAGAAAAAAGAGGTGGTTTGATGAAAAGAAAAGAGTTCTTGGTTGTGTTATCTTCAATTCTTTTGTTAAGTGGATGTGCTCAACAAATTAATCAACAGTCTTTAGAGAAACTAGGATTGATTAGTGTGATAGCTTTCGATTATGTTGATGATGAAACAATGAAGATGACCGTGATTATGCCTCAACCTGCTATGGAAGCCGAGAAGCATACACAAGTTTTCACAGTAGAAACAGACATGTTACACAAAGGTCTAGCTGAAATTACAACGAAAGCAGAAAAAACGGTCACATTAAGTCAACTTCGTGTCGTTTTGTTTAGTGAGGAATTTGCTAGAAAAGGTAAAATGAAAAAATTAATAGAACTAATATATCAAGATCCAGACGTTAGATCAAACACATATGTTGGTATTGTAAGGGATTCTGCTGAAAAAATACTGACAAGCGAATATCCAGATAAACCAAATACAAGTGTATATATTAATAATACCTTTCAACCGAAACCACATACTTTTTACAGCCCTTTTACAACGATTCATGACTTTGTCTTCGATGAAACGAATCCACTACTAGACTCAATTGCACCATATGTTGAATTGAAAGATGAATTAATCAGTGTTGAAGGAATTGCAGCCTTCAAAGATGGCGGATTGACTTATGTATTTACCCTCCAACAAGGATTGTATGTTCAAATGCTAAGAGGGCAAAATAAGTTATCTATTTTATCATTGAATTTTGGTAACGATTCTTCTAAAAAAGAAAAAGTGGTTCTAGAATTTATTGAATCTAAATCCAAAATAACTTCCAACCACGACTTAGAATCTCCAAAATTAACGATTACGCTGAAATTTGAAGGGACATTAAGTGAATATGAAGGTGAAAAAAAATTAGAAGAAAAACAAGAATTAGCAAAACTAGAAAAACAAATAAGTGATCAAATTGAAGATGATGCCATGAAAATGCTTCAAAAAAGTCAAGAACTATCGATAGATCCAATTGGCCTTTTTGAATCCTTTCGTATGAGGTACAAAGGAGACTGGCCTAGTGACTTGACTGAAGAACTGTTAGCAAAAGCAGAATTTAAAATTGAAGCGGAAACAAAAATATTGGGTGTAGGGTCATTAAAATAATTGTCATGATTTTTATCAAAACCTGCGAAATGCAGGTTTTTTACTTTACACTTAAAGAAGAGCACTCGCTATTTCAACTGTTGGTTTATTTGTTTCGTTTTCGTATACCAGCATCATGTCTTTCATTTCAATTTACGCTCAATCGTTAGGAATGATCGAGACAGCCAGTTATTTTTTCCTGGTTTTTGCAGTGGCTATGCTCATTTCACGACCATTTACAGGTAGGTTATTTGGTGAAATGGGTCCAAATGTAGTGATTATACCGGCAATTCTCATATTTGCGATAGGTTTATTTGTCCTTAGTATGACCACTTCAGCTTGGATGATGTTACTTGCGGGAGCATTTATTGGGATAGGATATGGGACACTATTGCCTTGTTTCCAAACACTGGCCATTCAAACTTCACCTAAACATCGAAGCGCTTATGCAACAGCTACATTTTTCACGCTATACGATACAGGCATAGCTGCAGGTTCATTCATCTTAGGGATTGTGGCCATCTATTTAGGCTATGCCAATATGTATATGGCATTAAGTGGATTTGTCATTCTAATTGTCGTTTATTATAAATGGATTATGAAATCAAGTAATGGGAACATTTAAGTTATCCACATAGTTATCCACATTTTTATAAAATTCGAAACTTTCTGTGTGTTTTATCGTAATTATAGTTGAGCTTGAATTTTAAGGAGGAAATCAGATGTTTAAAAAATTAGCAGCAGATGCACTGGGTTTATCCGATATTGGCATCGTCGTTCCAAAAGCAGATTTTGATAAAACAGAGTCAGACGATTTTGTTATGCATGAGTCGGGTGAAGAAATCTTCTTCCTTATTAAAACGAAAGCCGATGAATATTGCTTTACCAACAAAGCATTAATTCATGTGGATGGCGCAAATGCGATAAGCAAGAAACGCATACTTAAACGTTATGAATATGCCTATAATCCAATAACAAATGTCGCGCTAGAAACAGCTGGAACCATAGACTTAGATGTAGAGATTAAGTTTACTATGGGCAACATGCCACTAACGGTTGATATTCATAAGCGGTTTTTAGCTGAAATTAAGGATTTATATAAAGTGTTATTTGCGATTTCTGTTGAAGTGAAAGAAAATGAGAAAAAATATGCCATCGCTGAGAGCAGCTTGTCATATGCCTCGCAATCAATGGGACGCCACGGGAACAATGAAGTAACGCCAGCACAATCATTTGAAGATATCACTCGATTCGCACATGACTGGATGCATGAAAATCGGTCGAAATATGCTAAAAAAGATTTTAAAGATATTTTCGAGTTATATATTAATCAATAATCTTGAAATCATCCAAGCCGTCCTTCTCATATGAGAGGGGCTTTTTTTTTGAAGATAAGTAAATATAAATTTGTTAGAGTTACACCTTCGAACGTGGACAATGGTTATCGTCCACTCACTGTGGGTTTTCATCCATTCAACTTGGGTTTCCGTCCACTCGCTAAACGTAATCTTCCATTCGCTTGAAGAAGGACACCCTTCTCCCCCAAATGGACAACGTTTTCTATGTGTGACTAATCGTCATTTCTAGAGTTATTATATTAGTATTAGCATGATATATTTCATTGCTGGATAAAGGAAATCTATGTTGTGTAGCGAATTGGTTCTTAAAGAGTGGAGGGTTACATATGTGTGGACGCTATAGTCTGTTCGCTAATTTTATGGAAATTGAAGAACGATTTGGTGAAGCTACTTTTGATAGTGAAGAATATGAAGAAAGCTACAATATTGCACCTTCACAAATGGTCCTCTCAGTCATAAATGATGGATTAAAAAACCGTTTAGGCTTTTTAAAATGGGGACTTGTTCCATCTTGGGCGAAAGATCCAAAAGTGGGCTTTAAAATGATTAACGCGAGAGCTGAAACTGTGCATGAAAAACCAAGTTTTCGTGAAGCGTTAAAGAAGAAAAGATGCCTAATCGTGGCTGACTCATTTTATGAATGGAAGCGAACGGAAGACCGAAAAATTCCAATGCGCATTCAAATGAAGAATAATGAACTTTTTGCAATGGCTGGTCTATGGGAATCTTGGAAGTCACCGAGTGGGGAACTTGTTCACACCTGCACAATCCTAACAACTGAACCAAATGATTTAATGTCGACCATTCACGATCGAATGCCTGTTATTCTTAAACGAGCAGATGAACAAACATGGTTGAATCCTGCTGTGAAAACTATTGATGAATTAAGACCATTTTTGATTCCTTTAGAAAATGGTTTACTAGAAGCATATGAAGTGTCTGATAAAGTGAACTCACCTAAAAATAATGCACCAGATTTGATTGTTAAAGTAGGGGAATAAAAGAGAGGTGAGTGTGTATGAACATTTTACATGTTAACGATGTAAGCAAATCTTATGGAAAACAGCAAATCCTTTGGAATGTTCATTTTTCAGCACAGCAAGGCCAAATCGTGGGTCTTATCGGTCCCTCGGGATCTGGAAAAACGACTATTATTAAACTCATTATGGGAATGGATCTTCCGTCGTCTGGTAATGTGGAAGTTTTGAATCAACAAGTTCCGAATCTTATTTTACTAAAGCAAATTGGATATATGGCACAGTCAGATGCACTGTATCAAGACTTGACGGGTATTGAAAATTTAAGGTTTTTTGCATCCATGTTTTTGATGAATAAAAAGGAACAACAACAACGAATTGCGTATGTTGTAAACCTTGTTCAATTAGAAAATGTGTTAAATAAAAGAGTGGCAACTTATTCGGGTGGTATGAAACGTCGGTTGTCATTAGCAGTAGCACTTATTCAAAATCCGCCATTATTAATTCTTGACGAACCGACCGTAGGGATAGATCCTGAGTTGCGGAAGTCGATTTGGCAAGAACTTACAAGGTTGAAGAATGAAGAAAATAAGACGATTATTGTGACCACACACGTCATGGACGAAGCAGAAAAATGTGATGTCCTTGCTATGATAAGAGAAGGACGTGTGATAACAACAGGCTCTCCTCAAAAACTAAAAGACGACTATCATGTGACTAACTTAGAAGAAGTTTTCTTGGAAGCGGGAGGGGTAGCTCATGCGCATCAGAGCACTAGTTAAGCGGATCGTTTTGCAACTTGTCCGTGACAAACGTACACTTGCCTTGCTATTTGTTGCGCCACTGCTGATTTTAACGCTTATGCATTTTCTATTTACTAGCAATGAAGATTCTTCAAAAGTTGGTGTAGAAGGTTTGTCGGATGAGATGGTCGAGCAACTAGAAAAGGTAGAAATTGATGTTGTCACTTATCAAGAAACGACGAATATAGAGGACGCCATTATTGAAAATGAATTAGAGGGCTACCTTGTTTCTAAAGCTGGAACATTAAGCTTAACAATTGAAAATACAGATCCTTCTCGTTCGAAGTTCTTACAAACAAAAATTCAACAAGCATTTGCTATGGGCAGTGGCAAATCCGATTTGATGAAGGGCGAATTAACCACGAATTATATGTATGGTAGCGAAGATACAACTTTCTTTGACGTGCTGAGTCCTATATTAGTCGGCTTTTTTGTATTTTTCTTTGTGTTTTTAATTTCAGGTATAGGGTTGTTGCGTGAACGGATGACGGGAACACTAGAGAGGTTATTGTCTACCCCTATCCGCAGATGGGAAATTGTCCTTGGCTATTTAATCGGCTATGGATTATTCGCTATTATTCAAACGATTATTGTAGTTGTTTATTCTGTTAACGTATTAGATATGGTGTTGGTTGGTTCCGTTTGGCATGTGCTAATCGTAAATGTTTTAATTGCGCTCGTCGCTTTAAGTCTGGGAATTTTACTTTCGTCATTCGCGGCTTCCGAGTTTCAAATGATTCAATTTATCCCTTTAGTTATTGTTCCTCAAGTGTTCTTTACTGGAATTATTCCTATCGCTGGAATGCCGGAATGGTTGCAAGTATTCTCTAAGATCATGCCGATTTCTTATGGGGCTAACGCATTGAAAAGCATAATGTATAAGGGAATGGGTTTAAGTGAAATACTTACAGACTTAGTCGTGCTGATTGGGTTTGCCACTGTGTTTATTGTTCTTAATATTATAGCTCTTAAAAAGTATCGAAAAATTTAGAGGTGATTAATGTGAAAATTATAGAAACAGAACGGCTTGTTTTACGACATATGAAGACTGAAGATGCTAAATTTATGCTAGAACTGTTAAATGAACCCGCGTGGATTAAATATATTGGAGATCGAGGTATTCGTACAATAGATGAAGCAATAAAGTATATCGAAGATGGGCCAATGACCATGTATGAAGAAAAAGGCATTGGTTTGTACTTAGTTGAGCTAAAAGAAAGCGAGACGCCAATTGGTATATGTGGTCTAATTCAGCGAGATTTCTTAAAAGATGTAGATTTGGGGTTTGCCATTCATTCAAAGTATTGGGGAAACGGCTATGCATGTGAAGCAGCTCAAGCAACATTGATTTATGGAAACGAAGTTTTAGGGTTCCAACGTATCGCAGGTTTTACATCACTGGATAATGAAAAATCCGCGAAGTTACTGCTTAAATTGGGAATGATAGAAGAGGACAAGATAAAGTTTGCTTCAACACAAGAAGAAGTTAGATTGTTTGCTATAAAATATTAAGCTATGTTAAGTATTACTGTTGATATTCTGCAAAACAGCTACGTTTTACTATGGCGAGCACCACATGGGTCGCCCTAGTAAAACGTCCGCATGTCTGTTTCTGCATCGCTACGCTAGCTTCGAAACATGAAAGGGCGTTGCATCGCTTTACTGCTTCGAAACTTGGACGTGCGTTGCAATGGAAATAAATAAAATGGGTTAACAGAGCCAATTATGGAGCGCTCTATTACTATTGTTGTTTTTTTGTATGAATGCTTTAGAAAAAAGATGATTGATTGGAGTGGAAGATGGCGACTCCTGCGGAAATAGCATGAGCAGAAGACCCCGCAGACGAGCTTGCTCGTCGAGGAGACTGAGGCCATGCCCGCGGAAAGCGTCCATCTGGAACGGAAATCAACCTTACTAAATATAAAAGGAACTGCCAAAAGTCATGGATTATGACTTTTGGACAGCTCCTTTTTATTTTTATACGCCGGGAACCCAACCTGGATTATTCAATATTCGCTGCCATAGTGGGGTTGGCATTACTAACTCTTGCTGCTTATCAATATCGAGTTTCGTCACGATTTCTTCTTCGCGACCTTGTTCTATTTTCTGTACCCACTCAGGATCGATTAATAATCCGCGTCCAAGACCGATTAGAGGGATACCTGATGTTAAGGCATTCCCTGCATCTTCAGCGGTATAAATAGAACCTACTCCGATGACTGGTACACGATCACCAACAGCTTCTTGGATAATTTCAATACGAGAACGTGTGTCTTCAACGCCACGTTTAGGAGTAGACCAGAAATCCATAAGTGAAACATGAAGATAATCTAAGTTTTTATTTGCTAATTCATCAATTAACACTAATGTATCGGACATCGTAATTCCTGGAGTTTCTGGTTCTTCAGGTGAGAAACGATAGCCGACAATAAATGGTGTTGTTGCATGTTCTTTTACCACGCGTTGAACTTCATCTACAATCGCTAATGGGAACGTCAATCGCTTCTCTAATGACCCACCAAATCGATCCGTGCGTCTATTAGAGTGCGGAGAAAAGAATTGTTGTATTAAATACGTGTTAGCACCATGGATTTCGACACCATCATAGCCAGCTTCAATGGCACGGCGAGTGGTTTGTCCAAAATCAACAATAATGGCTTCGACTTCAGCTTCTGTCAGCTCACGAGGAACCGGTTTACCTTCAGAAGGGTATGCAATAGGACTCGCACTTACAACGTCACCATTTGGGGCAATATCTGCAGGCACTTGTCGCCCACCATGGAAGATTTGCAAAATTGCTTTTGAACCTTCGTCTTTAATTGCTGTTGCTAGACGACGTAGACTTGGAATCATCTCGTCTGTATGTCCCGCGAACTCACCAGGAAAACCTTGGCCGTTCGGAGTAACGTATGTACAGGCTGTAATAACCATACTAACGCCTTTCGAGCGGTGGATATAATAATTAACTTCATCATCGGATACCGTGCCATCTGAATTTGAAGAGTAGTTCGTCATAGGGGCCATAATCACACGATTCTTAAGTTGTACACCATTTGGTAATTCAAATGGTTCTAGTAATGGTTTATATTTTTCGTTTACCATATATAATGACCTCCTGATTAATTAGTTTCAGAGCGAAAAAGGGATGTTCGAATTTCGTTGTAACTCTCCAATTAGCTCCAAATAATTAGAGTTTAATTAATTCTGTGATAAGGTAACTTTATGTCTTATTGTTGGCTGTAGTCAAAAATTCTGCCTATATAATATGTCGCTAGAAGTATCAGATTATTAGGAAATTGAGAACAATAGAGGTATTAAGACAAAAGAGGTAGAAGGTTAACACAAATACTTAGTATTAAGAAAATAGGTGTAAAGCATGCAAATACGAACTGAAACTATAAATGATTATAAGCACGTATTCAACCTCAATTACTTGGCATTTGATAATAGGGATGATGAGGCCAAGTTAGTTGAACGCATTCGTTTTTCCAACTGTTTTATACGACAATTGTCGTTAGTGGCTGAGGAACAAGAGGAAATAGTTGGCCATGTTTTATTTAGTAAGGCTAAAATCATTCAAGAAGATGGGGAGAAGGAAGTCCTCGTACTGGCTCCAATGGCTGTAAACCCTTCTGTTCAAAAGAAAGGAATCGGCAGCAATTTAATTAAAGAAGGTTTAAGAAGAGCAAAAGATTTGGGTTATGGTCTTGTGTTTTTGATCGGGCACCCAAATTATTATCCAAAGTTTGGTTTTCAGCCTGCAAGAAATCACGGCATGGAACTAACACAATTTGAAGTGCCTGACGACGTATTTATGGTTTGTGAATTAATAGAAGGTGAGCTTCAACAAACGAATGGAGAATTACGCTATCCTCCCGTATTTTTGGGGTAATAGTTTGTTAAGTATGGGGGTATTTCGTGTGAGTTTTTTCATATATCTTTTCTTTTATATACTGAAAACACCAGATAGAAATCATCAACCAAAAGGCACCAACAAAAAAACCACCAAGCACATCACTAGGATAATGAACGCCTAAGTAAATGCGGCTAAAGCCAATCGTAAGTATCATTATGGTGCTAAACAGAATGAGTACCTTGCGACCCCTAGAAGTAGGGATATGACGCCATAATAAAATTGAAAGAATTCCGTATACAGTCATGGCATTCGTCGCATGACCACTTGGAAAACTGTATCCACCGATCTCGATAAGCCGATGTAAATCCGGACGAGCTCGATGAAAGATTTCTTTTAAAAACCGAAATATATAGTGGGAACCCATTAGGACTAAGATGAATAAAAGAATTTCTGATCGATCATGCAGGACGAAGTAAAGAACGATTGCGCCTAGAACTAAAATTATATTAATAAAAGATCCTGAACCAATATAAGAGAAGAACTTCATAGTTGCAGTTAAAAATGGATTCTCTAAACGTTGAATAAAAATGATAATTAATTCATCTAAATAAATGATATCTTTAGATTTTATTAAAGGTATCATTGAGACAAAACCAACTAGAGTGATAAGTAGGAGCGAAAATCTTAACTTTGAGTTCATTGACAGCATCTCCTCAATACACAAGAATTAATGAAGTAGGGATATAAACCTTTATTTGTATGAATAACCCAATTCATTAGATTTGTCGTATACTACTAGAGGGGGGCAATAATTTGAAAAAATACATAATAATAAGTGGGTTACTGCTACTAGTGGGGTGTTCTAATGGCTTAGATACATCGAAGCTGAGTGAATCACAACAAGGTGAAGAGGGATTTATTAAGTTTTACAGTGCACCGTCTGTTGAAGTGGCAATAGATGCGTTGCCGTATAAAGTCAATCTGCCCGAGCAATTGCCATTCGAAACAAAGGGATTTAAATCTTTAGGAATTACAGATTTCGGTGGTAAAGGTCAACACCCCGAAGCGCAGTTCATCGCGATAGATGAACAAGAAAATAACTTAATCCTTTCAACTTCGACAGCACATCAAGATTATCCAGATAGTAATCCTGAAAAAATCACATTAGACAACGGCTACCAAGCTTTTTATACTGCGCCAAATGGACTCGATGTAATTGTAAAAGAAATCACTTATTCGTATACATTAATCATGCCAGACTTGGAAGAAACACAAGTAAAAGATGAATTGATGAAATTAGCTGAACAATTATCTGAATAGATATGCCACTAAAATGAAAGAGGTTGACCTATGAGCAGAGTGTGTCTACTCATGGGTCAGCCTCTTATCTGCGAACTATCGATACTTAAACAAGGTTCGTATGTTATTTAATTCGCATATATTCAACGACTTTTTGATCAATCATGCCACGTGGTTGCACTCTCTCATCAAAGTTCTCAATCAAATGATATGACTGAATAGCATCTAATAAATCATCATGTTCCGATAGTTCACGCTGCAAATGTCCATTTTCATATAATAGTTCTTGAAGTTCTTCTGCGAGAGGTCCTTCAATTGTCACTATATCTTCAGGCAAAGTAGGTTCGAAATAAAGTTTATGTAATTTTAATAAACGGGCTAATTCTTGAACTGGATCCGTGTGATCATCAACTCGAAGATCTATATAGCGGTCATTATATCCACCGTAACTTCCGTTTTCTTTAACAATTAACAAAGCGGCTGACTGTCTTCCTCGACTATCTCCACCAGCAGCATCCCCGGCAAGTAAGCTTGCTAGTAAACGTTCTGCTAACGAACCTTGTGTTTGTAGAAATGTAGATTCCATTGCTTCAAGTGTATGTTGATCCACTAAAATATTCCCTTGTGCTGCAAAGTTGTCTCCTGCAGAACCACCAGCCCAGTCGAAACAATCATCTCCAGTAAATGTAACACTGCGTCCTTGGGCATCCACAATCCCAACTTGTCTAGAAGCAGAGTTATCATCATTTCGAACCAACTCTTCTAATACTTCATGAGGGGTAAAGCCATTTTCTAACATCTCAAGTCCGTGCTCCCCATAATTTAAGTTCGCCCAGGACTGTGTTGCAATAGCACCAACTCCTGCTTTTGCAAATGGTACGACAGCACCGACGCTTAAAAACTTTGAAGCCACGGCAACTCCTAATTCTTTTGTTTCTGGATCAAAACCTACGATTGAAAATGTCATGAAGAAAACCCCCTTGTTTATAGATTAATGTTTATTATTTACGATCAATTTACGATGTGTGTCTTCATTACAAATTACATACAACACTGCATCTGAGGGGATTTCCTCAAGCAATCGGCGATTAATATCCATTTGTTTGCGATCTGCAATTAGAGTTGCTCCTTTTGCTAATAAATCATGAAAAGCGTCCCCATACGTTAGCCATTTCGGATCAGTATTCACTTCAAACAAATCCTCGCCGATACTACGACTAATTAATTGCGTGACGATGGTACTGACATTTTGATGCATTGCAGAACGAACAGCAAGTAGAGAGGTCGTTTCTTGAGACAAAATAAATTCATCCACTTTGACATGAGCGAAATTGGGGATTTGTTTTTTTGTCATGATTTCCACTGTTGTGTGAACGTGAGTAGCTAAACGTTCAACTGTTATGGCAATCGTCAACGTTTTTGCATCTCTCAAGGATGGTATTTGAATTGTATCATCTGAGAAAATAATAACGGATTTGGCTTTTTTAATATTCGCCCGAATAAATGTCTCTTCTTCAGAAGCATCACCTTGGACATAATGCACACGCTCGTTGGCAACATCTACCGGCGAAGTAGGAAGGGTATCAATAATGACAACTTCACTAAATGAATCTGATGATAATATTTCTTCCATAGCGGTTTCCGTTTTCTTTCCCCAACCAACAATGATAATGTGATTTTCTTGTGTATATGCCAACTTGCCTTCCTCCTTTCGTTTTCTAAATATAGAAAACGAATCTACTATCTTCCCAATAACAACACCAAGTAAGCCAATCCCTAGCAAATACATAAGGACGGTGAAAAGTCTTCCTGCAGCCGTCACAGGTGAATAATCACCATATCCTACTGTAGAAAAAGTAGTCATGACAAAGTAAAATGATGTTAGCAAACTTTCAAATGTATCTGGCTCCAACAAGTAAATCGTACCCGTACAAAATACAATAAAGATAAGGGCTGCAAGTAATAAGGATAAATTTTTCATACGAACTAAGCTGAGTCCTATTTTTAAGAAAAAATGCATATACGAACCTCCACGCGACAAAATTTCATTTAATTCAGTGTACCGTTTTTTAGAATGATGTACTAGGTTTTAGGAAGAGCAAAGTTTTAAATTGATACAACTTAGTGTGCTTCTTCAAGCTTTTCATTTGCAGCAGTAGAATTTTTAATAGGCCAGTCAATTTCATGTGTTTGCATATAAGTAGTGACCTTTTTGGATGATATTAAATAGCAAACAAAAATAACAATCCCGAAAATTAATCCTAAAGCTTTTCGTAAAAGAATAAGATGCATAAAGGCTTCTACACCATGGCGCATTATTAGTAATGCCATCACTGAATTCATAACCAATCCTTGTATGACAAAAAGGGCAGTAATAAGTTGAAACCACTTAATATTTTCTTTTATCGAATAAAGATGATGACTATTCGCCCGTGGAAATCCTTGTAAATAAGCAAAGTCTACTGCAAAATAAAGCGCAAGTGGTTTTCTACCTAACATGGATACTAAGTATACAACAGTAAATGCAAATCCTAACCAGACCGAATTCCACAGCATCTGTATGGCCGAACCTGAAAGCAGATCCAAAAGTGTACCGAGTAACAGAGATATCAAAATGAACAGTCCACCCACACTGAATTGCCGATCTTTTGAAAACCTAAAAATTGTGTAGACGAATCCTGGTGCAGTGGAGAGAAGCATTGCATAATAGTCACCTGTAAAATCTCGCAAGTAATTCCAAATGAAGTAGGGAAGAGCTATAAAGACTATGATTTCAATTCCTATAAACTTTGTTTTCATAAGAGCCTCCGCGACATGTAATAACCGATTGCTTTCTCAACAAAGGATCCGATTGCTGGATCTATTTGATACATGCCAATCTTGCCATTGGAGTTTTTGTGTTTAGCCCAAACCTTTTGAGCTAATTCAAAGTCGCCTTGGTATAGTTGATCAAGTAAATCTACATATCGTTTTGCAAATTGTTGTGCTAGATCACTTTGGTAATCAAGTGGAAGGTTCAAACGTATTTCATTTATTATAAAAATATATTCATCCATTATTTCATGATCATCACCGATTTTTGGAATCGATTTAAGAATAGCTATTTCCTCAGATGAAAAGTCCTTATTCCAGAGTTCTTCTAATTGCTCAAGTGAAGTCACTTTCAAGGATTTTGGGATAATCTTGTTGACTTGTTGCCAATTTGTTAATTGTTCGAGTTCACTAACTTGCAACAATGAACGTATTAAACCAATTTTTTCATCTAGTTGAGATCTTTCCAACTCGAAAATGTTTAACTGCAGTTTTAAGGTGGATTTATGATCCGAATTATTATTGTTTAGCACTTGTTGAATCATCGATAATGAAAGACCTAATTTTTTATATATCCTGATTGAATGCAATTTTATAAAGTCATGTTCTTCATAATAGCGATGTCCACCATCGCTTATTAAAGAAGGTTTAAGCAAACCAATTTCATCATAATATCTAAGCGTCCTTACTGTTGTTTCACTTTCTTTTGCAAGCTGACCAATTGAATACATTAAATCCCTCTCTTCCAGTCCTTACCAGTATTATAATACCTAACGTAACGTTAGAAACAAGAGGATAATTCAGAAAATTTAAATGCTCTTTACATATGGCTTTGTTAAAGAATGGTGTTGATATTGAAGAACAGACGGTAATCTACAGTATGGTTTAACAGAGCTTTACCTATTAATATTTTAGTCAAACTAAGAGTAATGAAATAGAAGTTTTAAGCTAATCATGAATATAATACTTTGACTGAGAAAGGAGAGATCTAATGATAAACATCCTAGTCGACGCAGATGGTTGTCCAGTTGTAGATTTAACCATTCAATTCGCTACACAATATAAACTCCCTGTCACGTTATTTTGTGATACTGCTCACAATATGCAACGTGAAGGTGCAAAGACTATTATGGTTTCTAAAGGCATGGATGCGGTGGATTTTGAACTCGTCAATCGAGTGAAACCTGGGGATATCGTGATTACACAGGATTATGGATTGGCAGCCATGGTTTTAGCAAAAAGAGGCCTCGTGATGGATCAAAATGGTCGAGAGTACACCAATGAAAATATAGATCAACTTTTACATAGTCGCCATATTGCGAAAAAAATTCGTCAAGCAGGTGGACGGATGAAAGGGCCAAAAAAAAGGCGGAAAGAAGATAATGAGAGCTTTGAAATCGCCTTCAATGCATTAATTCTGCAACAAATAAATAAGCAAGAAGGGTAAAACGGTTGATGGGTATTTAAAAATTTAGCATAGCTCAGAGGATTTCACTCATACTAATTACGATTTCTTCTTTTCATTCTTAAAAAAAGAGGTGAGAGGTAATGAGTAAGAAACAACCAATGGATGTAAAATCCGCGGAGATTCATCACAACTGGACGAGACCTAAGAGAACCAATACCCAAGTCAACGGACAAACCGAAGAATCAAAGTCTACTCAGATTTTAAAAACCAGCGCCAAAATTTACCGAAATGGATAAGTTGAATAAGAAGAAATTTTGACCCAGAGATGTTTCTGGGTCTTTTATTTTTGTAAGAAAATGGGTTAATCGGAATAAACGCAGCGTGAAACGGAATAAACCACTTCACAACAGCACCACGCCAAACAATAGAATATACACTTCTATAATTGCACTAATGCTACTCAGACCGTCTTAGATTCCATGCACATATCTTACTATACCTACATATTATTTGGATGAAGAGGTGGTGAAAAATGACGGAGTTAAAAAATCCCATAGAAACGGAACAACAGGAATGGCGTAAGCAACAAATACAACAACGATTGAAGACTTGGCTGACCATTTTTTCGCCACTATGCCTCTTGCTTATTTGGCAATTCTTATCTCAAAGCGGGTTGATTGATGCTCGGTTTTTTCCACCACCAACTGCTATTGTCTCCACATTTATTGAACTGCTGACAACTGGTGAGTTATTTCACCACATAAACATTTCGTTATTTCGAATTTTAGTTGGATTCTTACTAGGTGTAATTCCTGGTATCATAATCGGGCTGTGCATGGGCTTATATGCACCGGTTCGCCACTTTATTTCTCCTCTTATTATGGCGTTAATGCCTATTCCTACACTTGCGTTATTGCCGCTTATCTTGATTATCTTTGGGATTGGAGAAGTATCGAAAGTCGTCACCATCGCCGGAAGTGTGTTTTTCCCAGTCGTCATAAATACAGTTGCAGGTGTTATCTCAATTGATTCTATTTACTTGGATGTAGCGAAAAACTATGGTGCTAATCGGAAGGATTTCTTTATGAAAATTGCTTTACCTGGCTCGCTTCCTTTCATGTTAGAGGGGATACAAATGGGGCAGGCAATCGCGTTGTTGACGATTGTAGCAGCTGAGATGATGGGCGCAAGATCGGGGATTGGTTATTTAATATGGACGTCTTACAGTGCGTTTTTATTAAAGGAAATGTTCGTTGGATTGATTCTTATTTCATTCTTTGGCTATGTCTTTTCATTATTGTTGCGGTGGTTGCAACGAAAGCTAATACCTTGGAGGTGACGATATGGAATCGAAACCCAAAATTTCCATTCATCAATTGACGAAAGTATTTTATAAGAAAGAAAATAGTGTCACTGCGATCGAAAACATCTCTCTTGATATAGAAGATGGGGAATTTGTTTGTCTTGTTGGACCGAGTGGTTGTGGAAAGACGACACTGCTTCGAATATTAGCTGGACTTGAAAATCAAAGTTCAGGTGACTTTACTATTGAAAAGAGTGACCAGTTTCGTCCCAATCAATCCATGGTCTTTCAGGAAAGAGGAATATTACCTTGGTTAACAGTTGAGGAGAATGTAGCGTTCGGGTTAACAATGCGTCATTTGCCAAAGTCGCAAATTAAAGAACGAACAACGTACTTTATTAACAAAGTAGGTCTTACGAAATTTTCAAAAATGTACCCGAAAGAACTATCAGGAGGAATGATGCAGCGAGTTAGTATTGCGCGAGCTTTTGCGAACGATCCTGAAATTTTGTTAATGGATGAACCATTCGGAGCTTTAGATGAGCAAAATAAATACATTTTACAAGAGGAATTGTTATCGATTTGGTCTGAAACGAAGAAAACGGTGTTGTTCATCACACATAGTATCGATGAAGCACTGTATTTGAGTGATCGCGTACTACTTATGAGTGCTCAACCTGGCAGGATAGTCGCTGAAATGAAAATAGATTTGCCGCGACCCAGAAAACTAGAAGACATTCGATCAAATCCTGAAATGGCAGACAAATTTCTAGAGATTTGGCATCACTTGCAGGTAGAAGTGCAAGGTTCAAGATTGTGAAGGGAGTGTATAGATGAAAAAGTGGTTAGGGATAGTAGGTGTATTAATCTTACTGGTTGGAGGCTGTTCGGAAAAAGAGGCGGTCAAAGTTAATGACGACGTAAGCAAAGATAACCCATCAGGAGATTTAGCACCTTTAAGCGAGAAAACAAAAGTTGTGATCGCGGAGGATGGCTCAGCTTCTGGTGCAGGCTTTTATATCGCCAATGAAAAAGGGTATTTTGATGACTACAATATTGAAGTTGAGTTTGCGACATTTGCAAATAGTGACGATATGTTGCCTGCACTTGCTTCTGGAGAAGTTGACATTGCTGGCGGTATTTCATCAGCTGCATTCTTCAATGCGATTGCACAAGGTATTGACGTGAAAATTATTGCAGATAAAGGGCATAATGCCAAAGGGCGTTCCTATTTTACTTTTGTAATTGGTGCCGACAAGCAAGATGAAATTAAAGACTATAGTGATTTAAAAGGGAAAAAGATTGCTGTATCCGGTGAACACGGAGTAGATGATTATATCTATCAATTAATGCTTGAACACGCAGGTCTTGCAAAAGATGATGTGGAATTTGTGCTGATGCCTGACTTCGGCACCATGTTAGCGGCTATTGAGAATGGCTCGATTGATGCAGCATTAAATATTGAGCCCCTGATTACTCAAGGTGTAACACAAGGCATTCATGCGCGTTTTGGTGATGCAACAGACTTTGCACCCGAAGCACAAATTGCAATGGTGCTTGGCTCGCCTCAATTTATGAACGATGAACAAGATGTATCATTGCGCTTTATGGCAGCTTATTTAAAAGGTGTTCGTGATTACAATGATGCTTTCATTAAGGGCGAAGGTAAGGACGAAATTATCGACATTATGACACAATACACGGCGTTAAAAGACGCGGCAGTTTGGGAAGATGTTTTTGTTACGGGACTAGACCCAAATGGCAAAATGTTCATTGGTGATATACGTGATCAGTATGAAATGTATAAGAAAAATGGAGCCATTCGTGGCGAATTCAAATTTGACGAAGCAATTGATACTATGATTACTGAAAAGGCAGTTGAAATTATAGGAGAATATGAAAATTAGTAGTGTACTCTAAATAACAAGATTTTGATAGAAAAATATAGGAGGAAAGGGCTAAACGTCATGGTTTAGTCCTTTTTAAATGCCGAAAACGATAGTTCATATGAAGTAGCCGATATAGTGTGTCGATATGTTGGTTAATTGCTGTTAAATGTGCTTAAAATGACTCTCAAAGGTTTAGGATTGTCTGAATAATTACGGGGGTTATCATAGGATTTATAATAGGAATAATATTATTTCCCAAATATCAATGAGATTTATACATATAAACCAGTAATTGCCACGTTACCATACTACTATTCGTAGTAAAATTATTATGTGACTTAAAAGATTGGGGTTGATGTCTTGACACCTTTTAAAGTTCTGCTAGCAGACGACCATCAAGATTCACTAGAGGTAGTAGATGCTTATATAAAAGAACATCCTAATTTCGAAGTAATTGCTACCTGCAACGACGGTGAAGAGTTAGTATCAAAAATAGCTACTTATAAACCTGATATTGTCATAACAGATGTTATAATGCCGAAATTAAATGGTGTGGAAGCGATTAAGAAAGCTATGCAATTCCATGAAAAATTAAAGGTTATATTCGTCACAGGTTACGATGAATTTGCAGTAGAAGCTTTTAATCTGGAAGCTGTAGATTATATTGTGAAACCAGTAGAACTTTCTAGACTATACGCTGCATTAGAAAAGACACAAACGGATAACCGATTAAAAGTGTTAACGACCATGAATAGTAGAAAGAAGCTACCTTTTAAATTTAATGGATCCATGTTTTTTATTCCATATGACGATATCTTCTTTATCGAAAAGACAGGGAAAAAGTGTTTAATTCATACAAAAGAAGGAACGTTTGAAACATATGAACGAATAAGTGTTCTTGCCCGATTATTAGATAAATCCTTTTTTCTATCCCATAGATCAAACATTGTGAACCTCGATAATATCCTATATATAAAGCCAAAGAATGAAACATTTTTAGCTTATTTTCGGAATTTTGATAAGCACGCACATATTTCAAAACTAAAGATCAAAGAAATTGAAACTTTGTTATAGCGAAGTAGTATCTAATGGGGAAAATAGGAGTATTCAAAATTCTTCTACATGGAGGTGACAGATGACTGTCAAGAAACAAATCGTTAAGGTCGAGAGAGAGCTGCTGAAGTTTTCCTATATTATAGTGAATAAAGATTTATATATAGAAGATGTCTTTCAAGATGAGATTGGCTTATTTCCGATAGGCATCTCGAACCTTAAAGGCAAACCCATTGAGAAGGTTATTAATAAAGATTATGTGGATTTAGTCTCTAAAATCGGAATTGAAAAAAGCGAAGAATCTCCTGTTTTATATGAATTACTAAATGAACTAGATGTGGAATATGAAGTTGAAGTCCTTCCGTTTGGTCATAATATCATGATATTTATAAAATCTAAAACAAATGATAAAGACAAATTAATTGCTTTAACTAAAAAAAATAAAAAACTTGAAGCTAAGCATCATGAACTGATACTTGCAAAAGAACATGCAGATCGTGCCAATAGAGAAAAGACGGATTTACTACTTTTGCTGGGTCATGAATTTAGGAATCCATTAAATAGTATTAATGGATTCCTACATCTATTAATGTCTAACTCTGAAGAACCTTTAACAATGGATCAACAAAATCGAGTATCGAAAATAGGTAATGCTAGTAAGCAATTAGAAATGATCATGAATGATGCGATTGATTTTGTTCGCTTAGATCAAGTTAAACTGAGAGTCAAGACAGAAAACATAGATGTTTATGGACTTATTGATGATTGTATCCAGGCCCAATCTTTAGATGCTTCTGCAAAGAATATAAAGGTGATTCATCAAAAAGGAGAACCAAATCTATCAATTCTTTCAGATTCCAATAGGTTAACCCAAGTGTTGATGAATGTTTTATCAAACGCTGTTAAATATACAAATGAAGGCGGATTCATTCATGTTAACAGTTATAAATATGCAAATAGGTTGCTCATCGAAATAAATGATTCTGGTGTCGGTATTCATGACAATGATTTAGCGTTTATATTCTCCCCGTATTATCGTTCTTCTTCAACAGACTCTATGTCAACTGGATTAGGAATAGGTTTGTCGTTGGTCAAGCAGATTCTTACTGAGTTAGGTGGTTCCATTCATGTAACGAGTGAGTTAAAAGTAGGCAGTCGTTTTATTATAGAATTACCCATTTAATAGATATATTTGATCTAGGTTTGTCGTATTTTCTTATTAAAGAACCTTAGACTTGAGATAGATGGGTCGTCAAGATTGAAAAAGATTGCTAGCTAACTCAAGTGAATTTAAAAGAATATGGGTGTAATTAATGACTTCCTTAATTAGAGATATTTTTTTGAATGTATCATTAAGTATCACTATTATTACGTTGTGGAAATTCTTCTCTCAAAAAAATATAAATTCGGATTTTTACCAAAAGTCTAGTATGGCATTAGCTGGAATTTTGTCGATTTTACTATGTCTATTATTTCCATTGGATTTTTACGAGAAATTTGACTTCCATTTCTTACATATCCCTATTGGAATAATTGGGTTGTATGGAGGGGGTGCTGTAAGTTCTATTATGTTTATGGTAGCTTTTCCATTAGTTTTTCTGTTTGCTGATAGACTGGAATTAGCTATCATTCTTCTAGTTTGCCAAACTGTTGTGAATATCATCATGAGCAACTATTTTCTAAAGTGGAAAACAAATATGAAAATAGTAATTGGTACTTTGCTTACTACAGTAATTTCAGTCATATTATTGGCCACTTTGATTGTTCAAAATCCAGGAGACAATAGCATTGTTAACTTTGCTCTGGGAATACTCTGCTTGCAAATAATAAGTGTGGCGTTTTACTTTTATCTAATCGAAACATTTAAAGTAACTCAAGTTTCGAGAGAGTCTTTAATAAAAGCAGAAAAAATGCAAGGATTATATCATCTGGCAGCTGCTTTTGGACATGAAATAAGACAACCTCTTACAATTTCAAAAGGAATGCTGCAATTGTTAACAGAAGGTAAATGGCCAGCCGATAAACAACAGGAGTTTCTCTTAGCGTCTATCGCAGAAATAAATAGAGCTGAAAAAATAATTAAAAACTATCAAATATTTGCGGAACCTTATCCAAGTAAAACAGAACGATTCGATTTGGTTAATGAGATTCAACAAGTTATTAATCTAATAGAACCTATTACTGATATGACCAATATTCAAATCCAATCAAATCTGTCAGCTGCTTGGATTAATGGAGATAAAGCTAAAGTTGAGCAATGCCTAATTCATATTTGTACAAATGCTATGGAAGCCATGGAATCCGGAGGGCGTCTAACCATTCGTTCGAAGAATATCAACGGGAAATCAGTCATAGAAATTTCTGATACAGGGATCGGAATGACGAAGAAGCAAATAACTAGATTAGGTGAACCTTTCTTTAGTTTAACTGACCAAAAAGGTACTGGCTTAGGTATGATGGTCGTGTTCAGAATAGTGGAAAGCATGGGCGGTAAACTAGAGATTGACAGCGAAGTTGGCAAAGGGACAAATGTGAAAATTATTTTTACTGAAAATGACTCAGATCAGGGCTTAGATTCTATTATTAATCCAATCCATAAAGCAGGAAAAGACTATTCTATACTAGAGTAGTCTTTTCCTGTTTTTTTATTAAGTCAGACTCAGCGGTTGCTCAGTCTGACTTTTTGGGGTTGACGTCTGAAAAAAAGAAGATGACGTCTGAAAAACCAGGCTTCACGTCTGGAAAATCGCCATCGACGTCTGAAAACGTCATTTCTGCCATCCAAAGTGCCCCCTCACAACCACAGAAAAGGCTGTGGAGCAAAGCGAGCAGCCCCATTTGGCATTTATTTTTTACATATAATAGCTGAGCGGTGGCTCAGTTGTAAAAATCGAAGTTCACGTAGGAAAAAAGAGTGATGACGTAGGAAAAAACGTCCGTCACGTAGGAAAAATCGCCATCGACGTAGGAATCCCTCAATATTTGTGCGTGTTGATGAGATCCACATTTTGAGGGGTAATTGTGTCTGCATCTCCCACTGTTTATTCCCTAGATTATAGTGCAGCAGGGAATACGTCCGAAGCGCACTGGAAATTTCTTTGCGTCAACAGGAATTCTTCAATTAGATTTCTTTAACGAGCCCCGTGGAGTTTTCTTATTTATTTAGTATATTTTCTTGAGAACACCTTGAAAGCAAACCTAGATAAAACACCTTGTACACCAGATTTCGGAATATGGGCGTTCGATTGTCCATTCTCGACATATTGTTGTAGGTGAAGAAGCGTATCATCCCAACCTTTGGAACACATTTTGTAGCATGATAATGATGGGGTTAAACCAGTATGTTTAAACTCGACAGTTGTTTTTCCTGGTCCAATAGAACGTAATAGGAAAGTTACATCCGTTCCTTTCCACTCATTCCAACCTTCAATGCATGTCCAATGAACTTTTTCATTCGGGATGAGTTCCACTATTTTCATTGAATTAAATAATAATCGCTCGAAGCGAAATGAGTGAACTCCACCGATTTCAGTGCTTATGTCGCAATCGACGGTCCACCAACTTTTTATGCCTTTTTCAGTTGTAATTGCTGCGTATACTTCTTCTACAGGTGCCGAAAGTTCAAATTGCTTTACATAGTTAGTCATTCATTTTCCTCAACATATACTTTTAATTTATTTAAAAGTAAAGTCCATCCATTCGAATGAGATTCTTCCCATTTAGGATCTAATAATCCAACAGCACTATGTGATAATTTTACCGTCGTTGCCTCGCCATGACTTTCCAATCGGTAGCTATAATGACTATTTACGGCACCTTGCATTCCTAATAAGCCTTGCAAACGAATTTCTACATGTTCTTTGTAGTATAGAACCGTCCCCCAAATTGCTCCTTGTCCATTTCCCCAGTTCTCCATAAAAAATCCACCAACTTTAGGATCAAAAGTAATGTGTGAGTTTTCCTCTTCAAATCGGAATTCCCACCAATCATTAATATCGTAAATAAGAGAGTGAGAAACATCTTTTAGTGGTGCGTTTATTTCTATTTGCTGTTCAATTTGAAAAGAACTAATTTCCGTTTTCATATGGTTACTACCTCCATTTTCTAATTTTGCTTTCAATTTAGTTAAAGATATTGAGAGTGTAGATTCATATTTACTGACCCAGCGATTATACACTTCTTGAAGGGGGATGATATTTAAGTAATTTAATCGTATTCTTCCTTGTCTTCTTACGATGATTAAATGTACATCGTCCAGTACCTTTAAATGCTTCATAACTGCATATCTAGATACATCAAAGTGTTCACTTAACTCACCAGTAGATAATGGACCCTTCGTTAATAAATCAAGAATATCTACACGAGTTGGATGGGATAGAGCTTTAAAGAGATGAGTAACTTCTTCGTTAATCATGATATGGATTCCTCACACCCTTTTTAATAATATGTTACTAAAAGGTAACATATTATTTTTTTGAAAGCAAGCTTGTTGTTATGGGAAAAAGAGCAAAAATATGAGAAAAGATATGGTACACTAAAGTTACTATATTCATAATTTTCTTACTATACATCAAGAGAGGGTGTTGACATGTTTACTTCGTATAAAGTAGAACCATTTTTTGATGAGATGTTGAAGGCAAGTGGAAAACCGAAGGACCATTATGAAAAGTTTTATGATATGATTAAAAATTTTTCTGTTGAAGAACTTAAAGAAAAACATGAAACAGCCCAACTATCTTTTTTAAGACAAGGTATAACCTTTACGGTCTATCATAATAATGTGGGTGCTGAGCGGACGATGCCGTTTGATTTCGTTCCAATCATCATACCGCCAAAAGACTGGGATATTATAGAAAAAGGCATGGTTCAGCGCTCTGAAGCGTTAAATTGTTTTTTGCAAGATGTGTACAATGACCAAAAAATTATTGAGGATGGTATCATTCCACGAAATCTGGTTGAAGAAAACCCTTATTATTATGCTAAACAAATAAAAGGAATTAAAATTCCGTTAAATAATCATATTTTTCTCGCTGGTATTGATTTAATTAGAGATGAAAATGGCGAATACTTAGTGCTAGAAGACAATTTGAGAAATCCTTCGGGAATTTCATATGTCTATCAGAATCGCTACGTGATGCGTCAAGTTTATCCAGAGTTCTTTGCTAAACATTCTGTTCAAACACTAGAACATCAAGTAACTTTTTTACATGAAGCGATAATGGACCACGCACCTAAAGGAATTGCAAATCCTCGTGCAGTTTTACTAACTCCTGGAACTTATAATTCAGCGTATTATGACCATGTGTTTTTAGCACAGCAAATGGGATTACAAATGGTTGAAGGCCGGGACTTAATTGTCACAAACAACATTGTTTATATGAAAACAATTCGTGGGCTTGAACGTGTAGATATCATCTATCGTCGTATTGATGATGACTATTTAGACCCTGACGCCTTCCTTGAAGATTCGACACTAGGAGTTAAAGGATTATTAGATGCGTATCGATTAGGGAATGTAGCCATTTTAAATGGCATAGGTAATGGTGTTGCAGATGATAAAGCGATGTATGTATATGTACCTGATATGATTCGTTACTACTTAAATGAAGAACCAATCATTAAAAACGTTACAACCTATCGATTAGAGGATCCTATTCAAAGAGAATGGGTGTTAGAACATTTACACGAATTAGTGGTCAAAAATGTAGGAGCTTCTGGTGGATATGATATGCTTATTGGACCACATGCAGCAGAAGAAGAAATCGAGAGATTCAGAGAGAAAATTCTTGAAACACCTCATCAATATATTGCACAACCGACCATCAAATTATCAAGAGCTCCAGCCTATCAAGGGGAAGAATTTTACCCTTGTCATGTGGACTTACGTGTATTTGTGATGAGAGGAAAAGAAACGCATGTATTCCCAGGTGGTCTATCTCGAGTGGCATTGAAAAAAGGTTCCCTTGTCGTAAACTCATCGCAAGGTGGCGGTGGTAAAGATACGTGGGTCATGAAGTCTGGGGGATTGAGCTAATGTTAAGCCGTGTAGCAGATTCACTCTATTGGATGGCACGAAATATTGAACGTACTGAATTAAATACACGCATTTTAGACGTTCATTTAACACAAATGGTTGAAACCTCGAGTGAAGATTTGTTAGATGGGAAACACTGGAAAATATTATTTGAATCATGTTCGACAAAAGAGGAACTTGAAGAACTGAAAAATAATCCAGAAGCACACGATGAAGAGTATCTGCGATTTTTAGCGTTTGATTCAGATAATGAAAATTCTATCTTCAGTTGTATTCGAGTGGCACGAGAAAATGCGCGAATCAGCCGGGACCATTTGCCAAACGAGCTTTTTGAAATCTGGAATGATTTATATCTTTTTACACATCAAGCAGAACAAGAGCAGTTTTCAATTCATAAATTACGTGCATTTTTGCGCAATGTCAAAGTGACAGCATTAACAGCTCAAGGCATAATAGAGTCTGGTATGTCTCGAAGTGTGGCATATCGAATGATTAAAATTGGCAAATGGTTGGAGCGAGCAGAAAAAACAGCTCGTATATTAAATGTTGTATGTGAACAAACACGAGAAACACAGCTATCGTATAAAGGGGACGATTATTATGCGTGGTTGTCTGCCTTAAGAATGTTAAATGGCTACGAAGCTTACTTAAAAGTAAATCGTCCAAAAATGGATCCTAAAACCATTTTAACTTTTTTAATTGCAGACGAGTCTTTCCCAAGATCGATTCACTACAATATGAATCATGTCCGAGCTGCCGTTGATATTTTAGAAAACGCGAAGATTGCCCATTATTCTTCAGAATTATATTATGCACTCGAAAGTCTGAAGAACGATTTTGACGAAATATCTATTCAAGAATTAAATTCAGACGATATGTTAGCTTTTTTAAATCAATTCCAAAATAAGTGTAATGCAGTCGGTCAAATATTCTCTAAAACATATTATTTAATTGAACCAGTTGCTAAACAGGAGCAAACTCAAATAGTTGGCATCCCGCAACAACTCAATTTTGAAAAAGCTTCATCCATGAAATACAAGATCGAACATACGAATATTTTCGAATACGATTCATGGGTTGACCAAAGTATGAACTCCATACGACTTAAACCACGCACAGATGAGTGTCAGCGCTTGCTATCCTACCGCACAGATATATCGCCTGTAGCACTTACGAAGGAACATGTAGACATTTGGGGTAATAATGTGGAATCATTCTTTATTGCAGATCATCACAAGCATTTAGAGGTAAAGGCAACGTCGGTGGTGAGCATTCAAAAGAGTCCGTGGATTCATCGAATTGATTATTCACCTGAAATGCATGCCATTTTCCATTCTGATTTATTCAGAAGTCATTATTTAGCGTATTTGAGCAATACAGCTTACACATATTTAACGCCCGAACAAATTGAGGTTGTTGATTCGGATATTGGGCAAATGGCGAACCCAGTACAGTATGCTATTGACGTAATGGGCTACTTATATAATCGTTTTACGTATGATGGCTCTTCTACGAACGTTTCAACGAAGGCACTAGAATCGTTTGATTTGAAGAAAGGTGTTTGCCAAGACATTGCACATGTCATGCTTGGAATCCTACGTACTAAACACATTCCAGCAAGATATGTCAGTGGGTATCTATATGTAGGCGAAAATTCTGCATTGGTCGGTGACGCAGCGAGCCATGCTTGGATTGAAGTGATGGTACCTGGTATTGGCTGGGTAGGTCTGGATCCAACCAATAATGTGGAATCACTTGAAAATCATATTCGCGTAGGTGTTGGACGGGATTATGGTGATGTCAGTCCTGTACAAGGCGTCTATCGTGGCGGAAGTCATAAATTAGATGTCAAAGTATCAGTAAGCTTAATTGAACAATAAGAATAGGTATTTATGATATTAAGATAAAAAAAGATGACTCGGAATTTTTTTCCGAAGTCATCTTTTTTATTAAAGTTATACCTTCGAAATTGGAGATGGATCTTTCGTCCATTCAATGTCAGTTTCCGTCCATTCAACTTAGATTATTGTCCACTCGCGTAACATTTCCGTCCATTCGCTTGCAGATGTACACCATTCCTCCAGAGAAGGACACTTCTGTCTATAGTGAGGAATCCTGTACCACGAGTTGATCTAGAATCCGCAAAATGCTTATATCACAAGACGCGAATTTCTACTCGATTCCGTCCATTATTTTTTGCGCGATAAAGCTCATTATCAGCCATTACATACATGTCGAGCACCGGAGTTAATTGAGATTGCTTGCAATGAATTGCACCAACACTAATGGTAACTGGATGAGTTTTTCCGTTAAAATGATAAGTCAGATTTAAGTCTCGTACCGCTTGTCTGATTGATTCTGCAAATTGTTTCAATTCATTCACTTCTAATCCATTCGTAAAGCAAACAAATTCCTCACCACCATAGCGTCCAAGAATGCCTTTTTGATTACCAAACGCCGATTTCATGCAAGCTGCAACCTGTTTTAAACATTCGTCCCCTTGCACATGTCCGTAGCAATCGTTATAGCGTTTAAAATAATCGATGTCCAACATCATTAAAGCGATATCTTGATCTATATGTGATTCCTCATTCCAAACTTTTTGAAGATATTTAGTGACTTCTCTTCGACTGGCTACTTTTGTCAATTCATCGTAATAAACTTCGTCACTTAAATCTACATTAGCTTTTTCAAGTTTAACTAATAGCTTTTTCTGAATGGCAATTTCATTTTCTAATTGCTCATTCATTTTTGAGATTTGTTCTACTTCTTTCCCAGTAAACACCTTATTTAATTCAATCTGAATGATTTTAAGTTTTTGAGAAACTACTTGAGTTTCAATGGCTTGTTCTACAATGTGATATCTTTTGAAATAGTCCAGAGCCAGATGGTATTGTCCTTTTTCCTCGTAAAATTCAGTAAGAATAGTGTAAATTACACTTAATTTTTTTCTGGCGTGTATTTGTTCAGCATGTTGAACAGCTTGATTCAGATAATCTAAAAAATAACTTTCATTTTCCAAACGCTCCATTTCGGCCAAGTTAACCAATACTTCAATAGTGTAGAATTTATTACCTGTGTGCTCCAATCGTTTCAACGCACTGTCATAAAAATGTCTAGCTTGTTCAAACTCTTTTTTAATGAAATGAATTTTCCCGATTTTATTTTCAACTTCAGCCAAAGATGTAATATCATCAAGCTCAATTAACATGTCATAGCTTTTTTGTAAATAGTCATAACTGATATCCAAGTTCGAGTTTTTAAAATGCATCTCGCCGATGTTTTCTAAAATAACTGCTACGTTCATTTGCAAATGATTGTCTTGCGAAATTTGCAGTGCCTGTTCAAAAGCAGCAAAGGCTTCTTCTTCATTACCTACTTCCCGATATACTTCGCCTAAATTATTGTATACGCGACTGCTGACTAAGAAGTCTTCTAAATCCTTTAAGTGAAACAAAGCATTTAAAAAGTACTCCAAAGCTTGTTCGTATTGAGCGTAGTAAAAATAAACGACTCCTATTAAATTTAATGCTTCTGCCATGCCTCTATTGTTTTCTAACTTTTCGTACAATTGATAGGAGTCGTAAGCATGGTCATAACATCGCTCAAGTTCAGTCATTGAACGGCAAGCCAAGCCCATTGCAAATAGAGCAGAAGCTTGTGATGTTTCGAAATCGTTTTTTTCTGCAATTAATTTAGCTTCATAAGCTATTTCATATGCTTGAGATGGATTTTGAAACGCTATCCTTCTAGATTCTTTTATTAAATCCGTCAGTTGTTCAGAAACCAAATCCATGCTCATCACTCCTCTACAAATTTCATTCTACTTATTTCGACATTTTTTATCAATAAACCTTCTCATCAGAAATAGGAATATTGGATTACGTCTGAAACTCCAGAATAGAATAAAGGATACAGAAAACACTTATGCCTATTCGGGAAGCCGATACAAGCTCGAGGCAAGTGTCCGAAACACATTGAAGGGTCTTGTTATGTGCAATATGATAGGTGGATATGAAATAATAGGTGAAAACGCTAACGGAGGGTGAAACAAATGAAATTTAAACTTAAATGGATCGTCGTCGCCCTGATCGGTATTGCGATTGTCATTGGACTCGTTCTATTTATGAATTATCAGCAAGCCAAATCAAATGGTAGTGAATCAGTTTCATATAACGAGGGACAAACGGCTATTTTTGCAGGAGGATGTTTCTGGTGCATGGAACCGCCTTTTGAAAAATTAGTCGGTGTTGAGTCTGTTGTGTCTGGTTACACAGGGGGCGAAGAAGTGAATCCGGCATACAATGACGTAGCTTCAGGTAAAACTGAGCATTTGGAATCCGTGATTATCACGTTCGATCCGGAAGTTATTTCATACGAAGAATTACTAGAAGTTTTCTGGCGTCAAGTAGACCCAACAGACGCTGATGGACAATTTGTAGATCGTGGACCTCAATATGCAACGGCTATTTTTTACACAAATGAACAACAAAAAGAACTTGCGGAAACATCTAAGCAAAAAATGCAAGACAGTGGAATTTTCGAAGGTGAGCTGGTGACGCCTATTCGACAAGCTATGACATTTTACGAAGCAGAAGAATATCATCAAGATTATTATTTAAAGAGCGAACAGCGGTATGAATACTATCGTGACCGTTCTGGTCGTGATCAATTTATAGATAAAACATGGGCAAATCAATCTGAGCTCGAAATAGAATCATACACTAAATACAGTGAGCAAGAATTGCGAGACAAATTGACGGATCTTCAGTTTGAAGTTACTCAAAATGATGCAACAGAGCCCGCATTCAATAATGAATACGATAAAAATGAAGAAGACGGAATTTATGTGGATATCGTTTCTGGGGAACCTCTGTTTAGTTCGCTTGATAAGTTCGATTCTAAAACGGGATGGCCAAGTTTTATTCAGCCATTAGAAACAGCAAATATCATCGAAATTGAAGACTTTACACTGGGAACAAAGCGAATGGAAGTGAGAAGTCGTCATGGTAATTCGCATTTAGGTCATGTTTTCGAAGACGGACCAGAGCCAACAGGATTACGCTATTGCATGAATTCCGCTTCAATGCGTTTCATTCCAAAAGAAGATCTTGAAAAAGAAGGCTATGGTAAATACGTCGATTTATTTAGGTAAACAGTTATTGTGTGAGAGTTGGGGAGACCATGAAAAAACTACTTTTTATAGCTATATTGGTGTTTGTCCTAACGGGTTGTGCGAATGGCAACGAAAGGCAATCTGTCCAATTTTACATGTGGGGTGGCGATGAAAATATTAACAAATATATTGATCAAACCGTTGCCCCTTATGTACTGAAAGAATTCGATATTGAATTAAAACGTGTAGCCATGGAAACGAATGATTTCATGAGCAAACTCCAAAATGAAAAATCTGTAGGTCGAAAAGAAGGTTCAATTGACCTTATTTGGATTAATGGAGCTGCTTTTAAACAAGGCAAAGACAATGAGCTATTATCAGGTGATATCTTGAGTGATGTAGGAAATTCGCAGCGTTTTGAGCAAATTCTAGTAGTAACGGATAGTGGAGAACCAATTGACGGATTAGAAATCCCATGGGGTAAGACTTCATTTGCATTCCAAGTAAATACTGAAAATGTTAAGCAACCCCCAATGACAATCGATGAATTTACAGCATGGATTCAAAAAAATCCTGGGAGATTTACGTACCCAGACGCTAAGGACTTCACAGGAAACGGTTTTATTCGTCAACTAGTTTATGCCTTGAATCCGGGTCAAATAACAGGTGATCCAAGCATTGAGCAGCGCCAAAAAGTCTACGACTATTTAATTGATATCAAACCGAATTTATGGCGTGAGGGGAAAGATTACCCGAAAACACTGCAACAACTTGATCAAATGTATGGCAGTAATGATGTTGACTTTACGATGGGCTTTAACGAGCGACGCGCTCTTCCTTTTATTGAAAATGGCACGTTCGGCAAATCAACACGAACACTTGCTTTAAATGGTGAAGCGATTACAAATGCACATTATTTAACCATTCCTTTTAATTCACCTAATAAAGAAAAGGCATTACAAGTGATCGAAGCGTTAACAAATTTTCCAATGCAAGCGGAAAAATTAAAAAGTGACGTATGGGGAGATGGCTCTGTTTTAGCGGTGGACCAATTAACGGCTGACCAACAAGAAAAGTTGAAGTCTATTGAATCCACAGGAGACCATTATTTAAATGAATGGGAAAGCCAAAGTGATTTTTCGGCGGAGATGATTCAGCTCATCGAAAAAGAATGGAGAGACTATGTCGTTCGTCCATAAAACTGGAAGTATACTTATCATCATTATTGGAACTGTTAGTTTACTGGCAGTCGCTTTATTAGTTGTTGATATGTTGCGCTTAGTAGAACTAGTCCATCCTCTACCAACTTGGCAAGATTTTGTAGAGCCAATGACTCGTTTACTATGGTCTTCGATTTTAGCTTTGGTTGCGACGGTCATCAGTATCGTATCGGGTATATGGATCGTTCGTGGATTCTATTTACAAAAAACATTGAAGGCATCAGTGGATAGACTGTCGATTGCTTTTTACTTTCCTCATTTTATTGTGGCATTATATGTATTGGCATTGGCTAATAGTATGTATGAGTGGATGAATTTTTATCACCCAACATTCGGTTTTTTAGAAATATTACTTGCCTATTGGTTAAAAGAAGTGCCTTTTGTGGTGTTTTATTTAACCGTTACTTACACGTCTCTTGATCTTCAATCTCGCCAATTGATTCACCTCTTTGGTGGAACTAAGTGGCAACAATTTGTTCATGTTGAATGGGTAGCGATTAGAGGGCAAGTTCTAGAACTTTTCCTCATTCTATTTGCTTTTATCATTACGGCTTATGAGGTGCCTGCACTTATAGGAAGTAGTGTATATCCATTATTCGGTCCCACCATATTCGAATACTATTATTCCATCGATTTGGCCCAACGTTTCATGATTGATGTTTTGTTATTTGGGGTAGCGTTGACTTTGGTTGTTTCAACAATCGCTTTGTTAGCTTGGACAAGTCGAACACGGCAAGCATACGGAAAAGGGAGACAGACGTTATGAAGAGAATACTTTTCTTTAGCTACATCATGATGCTGCTCTATACGGTATGGCTTTTTGTGAATGGGAAAATGACGTTTTCATTTATTATGGAAGATCCATCAATTGGTCTTGCACTTACTTACACCATCTTGATTACAGCGATCACCATCTCATTAAATGTCATCTTTGGCCTGCTGGCTGGTTGGCACTTAGCAAGGAAAGTTAGGCTATGGCATGATGTATTTGTCTTATTGCCACTTATTCTGCCAGTCATTGCGGTGATGGGCGGACTCCAATTGGCACTTTTGTTGATAGGCATACCAGACCACTTAATGGGAGTGGTGCTTATTCATTTAATGGTTACACTTCCATTCTCCATTCAAATTTTTAAAAATCGATTTTTAGAACTGGAAAAAGGAATTCCCTCACTTGTACGATTATTTAAAGGTTCCAACCAAACGATGTGGGTATTTGTTTACTTCCCCCTGTTAAGCGGCAGTTTATATACAGTTGTTGTGCTCACAACAGTAATTTCTCTTAGTCAGTATGCGATTACAGCGTTTATCGGTGGAGGACTAATCCCAACCGTCACAACCTTGCTATTTCCTTACTTGCAATCGTCGAACTTTTATATTGTACATACGTCCGTGTTCGTTCTCATTACAATGATTGGTATATTTGCATTGGTGATGAAATTACTGATCTCAATCTCTAAAAAGGTGGTGACTTCGTTTTTATGATGGAGTTACGAAACGTCTCAAAAATATTTGAAGGTAAAATGGTTCTTGAAAATGTGAATCTTTCTCTGAAACAAGGGGAAGTCATGACAATCCTCGGAAAGTCGGGCAGTGGAAAGTCGACATTACTGCAACTAATAGCAGACATGGCATCAGTTGATTCAGGCGAAATTCATAAAAGCAAAGAAACGATGTGTGCGTATATTACGCAAAAGCCTCTATTGTTTAGTCATATGACGGTTTTGCAAAATATCGCATTTCCATTGAAATGCCAGGGTGTCGGAAAGAAGGCTCGACATGAAGCAGCATTAAAGTGGTTGGAAAAAGTTGAACTTTTTGGACTAGGAAATCGTTTTCCTTATGAGCTTTCAGGGGGTCAGCAACAACGCGTGTCCATTGCGCGTGCATTTGTTTATCAACCGGATGTTCTTTTAATGGATGAACCTTTTGCAAATTTAGATGTGAAGTTAAGTAGACAACTTCAACATCTTATCTTTAATGAAATGAAACAGCGTAATATCGCAGGTATTTTTGTGACACACAACTATGAAGAGACGAAAATGTATGCAGATCATACATTTTTATTGCAAGAGGGTGTGCTTACCAAAATGTCTGACGAAGAAGTTGAATTGTATTTCAATGAGGGTATTGAAATAGAGGGTCAAATAGTTGGGGTTTCTGAATGGACATTGTCAAATAAACCAAGTGACACATCCATCCCAGTTCGTTTGGAAAAAGAAATCAAATTATACGGCGTTGATTTTACAGTAGTTACTTTGCCAAATGGGCAAATGCAATTTGTTAAAAGGCAGGAAGAAACAAATAGTGCAGAACCTTTGTATCTGGTATTGAAGGAGGAGTAAGGATGTTAGATACGAAAGGACAACCATATATACAACCTCTGTTAGATACAACGGCCGATACATTTGTAAAATGGCATTTGTCAGCAAATGTTGTAACTGGTATTGCTGTTGGGATAGGAATTATGGCAAGTGTGTGGATTTATGTAGACTTGATTTGGCTAGGTCTTGTTTTCTTATGGTTGTCGGGCTTTCTAGATGCTGTGGATGGGACGATGGCTAGGAAAACAAAACCTTCTGCATTAGGCACCGTCCTTGATGTTACGTTTGATCGAGTTGTCGAAGGTGGAATTATTTTAGTGCTCGCAATCAAATACCCTGAGCATGCAGTTCTGTTGCTTATCTTAATGTTTTCTATCCTGATTGCAATGACGTTATTTTTAACGATTGGCAATGTGGCACCGAATTCAGGGAAAAAAAGTTTTCATTATGCAACTGGTTTAGCAGAGCGAACAGAAGGATTTATTTTACTTTCGATTATGGTGATCTTTGCACCGATATGGCTGTTTTGGTCAACCTTACTTTTTATCATCATAGAAGTGTTGAGTACGGTTTTGCGTTTCGCGGCTTTTGCGAAGGAAGAGAGGGAAAATCATGAAAGAACATAAAGTGGTCGTCATTGGGGGCGGCTCTGGTGGTTTATATACAGCCGCTGGACTGGCTAGGCTTCATGTTGATGTAGCCCTAGTCAATATTACTGAAAAACTAGGTGGAGATTGTCTCCATTCAGGATGTGTCCCATCAAAGTCCTTAATTTATGCATCTACACAAGGAATGACCTGGGAACAAACGACGGAGCATATAAGAAAAGTCATAGCAGAGATCCAAGTTCATGATTCAGTTGAACGATTTGAAGGTCTTGGGGTATCCGTCTATATCGGACATGCGAAATTTGTCAGTCCCTATGAAATTGAAGTAAATGGGCAACGAATTCGCGCGAAGAAATTTGTGATAGCTACTGGTTCAAAACCACGTGAATTACCCATTGAGGGCATTGAAACTATAGGCTATTTAACAAATGAATCTTTATTCCATTTGAAAGAACAGCCAAAGTCATTAGGAATTATTGGAGCGGGACCTATTGCACTTGAACTTGGACAAGCGATGTCGAAACTTGGAACGAATGTGCACATTATTAATCGTGACAAAGAAATTCTAGGACAATTTGATCGTTCTATTCGAACAACTGCAGCAAGTTATTTTGACAAAGAGATGACATTCTATCACCAAGCACAAGTTGAACGAGTCGAAGCTCAAGGAAATCAAAAGCTTCTTATTTTCAACGATGGAAAACAACTGCTGGTGGACGAAATTATGGTTGCAGCAGGTAGGGTTGCAAATATTGGATCTCTGCGACTCGAAAATGCAGGAGTTGCTATGAAAGAAGGCTTTATCAAAGTAACAGATACACATCAAACAACAAAAGCTCATATTTATGCCATTGGTGATGTAATCGATACGTATGCTCATACACATGCAGCTGGATTAGAAGCTCGTGCTGTTATCGAACATATTATATTTCCAAAAAAGAAGAAGGACCTCTATTTCGACTTTTCAGCTATTATTTACACGTCGCCTGAAGTGTATCAACTATTCGGTAATGAAAACGAAGTTGTTGAGACTTTACAAGTAACATCGAAAGATATCGATCGCTATAAAACAGAAAATATGGAAGATGTCATTATTCGTATTGGCATTGATAAAAAAGGGAATATCATTAATGCTCAAGCAGTCGGGCCACATATAAGTGATCTAATGCAGCTCGTTGCCTATACAAAACGTATGAAGAAATCCATTTCAACATGGTCTAGCATGACGGTGCCATATCCGACACATGCACAGATTTTACAACAAATCGCTAATACGTATATGTCACGTACTCTTGAAAAACCAATCGTGCAAAATTTGATCAAAACGTATATATCCATACGTGGATTAGGTAAATGAAAACCCAAACTGTTTGGCAAGAATGGCGAAAAATCATCTTGTTTATTGGATTTGCACTTATATGTTTGATCGTCCTATATGCTTTTGATGTAATTGACAAAATTGATATCGAGGCTACAAGTAACGCTGTTAGGGAATTAGGCATTTGGGGTATGGTATTGTATGTTATTGCGTACACCATACGACCCTTATTTTTCTTCCCAGCAACGCTCTTAACCTTATTCGGTGGCTATACGTTTGGTCCATTCCTTGGAACGGGATTAGATATCATAGGTGCCGGGAGCGGCGCGGTGTTAGCATTTATTGTAGCTCGTTACTTAGGTAGAGAAAAAATCGAGCGATTTGTAAAAGGCAAAAAAATTGAGCGTTTTGATCAAAGCATTCAAAAAAATGGCTTTATGGTTGTTCTTTATTTGAGATTGATCCCCTTAATTCCATTTGATTCCATTAACTATTCCCTTGGTTTAAGTTCAGTCAAATTGAAACCATATATGGCCGCCACTTATTTAGGCATTATTCCCGGAGCGTTTGTACTCAATTACATCGGTTCTTCACTACGAACGATGGATGGGAATCTTTGGATTGCGATTGTCTTATATGGTGTGATGATCATACTGCCGATTATCGTAAAGAAATATAAGGGAACTTCACAAATTCCTCTTGAAAAATAGAGTGATAAATAAGTGAATAGGAAGGGGAGTATATATGAAACTGGGTGTAACAAATGGTCAATTACAACCTGTTGAGGACAAACCGAATAGCGTATCAAGTCAAACAGACATTCAACGCAATTTTATGGAGCCAATTCCTTATTCAGATAATCGGCTACAATCACGTAGTAAAATCAAAGCAATAGTAACAAACATGAAACGAATAGAATTAGTGGAAGAAAAAGATGATTACTTGCACTATATAGAAACGTCAAAAGTGTTCAAATTTAAAGATGATGTAGAGTTTTATTTTGATGATTTCAATCAAGTGATTCAGTTCCGTTCGAAATCAAGAGTGGGGCACACGGATCTTGGAGTAAATAGAAAACGCATGAAAAAAATCACGGACGCTTTTAAGCGTCCGTGATTTTTCCTTTGAAAGATAAATAAGTCAGGAAGTTTAGAGTTTCGATACAATCGCAAAACTTCCTTGTCCCCCGTGTATGGCTATTATTGGGCTAAGTTCACCGATATTTACTGCCTGAGTTGGAAACTTAAGCTGGAGTTGTTGCTTCACTTCGTTCGCGACTTTCTCATCCCCACAATGCAGCACCCACATGTCACTTGAAGGCAGTTCAAAATCATTAATCATTTGAAGTATGGCTCTCCTTCGAGTCCGTATTTTATGAGCCACTTGAATGGTTCCTTCTTTAAACTTGAGAATGGGATGGATTTTTAACAAGCTCCCCACCAGAAAGCCTACTTTTCCGATTCGACCACCTTTCAGCAATTGATTGAGATCCGCAACAAAAATCCTATTGTGATACATATTATCTTTATGATTTAAGGATTGGCTAATTGAGAGAGCGGTTAATCCCTCTTTTTCTAATAACCTACCTTGTTCAATAAGGTCGTACAGTGGCCATGAAACGATTTTGGAGTCTACTAAGTGGACAGGAATCGACAAAGATTTAGCAACCGAGGCTACAGTGTCGAATGTGCCACTAATTTGTCGTGAGATGAGAACGGCTATGATTACGTCATATTTTTTTTCTAAAGCTTGAAATAGATTTTCAATATCATAAACAGTTGGCTGAGAAGACTTTGGAGAAGATTCAGAACGACTAAGTAAATCGTAGAAACCTTCAGCAGTTAAGTCTATGCCGTCTTTATATGAGGTGTTTTCGTGATTGATTTGCAATGGAACTACATACAAATCGGAATGATTAGCATCTTTCGGTAAATATGCCGAACTATCTGTTACCCATGCAATTTTCATATTTTTCCCTCCATTAGAACATTCAATCGAGCCAGTCTTTGTGTTACTAAGTATAATGAATGTAATCAATAAAATAAAAAATGAATGTGCAGGTGAGTCGAATGTTGGTGATAATTGCCGCATTATGTATGATTTTGTTTATGAGTGTCATTTGGATGATTGCTGTGAAACTTGATAACTATTCAATCGTGGATATTATTTGGGGAATAACGTTCATCTTGACAACCGTTGTCGTTCTTGTCTTTACAGGAAATATTAATGTTGTGTCCTTGACGATAGCTGCACTGGTTATTATCTGGGGACTTCGCTTGTCGATTTATTTATTTTCGCGAAATGCGGGGAAACCTGAGGATTATCGTTACGTTGACATGCGTAAAAAGTGGGGAAGTAAAGTTAAGCAAACGGCATTTGTTCGAGTGTTCATGTTACAAGGAACTGTTTCTCTATTATTCTCATTAGGTATATTCCTAGGTATTAGTAAAAGTGACACGATATTATCGATGTGGCCCGTCTATGCAGGTGTAGTTGTTTGGATTATTGGGTTTTTATTTGAAGCGGTTGGAGATGCACAGTTACGTGCTTTCATTCAAAAGCCAGCAAATAAAGGTCGGGTTATTACAACGGGTCTTTGGAAATATACACGTCACCCAAATTACTTTGGAGAATCGACACAATGGTTTGGTATTAGTATTGTTGCGTGTGCAGTACCATTTGGCTGGATCTCGTTTATTAGTCCCTTGCTATTAACGTTCTTCCTAATGAAAATTTCTGGTGTTCCTTTACTTGAAAAGAAAAATCGTCAGAAACCTGGCTATGCAGAATATGCTGCAAAAACAAGCGTATTTGTGCCAATGCCTCCTAAAAATTAAATCAATAAAGCCAAGTCGTCGAAATTAAACGACTTGGCTTTATTGTTGATTGGTACGCGTGAGGGAATATATCGTGACTAGCGAGTGATATATCGGGAGTAAAGAGTCGGATATCGTGACTAAAATGCATGATATCGTGACTATGCGAAATCCGCACAAATGAACGTGCTTGAAATGGTGACATTTGAATAGCCAAATGTCACGATGCTTGTGGTGTATAGTGGTCTCTATAAAGTGATGATCTCGATAAACATCTAATAGAAAGACAAATCACGTGCGATATATTAAGATATTAGACATAATAGAATAAATAGCGTTGAAAGGATGAATCCACATGACTACATATACAGAAATTACAACACTTCCACAATGGGAGACTATTTTACAACAGTCGAAAGAAAAACCATTTTTGCTTTTAAAGCACAGTACAACTTGTCCAGTCAGTGCCGCAGCATATCGTGAATTTACATCAGCTGAAACGGAACTTGATATGTATTTAGTAAAAGTTATTGAAAGTCGTTCAGTATCCAATGAAATAGGAAGTAATTTAAGTGTGCAACACAAATCACCCCAACTCTTTTTAGTATCAAATGAAGAACCGGTATGGCACACATCTCATTGGAATATTACTGAGACAAACATTATTGAAGCTATACAACATCATCAAGGATAAAAACAGGTAAACCCCGCTCAATGGTATGTTGAGTGGGGTTTTTTGATGAAAAATTATTAGATGTTTATGTTTTTTTAAGATTTTTATAGTAAAATTCTCTTAAGAAGTTTGATTGAATGAAAACATATAAGGAAGTGAGACGAATGGATTCAATAAAGCAGGTAGGCCAATATTTAATTGAAAACTCGGATTCTATCTCACTTGAAATGGTGAATTTGAGTTTAGAGAAATTAGAAATAGAAATTCCAGAAGAAATTATTCAACAATCTGTAAAGGCGAATGCGGAATTTTTAGTATTACTTGCAGATTCTTTCAAAGAAAGTAATGAGAATGCAGCAGAAGAATTAATAGAGTGGAGTAAAAAGTATGGAGAACAGCAAGCGTCTATGCTCTCACAACTCTCAGCTCTTATTAAACCTTATGCTGAAAACCGCTTAGCGTTTATGAAGCGTATTACACAGATTTCAATGGATCATAAATTAACCACTGAAGATGTTGTGGCGATTAATAACCGTGTCAGCTACCTCATGGACGTCAGTATGATTGAAACGATATTTGCTTATGAAGCTTACCGCGATGGATTAATGAGAGAACGCCAAAAAGAAATTAACGAATTGTCAGCACCGATCGTACCTATTCAAAAAGGAATTGCTGTTCTCCCATTAATAGGAGTCATCGATTATCCACGTGTTCAACATTTATTAAATAACGTTCTTCCAGGTATTCCAATGGTTGATACGGAACATTTAATTATTGATTTTTCAGGTATTTTAACGATTGATGCTGAAGTAGCTCAACATATTTTCACCATTCATAATGTACTTGAGCTGTTAGGCATCCATGTATTGTTCACAGGTATTCGTCCTAATTTATCGATGGCAGTTGTTCAAGCAGGCATTGATTTTACCGCGTTCCACACATTTGGCAGTGTCAAACAAGCAATAGAAAGCTTAAATTGATAACTTGAGGTGACTATAATGGTTCAATTAATAAAACCAACTGTTAATTTGCAGCCAGCTTATTTGTCCTTCTATGAAGAATGGAAAGCATCAGAAGAAATGATGGTACCATGGGTTATTGAAAAAGATCCGAGTGATTTTCCAAATATGGTCCAGTCTTTATTAGATGCCGAAAAAGGAATTGGCCTACGAGAAAATTTTGTTCCTGATTCAACATATTGGCTAGTAGATGAGGAATACAGAATACTAGGTGTTGTAAACATTCGCCATACTTTAAGTGATTATTTATTTAAGGCAGGCGGACATATTGGGTATGGGGTTCGGCCTTCCGAGCGACAGAAAGGCTATGCCACTAAAATGTTGGAACTAGCTTTAGAAGAAACGAAAAAGCTTGGAATCAATCCTGTATTAGTGTGTTGTGACGCTGTAAATCTCGCTTCAGATAAGACCATACGCAATAATGGCGGCGTGGAAGATATAGATTTTGTTGAAGACAACGGAAATGTGATTAAACGATATTGGATTGGCTAAAGCTTTCTTTGTAGGAATGAATATCGAGATCATAGATTTTTGACGCCATTTGTGATAGCATTACACTTTAAAGAAGTGAGGACGTGATCGAATATGATTAAAATTGAATTACCAAAACCAGATATTACGATTGTACAACGTGTGCAAGATCGTTCAAATGATGAACCAGAAATTCCTTCAGTTTTCGGCTTTATTGATTTTCATCAAATTGCCCGCGATAAAGGCGGAATTATTATGTTCTACAACAAAGAAGAAGAGCTTTTGTTCGTAGGAAAAGCACGTAAAGTAAGACAACGTGTTAAAAAGCATTTTGAAGATAATGTTTCACCAATTAAAGATCATCGTGATGAAGTAACGAAAATTAAGATTTTTTATGTGGATGATGCAATGGAACGTGAAATTTACGAAACATATGCGATCAATAAATTTGTAGCGAAGTACAATGTAGATAAAAAATTCGCACATTAATATGTAGAAAAGCTGACTATTTATAGTCAGCTTTTTTTATTGCGTAAAAATAATTACGGTTCAAAGAAATTCGTGTTGCTTTAAAAGGTAATTTTAATTACTATTGAAAGTAAGGAAGGGGTTTTGAAATGGATGATATTCGATTGAACGTCGCATTACTTAGAAGGAAAGTTCCAAACTTAACAACTGCTGCAAAATCAATTGGCATTCGACCAGCAACAGTATCCAATTTGTGCACAGGTAAAATTGATTTAGGAAAAGCGGAGGTCCGTACTTTAGTAGGTCTTGCCACACTAGCTAATTGTTCAGTAGATGAATTGATACTTCGAGGGGAGAAATTGAATATGATTGAGACACAAATTAAAACATTAGATTTCTTTGCACCACTTGTAAAAGGCGGTACGACTGGAATAGTAGCTAGACCAGGCATGGGCCAAATTGTGATCTTAGCCGAACTAATGCATCGATTTAAAGAGAGTGAATACACAACCGTGTTTTTACTACCCGTTAAGAATCATCAAGAACTAGAAGGAACGACTGAATTAGCTAATATTGTAACGACAACAATCGATGAAACATTTAAAATCTTAACTTCACAAATTGGCGATGTAATTTTCATTACAGACAAGAGTTATATTGTGTCTGGTGAACTATTTGATCTGCAAGAAAAATTAGTTGCAGAAAGGGTACAAAACATCACAACGATACTTGTCGATCTTTCTGGAGAAGTGGTAGATGAAGAGTTGCCGTATGGTCCACTTGAAACATTGTGGCAACTTGATGCAGATTTAGCTATACGTCACCAATTTCCAGCCGTGCATCCGATTTATTCCACGTCTTCTATTTTAGAAGGAATTGAATTAGATCAACGTCATTTTAATCTTAGACAACGTACTCAAAAATTACTACGTAGATATCGTGAGTTGCGTTCAGTGATGACAGTGCATGGTAGGGAGAAAATTCCTGCAGGGGAGTTGGAAACATATCACAGGGGCGAACGACTGGAAGCCTACTTTACTCAACCACTATTTGTTGCAGAAGACTTTACAGGAAAGCAAGGGAAAGCTGTACGGTTGGCGCTGACTCTCCAAGACGTGGAATCGATCTTAGAAGGAAAGACAGATCACCTATCGGTAGATGAACTAAGATATTGTGGAAGTTTAGTGTGATGTCACAGAGAGTGGGAATTCACCACTCTCTTTTTTGTCGAAATACATGAGGAATCTAATCTGAAAATAAAGGGAATAGGTGTGTATGTATCGAAATAGTATATAGTATGAATTATTAAATAATTTAACTAAACAGGAGGAACTCAGATGACTTTTAAAGTTCAACGAATAGAAGATTTAAAGAAAGTCGATGTGTCGCAGTTGGTAACCGAAAGTGAAGAAGAAGGTTACCGTTTCTTAACTCGTTTAGTAAATGATTATGAAGATGGCTCTAATACGTTTAATAAAAATGGGGAAGCTCTTTATGGTGTGTGGGAAGGTCCTGAAAAATTAGTCGCAATTGGCGGAATTAGTCAAAATCCATACACAGAGAATAAGGATGAAGCTCGACTGAAGCGATTTTACACACTTGGTGATGCACGTAGACAAGGCGTAGGATCTCAATTACTTTCGGAACTAGTGAACCATGCAAAAGGAAACTTTAAAAAAATCACATGTCGTACAGAATCAGCAAAAGCAGATGCTTTTTATAGGGCAAACGGCTTTGAAGAAACACATGATACACCTGAAACCACTCATGTAATGAAATTAGGGTAACTATAAAAAAAATGAGGATTCGCAAACACATGCGGATTCTCATTTTTTGAAGGAGTGTTCATATTGGCTAAAGTAACTGGAATTGGTGGCGTGTTCTTTAAAAGTGAGGTCCTAATCAAATTACGCAAATTCTATAATTCGACGATTTCGAAAGTTTCCAGCATACGATGGAATCTAGCGCCATGACCTTCAGCAGCTTCAAGGAAATAGTATTGCGTGATAATAAAACTTCCTTCTTTGCCATTACTGATGACATAGGCATGGACCACTACACTATCTGGTTGATTCCCATTAATCCCATGTAATAAATAGCCAGTTACCGGTTCTGTAACTTCTTCAATGGCTCTTAGTTCAGGGAAATCCTTCTTCAGCCCTTCTTCATATTGCTCTACAAGTAGTTCTGGTTTAATATCAGGAAGTTGTTTGATTTCCATTGATACATCTGGATAGTTTTCAGGAAGCGGATCTTTCGTCGTAATGAGGTCCGATTCTTCGCCTTTGATCATCTTGTAGCGCTCTTCATCGACATAGATGACGTACTCCGAGTCAGTTCCTTCATTTAGTTGAACTTTCGTTTCTTCATCTTGACCTTCGATATTTTGGATCACTTCTTTTTCAGGGACAAACATATCCTTAATTCCTTTTACAAATGCCGCGCCTGTATCTGTTTGCAAACTCAATGTTATTAATATACCTGCAGCTGCTGTCAAAATAAGTGGCATTACACGGCTTCTTTTTTTCGTTTTTCTACTATCTTTTCTAGTCTTTCTTTCTGCGCTGAACAACTCGTTTTCTAACATAACCCAAATTTCATCCTTCAGTCCAAGACTATCCTTCTCTGTTCGTGCATGAAGGTCATCTATTGCTTTTTTATCAATATTACTCATTTTTAGGCATCCTCCTTTTCGGTTGAAACCAACTGATCTTGCAGTCGTTTCCTTCCTTTGAACAATCTGGACTTTACTGTGTTTTGATTAAGGTCAAGAATGTCAGCGATTTCTTTCTCGCTGAAACCCTTTACGTATTTTAGAATGAGTGGGATGCGCTGTGTGTCATCTAGCGACTGAATCACTTCGTATAAATTGGAAAGACGATTAACAGATTCCACTGGCAGGGAAGGGTCATTTTCTAAGTCGGGATGTTCGAACTTGGAGTATGCTGAATCCTTCTTTAGTAACCGCATGCATTCATTAGTTAAGATCCTATAAAACCAAGGATCAAATGGTAGGTTCGGATTGTAGCTTTCTATTTGTCGGAATACACGAATGAAAGTTTCCTGTACAGCATCCTTAGCCATTTCACGATTCCGTGTAATCGCAGAAGCTGTTCGAATGGCATATCCTGAATAGGCTTCGTAAAAACGTCGAAAAGCATCCTTATCCCCCGATTGTATTTGTATAATCCATTCATTATTATTCAATCATTATTCACTCCTTCCGGTACAACGATAATTTGTTACTCTTACTATATTTACCCTTAGAAAGGCTCAGAAGTTTTCGGTGTTGAAAATAATGATTAAAATGAGTCAAGTTCATCATTCTTAAATCGGAAGTTAATACAAACTGAGATTCTTTCGATTTCCGTTACGGACAGTCCGTATGACACTTCGTCCAATATCTTTGCGATGAGTAACTGCAGGAGTATGTGTCTTTTTCCTGCAATTCACTCCAATTTAAAATGCACTTCAATTATTCGTGTATTATTTATCAAAAGGCATTTTTGAAATTGACTCATGAATACGAATTTGATTAACGTGTTAGCTGTTCTTAATTAGATGTACTTTATCACATTCGTATGTGAAATGTGGTGAGGATTATGGAAGCCAAGGAACCTGGGAAGATAACAACACGTATGAAGGCTTGTATCGAAAATCGGAATAAAATAAAACCTAGCTATGCAGCAACACGCTGCGTTATCTAGGTTTTTGTGAGTTGATTTTAAGAAAGATACGAATAAATGCAATGAAGACAAGAAGGGCAGAACATCCCCAGGCGAAGAACATGGATAATTCTAGATCGATATTTGTGCGGAGGACAGGGTGTATTTGTTCATCAAAAAGATAATATAAGAAGGGACTGCTTCCTCCAATAAATAAAAGAATTGCGACAAGATATCTCCAACTGGACAACAATGTACTGGAAAAAAGGATGATGCCAAGAATAAGAGGAATCAGGATTTGTAGCAACTGTATCATCATATTAATGGGATCTGTCATGAGGATATCTCCTTTTTTACCTCCATTCTATGTTTGACAATGAGCGATTATCAATATAAACTAACGTTAGCTACTTTGTAAAACAAGGTAGCTGGTATTTTAATCGCTATCTTGTTATACAACGTACTGTGAGGGAGGAAAGGTCATGTCACTTAGAAGCCAGCTGCTAAAAGGGATATTAGATGGATGTGTACTGGCAGTTATTGCGAAAGCACCCGTTTATGGCTATGAACTTTCGAAAAAATTGCAAGATCTTGGTCTCGGAGACGTAAGTGAAGGAACGATTTACCCTGTGTTATTACGTTTACAAAAACAAACACTAATAATGGGGGAAATAAAACCTTCAGAATCTGGTCCAAACCGTAAATATTATTCGCTGACGCAAGAGGGTATTGTAGCACTCGAAATGATTTCAACTGAATGGCAACTACTATCGGTACCGATTAATGCTTTATTAATGAAAGGAGAATGTACTCATGAACGTTAATGAACTAATCAAACAAAATAATGAAAAACGAGAAAATCTGAATGAAGAAAATAAAAAATATTACACAGACTTGATGTTATACATTCGCACAAAATTAACATTGTCTGAACAACAGGCAGAAGAAGTTCTAATGGAAATCTTAGATCACTTATTGGAAGCTCAAGAAGAAGGGAAGACAGCTAGTCAAGTATTTGGGGGAAATCCACAAGCATTTGCAGATGAACTCATTGAACAATTGCCTGAAGAAGAGAAGCGTGACATGGTCAAATTTATAGGACAACTGGCATTTAGTTTAGTGGGCTGGTTTTTAGTGACACGTGGATTGGTATTACTATTATTCACTAATTTTGTGGGTGCAAGCACGACGGTTTATATTATTCCAACACTTATCATTTTCGGATTGCTTGCAGGTATTGTGTTTTTAAGCGTCAAAGTAATATTTGGATTAATTCATCAGTCACTCTTCAAAGAAAAATCAGCCGATAAGATGAATTTGATTAAAGTTGGATTGTTTGGGGGAGGAAGTTTCGCAGTAATATTAGGAGCGAATTATTTTATTCGAGGTTTTGGTCCATCGTTTGAATTTCCTTGGTCAGCATCAATTGGAGCGGGTACCGTTTTTCTATTAATTTCCTGGTTGATGAAATTCAAAACGAAGCACTCTATTGTTTCCAAAGGATAGCCTTTGGAGTGAATTTGCTCCTTGCAAGCACTAGGTGAATTTTCTAAACTAAGTGTACTTCTTATAGTGCATCTTGATCTATCCGAAAAACGGAATTAGCCCCGCTAAATGCGATGCTAATTCCATTTCGTTTATAATAGAGTTATTCGTAACAAGCCTTAATTTTAAGAAACGAACAGGTGAGCGAATAGAACAATGATTGGTAAAGTAATGATTGTACGTAAAACAAAGATAATCACAAGTTCCATGAAGTTAACTGGAATATTTGAGCGTAAAATCAAAATGCCGATTTCAGACATATAGATTAATTGCGTTAGTGATACACCAGCTAAGACGAATTTTGTAAGATCACTCTCAATGCCACTACCTAATATTGCAGGTAGGAACATATCTGCAAAGCCTACTAAAATAGTTGGTGCAGCTTCAGCAGCTTCTGGTAACCCTAGTAAAGTTAATACCGGAATTAACGGATACGAAATGATTTTGAATAATGGCGTGTATTCAGCAAGTATTAGTGCTAGTGTACCTAGAGCCATAACAAGTGGAATCAAACCTAACCAGATATCTAGTACAGTCTCAGCACCAGACTTTGCAAGATGCTTCGCACTACTAACTTGGTTAGCCTTACGACGTGCTTCATCGAACCCCCATTTAACTAATGAAACTCCTTCTGGGATCGTGTCATCAATTTGTTTGCCAACTGGCTCGTAGTAAGTATCTTCTTTACGTGACAATGGTGGAATACGTGGCATGATAATCGCTGCCACTACACAAGCAACTGAGACAGCAATATAGAATGGCAGGAACAAGTGACCGATACCAACGACATTTGCTACAACAAGACTAAAGGCAACAGAAGCGATGGAGAATGTTGTGGCAATAACAGAAGCTTCACGTTTTGTATAATAGCCTTCATCATATTGCTTCATTGTTACCAAAACCCCAACTGGTGCAGCCCCCATCCAAGATGCCATGCAGTCAACTGCTGAACGGCCAGGTAGCGTAAACACAGGTCGCATCACTTTATTAACTAATGCACCTACAAACTCCATTAATCCGAATTCAACTAACAATGGTAATAAAATACCAGCAAATAAAAACCATGTTAGCAACACTGGAGCTAAATCATATAACACTACGCCACCAGTATTCCTAGAAGAAATGGCTTCAGGTCCAATTTCATAAAACGCCATAATCCCTACTGCAAACCCAACGACTCGAACGATTAGACCGAATGGGCCAGTAATGAAAATAGACCGTAAAAATGTTGAATTTTGAACAAAGGTTGGTTTCAATGCTGTTGCCGCTATGGTTGCGACTGCTGAAAAACCGAGTAGTAATAAAATAAATGCAGGAATCCACTCACCAAATGTAGTCTGTAAATATGAAGCTAAAATCCCAACCCCGATTGTTACTTGTCCGTCATACTTGACGGGCACTAAAAATAACAATGCCCCGATCAGTGACGGAATGATAAACTTCCATGTTGCTGACGATGAAATCGTCGTTTCCCCTTTGTAAATCGTAGTCATGTTCATTTCCCCCTTATGCTTTGTAAGCTAGTAGTGCTTGATTCAAAACATCAATCCCTGTATCAATCTGTTCTTTGGAAATAGTTAACGGTGGAATCATTCGAATGACTTCACCTGAGTTCCCACATAGATAGAAAAGTACACCCCTTTTTAAGCATTCGTCTAATACTTCCATCACGGCTTGGCCATTTGGTTTGCCTGTTTCAGGAACTTGAAGTTCAATGCCTATCATCAAACCAACGCCTCTAATATTTTTAATAAGTTTATGTTTCTTTTTCAACTTTTCAAGTTCCACTAAAGCATAAGCTCCCATATTCGTTGCGTTTTCAAGTAACCGTTCTTCTTTCAATACTTCAAGTGAAGCAAGTGCTGCTGCACAAGCAATGGGATTACCTCCAAATGTTGTGCCGTGAGTACCTAGTGGCCATTTAGCCATTAACTCTTTAGATGCAACAGTTGCGCTTAGAGGGAGACCAGCGGCAATCCCTTTAGCAATCGCCATAATATCTGGAGTAACCCCAAATGTTTGCGCTGCAAACCAGTTGCCCGTTCGACCAAAGCCAGTTTGAACTTCGTCAAAAATCAATAAGATGCCATGACGATCACAAATCTCTCGAATTTTTGCTAGCCATTCTTTCGGAGGAATAATATAGCCGCCTTCTCCTAAAATTGGCTCTAAAATCATACAAGATACTTCTTCTGGTGTTACTTGATGGTTAAAAAGTTTCTCAACATCACGTTCTAGTTTTTCCGGGAAGAACGTTTCAGGATTTGCTCCTTCAGGTAAATCATCTGGATGCGCATACGGCAATTGATAGGTTAACCATGAAGGTTGTAAAAACTTTCGATACTTACTTTTGGAAGTGGTTACACTTAAAGCTCCGATTGAACGTCCGTGGAAACAACCAGTAAATGACACGACATACGGTCGTTGAGTTGCATATTTCGCTAATTTAATTGCGCCTTCAATTGCTTCAGTTCCACTGTTGGCGAAGAAGAAGTTATCAAGTTTCGGAGGCAATATTTGTTGTAATTCATGTGCTAGTCTTAAAATAGATTCATAGATTATGACTCCAGAAGGTCCATGAATTAACGTGTCTGCACTATCCTTAATTGCTTGAACGACTTTAGGGTGACGATGTCCAACGTTTTCTACGGCAATACCTGAAGTGAAGTCTAAATATTTCTTTCCATCCGCTCCGTAGTAATAACAACCCTCAGCTTTAATTACGGGTAAATTGGGATGGTCTTTTGCCATGCTGGGTGCGAGTAAGTTTGCAATTGATCCGACGAGATGCTGAAAATCTTGTTGTTTTACTGTCGTCATTCGGTCTCATCTCCTATTTGGGTGTGTAAATGTTTTTTTAACTTACGAACAACAGAAGGTTGGCTTATTCCTAATACACGTGCCATTTCCGTTGTCGTCTTATAGTGGTTCTGTGCATTCAATAATACTTTTTTCTCAACAAAATCTAGAATAGTTGGAAGTGTTTGTCCTTCAATCTCAAAACCTATTTGTTCTTCATCCATTGGACGGTAGTTAGCAGGCAAGTCTTGAAGAGTGACAACATTTGTTTCACTTTCGATGAAGCTACGTTCCAGTACATTTTGTAGTTCGCGGAAATTACCTTCCCATTTCAGTTGGAGGAGATACACATATAAATCATCTGTAATTTTTTTAGGGTCATTGTATTTCTCGGTTAATTTTTGCATGAACTGAGCTATAGCTTTTTCTAAATCCTCAGGTCTTTCGCGTATTGGTTTTATTTGAATGGGAGCTATATGCAGTAAATAAAATAAGTCTTCGCGTAATACACCTTGTTTTACTAATTCGTCTAATGGAGTTTCACTTAACGCAATAATTCGAGTTGAATGTTGGTTGTTTAGTAGGTTGAATAGAATCGTTTGAGAAGAAATAGATAATTGGTCAATTTCTTTTAGGACAAGGGAACCACCATCTGCAAGAGATAAATAACCTTGTGACATAGACTCTTTGTTGCCAGTGAAAGCGATTTCAAAAACTGTATCAGGTATCGTGCCGCAATTAACTTCGATAAACGGTCCATCACTTCGATTGCTTTGTGAATGAATAAATTTCGCTAACGAAGTTTTACCAACACCGCTTTCACCATGTATGACAATCGGTGCATCAATTCGTGCCATTTTAAGAGCTGTCTTTATTGCACGGATTGAAGAAGGACTTTCCATAATGGAGCCAGCCATTTGAATGTGCTGATCTCGTAAATGAGCTAATTCTTCTTTAACTTTGGACATTTCAGTTTCTAAATCTTGTAAGTATTCCTTCATGACAATTAGTTCAGAGAGTTCAAAAGAATAACTAATCACAAACTCAACTTCACGCTGATCATTGAAAAGCGGAATTCCTGTAATAAGTACTTTGCGACCAGATGGAGTCGTCTGAACGGTAACCACTTTCTTCTTTTTCTTGACCACTTCAGGAGTAATAGCAGGTGAAAAAATCCCTTGCGCTTCTAAGTCATAAACAGACTTACCTAAAAGGTCTCCAGGCGATAAACCATAATGCTCACCACTGATTTGAGTTACTTTAATAATTTTGCCTTCACGAGTAGTAATGATGATATCTTCATCATGTGTATCTATAATTTCTTCATCAGTATTTGGAAGTAATAACATCGAATTCATTATTGTACTCCTTTATTCATTCTTGTATAGAACTATACAATAGTGAATAATCTAATTACAAGTACAATTTAAATTATTCTAATAATTTATTTATTCTCAGATAAAGTCTCTGTTGTATATTGCGCATTCAGCACGTGACGTATGATCTGTAAACAGATTGTATTTGCGAATTAAAAAGGAGCTAAGTGATTACGTCACTTAGCTCCTTTTTTCATGATTTAGAGAATGTAGCAGTGATTTTTGATGTGAAGTGACCCAAAAAGCCCTTCAATATAGAGGGTATCTCCCTTGTTTTGCATTTAGTTGTAAAATTTGAGTGTTTAGTTGTAAAAAAGGAGCACTTAGTTGTAATTTTGAACGATTTAGTTGTAAAAATCACGGGTTTAGTTGTAATAGTAAAATTATGGAATAATAAACGAAGGTGTCACTAACAGAAAAGGCTTTTGGTGGCAGCCAAAAGCAGTAATCTGGTCTTTAGTAATGATGTTTTGCAATGAAGGTTTTGATGTCACTTCACTTTCGTTTATCGCACAATGGCATTATCCTAGATCCTTAGTTAAAGGATAATTTTAATACACATTAAAAAGACGCCATATTAAGGCGTCTTAGGTCGTTGACAAAATTATTTTTATAATCAGATCACTCAATCTTTGTGAAGTTGTCTGCCGGTGTTTGACGATTAAGCATAAGGACCGTTAGCACTTTTTCAAACTTCTGGTAAAGTATTAGTAGCAGTCTCTGCTGGTTTTTTATACATTCCAAATCAAGTTTGTCTGATACGCCATATTAAGGCATCAAGTTTAGTTATAAATCTATCCGAATTAATGTCCAATTGGAGTGTTTTCACTAGTATTTCTTGCCAATCACTTTCCATGAAGTACGAGAAATTTCTTCGAGTTCTGAAGCATCAAGTTTGAATGTCAAAGCACCCACATTGTCTTGGGCATGATGAACTTTTGTGGCACCAGGAATTGCAAAAACGGTCTCTCCATGATATTGAATAGTCCAGTTTAACGCAACTTGACTCGCACTGACATTGTACTTTTCGCCAATGGCATCCAGTAAAGAAATGAGTGGTTTAGATTCTGCTAAACCAGCTTCTTTAAACTTACGTTGAAGTTTTCGAGGACCTTTTGCATCTCGGATTAACGCAGGATTATCATGGAATTTACCTGTTAACAATCCTTGTTCAAGAGGTGAATAGGCAATAATAGAAATCCCAAGATCCTTTGCACGGTCAAGTGTGCCGTTCTCTTCAATGCGACGGTCAAGTAGGCTATATTTCACTTGATTCGAGGCAAGAGTGAGTCCGTTTTCAGTCAATATCCGATGTGAATTGACCATGGCAGCAGCACTGAAATTACTAACACCCACATGTTTGATATGACCGTTTTTCACAAGTTCAATCATCGCTTTTATTTGTTTATCAACAGAAGAAAGGGAGTATGGTTGGTGGATTTGATACAAATCAATCGGACGATTATCCAATGCTTCTTTTCTGATATCAATTGTTTTTGTAATAGAGGCAGCCGTTCGAAACATAGGCCACCATTTGGTTGCGATTTTAGCATCTTGTGCTGATGCCCCAATATTAGTAAGGGCTTTGGCTAATATCTTTTCAGATTCTCCACCACCGTACACCTCTGCTGTATCGAACCAATTGATTCCGCCATCTAAAGAAGTTTTTATGATATCTTCGGTCAATTGATCATCTAAAGAACCCCAAAACTTACCAACGACGCCAGTCCCTTTGCTAAACTGCCAAGTTCCGAGTCCGAGGGGGGACAAGAGTAAATCTGTTTGACCTAAAGGTCGTTTCATTATATTGTTTTTCATAGACTTCAGCCTCCAAAAGAGCGGTATTTGGGGTAAGTGTAACACTTATTCTCAGAAGTTAGCGAATCTCTAGCGGTTTGAAAGTTTCATTAAACTATCACATAATAAAACTAGCATGTTTACATACAAAGGGGGAAGAACAGTGAAAGACGATTTAGAATTTGATATGGAAATGGCAAGAGAATATGATAAAGGGATTCGAAGAGCATTACCTACATACGATGCGATGTTCCGCATGGTTCAGTCTTTTTTGCGAGCTCATGTAGAAGACGAAGCTAACGTCCTTGTGATTGGTGCAGGTGGAGGAAATGAAATCGTTACATTTGGCAAAGCCAATCCTACATGGACGTTTGCTGGTGTTGATCCGTCGGAAGCGATGCTAGAAGTAGCTTTACAAAAAGCAAAAAATGAAGGCATTGAAGAGAGAGTATCTATATACACGGGGACTGTTGAACAAATTGACTTTAAAGAAACATTCGATGCAGCCACATGCTTACTTGTTCTTCATTTTGTTGAAACCATAGAAGAAAAACTGAGTTTATTAAAAACAGTAAAGGAATTGCTGCAACCAGGATCACCTTTTGTTCTCGTGACAATGTATGGCAATCAATCCAAACCAGAATTTGATGAACGCATGAATTTATGGAAGTCCATTTGGCTAGATTTAACGGACTTAACACAAGAAGATGTGAACGGGATGGAAGAATCAGTTCGAGAATTGTCTTTTATTTCTTCCACTCAAATAGAGGAACTTTTAGAACAAGCCGGTTTTGAAAGAGTTACACAATTCTTTTCTACCACACTGTTTGGAGGGTGGATAGCACATTCTGACAAATAAAAAGACAAGGCATTGGCCCTGTCTTTTATTCTGTCACGGGTGCTTGAAAATAAAAGTTAGCTTTATTGGATAGCTCTAGAGGATCAAGCTTATGAAAATCAGTGTTGTTTAAATTTCTTCGTTCAAACACCATCTTAAATATGGTCCCGTTATAGTCAGGATTACCTTCTAAATTCTCAATCGGTGTTTCAATGGCTAAATCCACTTCTTGTACTTCTAATTGTCGCTTTACATCTTGTAGGACATTTGCACAACTTTCGAGTGTATCTGCTTTAAAATCTTCATACGTTTCATCTTCAAAAGCATAGGTTGATACGATGATTTTCATGTTCCCATTTTCTTCGTCAAATTCAATAAGGTTCACAGCGTCATCTTCAATTTCATGACGGTATCCGAAGTTTTCCATGATGGAGTTACTAATGGTTTGATCTAATTCGCTAATTGGAGTTATGCTTTCTTCCGAACTGGCTACGTCAGAACAACCAGCAAGTAAAGCAAAAAGGAATACCATAAGTATTTTATTCATTGGGCAGTCTCCTTTAAATTGATTCGAGAAAATTATAATCGATTAACTGATGAATTGGTATATCTTTCATTGCGCACCAGAAAATAAATTTCTATTTTTAGACAACTCCCAATCAAAATAGGTTTCTACTTTTATTAGAACGGGAAATATAGTTGTAAGATTACTAGTAGAGGAAGTGTCCTAATTTGAACACGCCAACAAAAGCACAAGCTAAAGATAAAATGAAGGAAGCAAAACCGTGGGTACGTCGATTCGGGCGTTTCGGGTATATGGCAAAAGGCGTAGTTTATGGAATGATTGGGGTGCTGGCAGCTCTTGCAGCTTTTGGACCAGGTGGTGAAACGACAGGAACTTCCGGTGCATTGCAATCTATTGCAGAAATGCCATTTGGAGAAGTAGCATTGTGGATCATCGGAATTGGTCTAATAGGTTACATTGTATGGGATTTCATTAAGGCTATTAAAGATCCTGAAAACGAAGGTACGGATGCAAAAGGTCTCATAAAACGTACAGGTTATTTTATTAGCGGAATCATCTATGCGAATTTGGCGTTTGGTGCCATTAAACTGGCAAGCCACACTGGAAATGCTGGTAGTGGAGACTCAGAGAAAACGATGTCAGTAAACTTGATGGAACAACCTTTTGGCGAGTGGCTTATTGGATTAATTGGAGCAATCATTATCGGTTATGGTTTGTATGAACTGTTTAGTGGAGTGAAAGAGAAGTTTATGGAGAAATTCAAGACAAATGAAATGAATGCTAAGGAACGTAAAGTGGCACTAATTTCAGGAAAAGTGGGACTAATTGCACGTGGCGTCGTCCTATGTATGGTTGGATTCTTTTTTATTAAAACAGCTTATACCCATGACGCAAATCATTCAAAAGGTCTCGGAGGGGCTTTAGACGAATTGGCAAGTCAACCATTTGGTCAGTTCATACTTGCAATGGTTGCCGTTGGACTAATTTTATACGGAATTTATCAAATCATTCGAGGTCGTTACCAACATATGAACTTTGGACATAAAGGGAAATGAAAAACGAGGAGCTGTCCTTAAAGTCATTAATATGACTAAGGGTAGTTCCCTTTTTATATTTTGTGCATTAGATTCCGTTGCAGCGCACTACCATGTTTCGAAGTAAGCGTAGAGATGAAACAGGTGGACGCTTTCCGCGGGTATGACCTAGCCTCCTGAGGCCAACAGGATGTTGCACACAATGGTGTTACCACTCGGTGTGGCTTTCTTAGACTAGCCCGCCTGCGACGAGTAACCGCAAGAGCACTTTATTTATATGAAGGGCTTTTTAGACTATGTTTATCCAATAATTCTTTAGTAGAAATAGAATATGATAGTATTAGTTAATAGCGAGAAAGATTAGAAAACTATTAGCGAACGAAGGTTCAGTAAAGGAAGTACTAATTATGCGGGTCTATGTAGCACTTATTTCTCTTAGTCTCATTTGGGGATTATCTTTTGTATTCATTTCGATTCTTAGCGAACCAGCAGGTGTTTGGGGAACGGTTTTTATTCGCTGTTTAGCAGGGGCATTATTATTGATACCATTGCTATGGTATAAAAGGAAAGACATCATAAAACCGATTCCTTGGAAACCGTTATTAATAGTTGGTGTGATAAATGCAGGTTTGCCATGGGGATTAATTGCTCTTAGCCAAACTCAAATTGACAGTAGTTTAGCAGCCGTCCTCAATGCCTTTACACCGATATTTACCGGGTTAATGGGGTTGCTATTTTTTGGCTCCGTATTACTGAAACAACAATGGATCGGAATAGCGACTGGTTTTATTGGCATTTTGATTATCATGGACTTTGATATTTCTTTACTATTTGGTGAAAGTTTTGTGGGGATTGGAACGATGGTCTTAGCGACGATGTTTTATGGTTTCTCTTCACATTATGTACGCAAACATTTAAGAAATGCGGGTATCATATTTGTCACAACGAGTACGTTAATCGTTGGAGCAGTTGTAGGTGGGGTAATGATGCTTCTTACAAATCCCAATCAATTACAAACGCTTACACAAAGTGTGAATGGAGAAATCATTTTTGCTATTGTTGGACTTGGTTTCTTTGGTTCAGGAATTGCCCATTTATTGTTTTTCTACTTAATGAGAGAAAGAAGTCCGGAATTCGCGACATCCGTGACTTATTTGATTCCAATTTCGGCGATTTTCTGGGGCTATTTTTTGCTAAAAGAGCCAATTTCACTTCATATGATTATGGGCTTACTGGTCATTTTATGTGGCGTGTATTTAACAACTCGTCCAAAACTCACCTTTCGTTTTTTTAGAAAAGCTACGTTAAAGAATGCTGATCTGGAAGAACGAACGAAAGAGTAAATTTGCACTTAGCATGTAAATGAACGAGGTTAAAACGCCACATCCTGCGCCACAGAGACTAAAAGATAAGAAAACACCATACGATGCCACAACAAATACGGTTGTGGTTTTTTCTATGTCTCTGGAAAACAGTAGTGTTTTATCTGGTTGTCATTTTATTCTGAATAGACTTGGGAGAAACGAGCATAATGGGACGAAAGATGTGGAAGTTCTGTTAATTACAGCATGTTTGCATCGCAACGCACATATATAGAAATAGACAATCATCATGACATCTATGAGAAAAGAACGGATTTTAAAAAGTTTCCACAAAATACATAATATTCAAATTATATTATGATATGCTCATTTCCATACTATCTTTTAGGAGGGAAAACATATTGAGAATTAAAAAATATATAGTTGTCATGTTAATTGCCGTTCTCGCGTTTTTGCCGTTTCTCTTGGATGGCAATCAGCAAAAAGTAATAGCCACGGACGATTATGCTCAGCTAGGAAACAGTATCAATAAAATCCTTCAAGATGAACGTCTGGATGGTGCAACAACCGCAGTCAGTATTCGAAAGGCCACAACTGGTGAAATCGTCTATGATCATTTTGGTGAAACTAGATTACACCCAGCATCCAACATGAAACTCCTGACAGCAGCTGCTGCTCTAGAAACACTCGGTGAAGATTACCGTTTTTCAACGGAAGTGTTAACTGATGGTCAAGTAAAAGGTGGCGTGTTGCAAGGAAACGTTTACTTGAAAGGTAAGGGAGATCCAACACTGTTGAAACAAGATTTTGATGTTTTTGCAGAAAATCTTGCTTCTAAAGGCATTAAGAAAATTAATGGCAAGTTAATTGGAGACGACACATGGTACGACAATATTCGTTTATCGTCAGATATTAACTGGACGGACGAATCTTACTACTATGCAGCACAAGTTTCTGCACTTACCGCATCTCCAAATGCAGACTATGATGCGGGTTCAGTTATTGTTGAAGCACATGCTAATGGAAGCATCGGAGAATCAGCTACCATTAAAGTGTTACCAGAAACTGATGTAGTGAATATCGTTAATCGATCTAAAACAGTCGCATCAGGTGGAACAAAAACCATTACAATAGAGCGTGAACATGGTACAAATAACATCGTTATTGAAGGAACGGTTCCAGTAGGTGGAACTGTCACACGTGAATGGATTGCCGTATGGGAGCCTTCGTATTATGCACTTGATCTTTTCAAAAAATCTCTAATGGAAAAAGGGATAACGTTTGGAGGACAATCACAAGTCACTCTTGGTAAAACGCCGAAGCAAGCGGAATTGATTACATCAAAAAATTCTATGACCCTTAAAGAATTAACTATCCCATTTATGAAACTTAGTAATAATTCTCATGCTGAGGTATTGGCAAAAGAAATGGGTAAAGTGATATATGGTGAAGGTAGCTGGGAAAAAGGACTTCAAGTAATTGAAGAAAATTCTGCAAAACTAGGTTTGAATATGGAGACGATTTTGATTCGAGATGCTTCAGGTATGTCTCATATCAATTTGATTCCCTCAAATGAAGTAACAAATCTTCTCGTTTCTGTCCAAAAAGAACCATGGTACCAGACATTTTTAGCCTCACTCCCTATAGCAGGTGTGGGTGAACGTTTTGTTGGAGGTACTTTGCGCAATCGTATGAAAACTGGTGCAACTGTTGGCAATGTCAAAGCTAAAACGGGAACGTTAACAGCAGTTTCTGCTTTAGCGGGCTATGCCACCACGAAAGACGGTGAGTTGCTTGTATTCTCAGTGATTATTAACAATGATTTAGCAGCTGTTACTCCAATTGAAGATCAAATTGCCACGGCTATAGCCAACTATACAAAATAAAAATAACGACTAGCTTCCCATATTAAAATGTGGGAAGCTATTTTTAGGTAGTAACAATATGAATACAAGGAGACTCAAATGTTAACAACAAAACAATTACAGGATATTGAGACACTGCAAAAAGAATGTGAAAGACATGATAACTTACAGCTGAAATTAAACTGGGAAATGTTGCGTAACCGAGAGACTGATCAATTGGATTTTTTAACGTATGACAATGAAGAATTGATCGCATTCTTGGGTGTGTATGCATTTGGTTCAACTGCAGAAGTGTGCGGAATGGTGAAGCCAAGTGAACGACGACAAGGTCATTTTTATGAATTGTTTAGTAAAGCGAAAGTGGATTTGAAACTCCACGGATTTAAAAATATTTTACTTAATGCTCCAGCAAGTTCTGAGGCTGCAAAAGCATTTCTAAATGCTGAAGGAGCCATTTATAAATTCACTGAGCATCAAATGTATTGGCAACCACAATTGCTCGAAGCTTCTGAAGGTTTCACTTTGAGACACGCAACCAGTAACGATATCGACATGAGAGTTCGGCTAGACATCGAAGCGTTCGGAGTGTCAGAAGAGGATGCTAAAGTAATGGAAAGTCGAATTGAAAGTGATGAAGATACCGATATGTTCATGATTACAATGGATGACAAAACGATTGGGAAAATTCGAGTGAAAAGAGAAGATGGCGAGGCTTGGATTTATGGTTTTTGTATTCTTCCCGACTACCAGGGGAAGGGAATAGGGAGTAAAGTGTTGAGAAAAGTTGTCAAAGACCAAAGTTCGTTAGGGCACTCTGTTCATTTAGAAGTGGAAACAAAAAATGAACATGCGTTAAAGTTATACGAATCTGTTGGATTTAAAGCAATACATGCACAAGATTACTATGTATATCAAATTAAAACCGACTCCAAGTGAGTCGGTTTTGCATGTCATCTATTTTCATTTAAAATGCTATGATAAAGTTAGTTTACAAGGACGAAGGAGAGGATTTTATGGATCGATATTGGTTGAAAATAAAAGAAAGCATTTGGTTTATACCGACGTTGTATAGTTTATTTTCAGTAGTATTGGCGATCATTTTTTCGACTATTGATCATTTATTTGATCAAACGCTATTATTGTATGTACCCCATGTGTTACTGACGACCGTTGATCTAGCGCAAACAATCTTAGGGGGATTATCAGCAGCTTTACTGACGATGACGACTTTTACATTCTCCACAATAATGGTGGTATTAACCACTTACTCTTCGCAATTCTCACCACGGACATTGAAAAATTTTGTGCGTGACCCAATGGTTTGGAGAGTGTTAGGTGTCTTCATGGGAGGCTTTATTTACACCACATTATCGTTGCTATTTATGCAAGAATCGATTGCAGGTGAGTCTGTTATCTCGTCATTAATTGGTGTGTTGTATGCCATGATTTGCTTGATTTTCTTTGCTGTTTTTATACATCATATTGCTCGGAATATCCAAGTGAATACATTAATTGAAAAGCTAACAATCGAAGGAATTGACGCAGTTGGATGTTATGAGGCATTTTTGAAACGGGAAGATATGACAACCCAAACAAATGATAATTGGACAATAAGAGGGACAGCTTATCCAATAACTGCTCGACGTGATGGCTATTTACAATTGGTTGATATTGAACAACTTATTGCATTAGCGCAAAAACATAAGGGTAAAATCGAAATGAATTGCTATATTGGAGATTTTGTTCAAGAAAAAACCCAGGTTTTTACGCTTTATACAAAGGAACAACTCACTCTTCAAGAAATAGTTGGCAACCTTTTTGTTGTGGGTGGTGAGCGAGATACACGGCAAGATCCAGTTTTCGCCATTCAAAAAATGGTTGAAGTGTCTCTTCGCGCTATCTCACCAGGAATAAATGATCCGAACACGGCTATACATAACATACATCAATTAGGCAGATTACTAGGTTCGTATAGCCGACTTCCAAGGAGAGATTTTATCTTTATGGATGAAGATAAACAATTAAGAGTAAAAATGAGCATACATACATTTGAAGAAGTGCTGTATCACACTTTTCACCAGTTAAGACATTACGGGAAAAGTGATATTTCTGTATTGGGTGCGATTACAGACTCATTAACAATGGCGGCTGATCTTTCACCACTAGAGAGCAAAAAAGACATTTGGCTTATTCAACTATATGTTCTTGAGGGGATGGAGAATAGTGATTTCCAAACATTAGATCGCGTTTTCTATCAAAAGAAGATTGATAAATTAGCGAATCTAGTTGGAGAAGGATCGGTCGATTTAAAAATTTTTATGACAGATGAAAGTAACTAGTCGATAAAGTTTACTCAATTTCCATAAAAAAATGCGAAAGCATCAGGAAAGAAGATGTTTTCGCATGGCTTTGATTAATATTCTTTTAACATATTGCGTTTTTTCTCAGTGTTGTACTCAAGAACTTCATTTGACGGGTCATAAGATTCGCCATAGAAATGTTCGTCTTTAAAAGTATGAATGTTTTCATACGTCCATTTCATAGCTTTATAAATGTCTAGTTCATCTTGATTAACTGGAGACCAATATAAAATTTCTAATACCGTATTCTCACCTGTCGCAAGAGAACGACGGATATAACCTATGCGAGATGCATGTTTGAAATCTTCACGAGCATAGAATTTAAGGCGTTTTTCAGTATCAGTATCTTCATAATTAACTGGTTCAACTTCGAGCAAGATAGGTTTGTTTTTTTCTTTTAATTGATTTAAGAGTTTGCGACCTAAACCTTCTCCGCGTGCGTCTTTAGAAACAAATAAGTAATCGACAAAGACAAAGTTTTCAAACTCAACGTACATTAGCACGTGTTTTGGTCCCTCATCTTTTATATAAACATTACCTTTTTCAGCAAGTAACGTTTCCATATGTTCTTTTGACTTCATTTCTTCGATGGGGAAATATTGATTGAGTTTTTCGTACCAATTCATTTAAACAGTCTCCTTAAAAATTTATTTTACCCGGAGTTTTTGTTTGTGTAATAATGTAAGAGGAAAAAAGTAGGCGAGAAAAAATCCTCGATATTATATTTACCCACTTAGTTAGATATCTAAACATTTTCTTAAAAAGTTTTTATTTGAAGCTAATAGTTGATGTGGCAGGTTGTCAATTGGAAAGAAATTTAAACTCAGAGTCTCTTCTGCGTTTGCTTGAAGTGTACCTGTAAAGGTCTTCGTTTGATAAACCACCGTCACTGAATAAAATTCATCCCCATTATCAATCTTAAAATAATAGTCAGGACCAGAAAACACCTTACATAATTCTAAGTCTGAAACGCTTAATCCAGTTTCTTCTAAAACTTCTCGACTGGCGGTTTCTTCCAAACTTTCACCTAAGTCCATTAATCCACCGGGTAAACCGAATAATCCTGGTTTACGTTCTTGCAATAATATTTCATTAAACTCATTTTGAATGATGACTACTGCTCCCGGTAAGATAAGGGGACGGTGACCAACATATTGACGGATTTCTTGATAATATTCCATAATTACGTCCTCCCTTAATCATTTAAACTATGTATACCCGTTATTGCCAAAAATAACTTATAATAAGAGGTACTAACACATTCAAGGAAGTGAATTTATTGACGAAAAAGCTTTGGTTTCAAGTAGGAGTCGGAATACTACTCGGATTATTAATAATTCGGATGTTTATAGAAGTAAAAGGGATTTTTTCTCCTCTCGTTATTATCGGTCAAACCATCTTTTTGCCTCTATTACTGGGGGGCGTATTATTTTACTTATCTAGACCAATTCTTAACTATTTAGATTCAAGAGGCTGGAAAAGATGGACAAGTTTATTAGCTATCTTTGTAGCAATGGGTCTTGTGTTCTGGATTTTCTCGGCCTTAATAGGTCCTGCCATAACGAAACAAGTAAACGATTTGGTAGATGAAGCACCTGCTATTACTAAAGACGTTGAGGAAATGATTGCGGTAGCTCTCGATCAAAAGAACAGGCTTCCTGATGCGATAGAACAATCAATAAATGATCAATCTAGTAAAGTGGCAGACATAGCTAGAGGATTTAGCAACTGGGTAATTGTCTTCGTTCAAAGTTTAGCACAAGGGTTATTTGCATTAGTTTTAGTACCATTTTTCCTTTTTTATATCTTGAAAGATCATGAAAAATTTGCCCCGTTTATTGCTAATTTCTTTAGTGGGGAACGCAAAACGTGGATTCGTAAAACGCTAGTAGACATCGATGGAACATTGAAGGCGTACATTCAAGGTCAGCTAGTTGTCAGTGTAGCAGTTGGGATTATGTTACTCATAGGCTATTTAATTATTGGTTTAGATTACGCAATCCTTTTAGCGTTTTTTGGATTGCTAACAAATGTAATACCATTTTTAGGTCCGTTTATTGCAGTTGTTCCCGCGCTCATTATTGGTTTTATTCAAGAGCCACAAATGGCCATTTATGTAGCAATTATCATGCTCGTTGCTCAACAAATTGAAAGTAATTTAATCTCGCCTAACGTAATGGGAAGAGCGCTCCATATCCATCCATTAACTGTCATTACGATTATTTTAGCTGCTGGAAATATTGCTGGATTATGGGGAGTCATTTTAGCCATTCCTACGTATGCAGTTATTAAAACGATATTGAAAAATGCTTATGCGAGACGCACCGAAATTAAAGAAGCGGCAACATCAACGGTAGAAGAAGAATAATTCGTTTTTAAAAATTCATATAAATAAACCCCGGTACTCAAAATTGAGCGACCGGGGTTTATTTTATTCAGGATATCTGTCTTCACTTGCTGATGTATCTTTAGTATGACGTTTATCTTTTTCGTCTTTAACTTTTTGATTTAATTCCTCGATAGGAATAGCATCAACCGTTTGCATATCTTCATGCATATCGAAAAGACTTTCTTCTTCAGTTTTAACTAAATCGGGATTGTCTAATTTACGCCCTTTTTGATTCTCACGTTCTTTTTCGTCAAAAGGTTTGTTCGTCATGTCAATCCGTCCTTTCACATACTTATTTTCTCACCATATTAACTAACATGTGAGATAGAGCATGTTGTTGATCTTTGTCGCCAGACTTCCATAATTCTTGTAACAAGTTTTCTTCACTGTTTTTTGGTTCTTCATTTTTAGCTAAATAACCAGCAACCATTTCAGCTGTTTTCGCTAATTGCTCTTCACCAAGTCCTAATTTTTCACCAATTGCAACTTTATCGCCCAAATAAGATTTAAAGGTTGAAAAATTCGCTAAAATTTCATCTTTCTTTTCAGGACTAACGTTGTTTAATTCTTCTTGAACTTTACCTTGAATGTTTTCCATGTCATAGACACGCTCCTTTTCATCTTCTTAGATTAGGTTTATCCTAATTACTCACAGCTAAAACCTATGGATGTGTAAAATGGGTATTTTATACTATTCGAGTGGACAAAATCCACACTTTAGTAAACCAGGCACATCTTTTGAAAAACAACAGGTCGTACGAACCGTAGTATTCAATAGTTGTGCAGGTTCTAAACCTTGTAAATATGTGGAAAAGAGAGATTTTGGAGCTATTCCTACCCAAACTTCATCTGATTTTAAGATTTCCAGATCTATTCTGGCTTGCTTTGAAGTAGTGGGTTGAGAGAGCATAACTGCGTAATGCCACAACAGAAAACCAAATACATTTTCCCATAATGTTAAAGGGGAGACAGAAGAGTGCTTACGGATTTCTACAAGTAAAGAATGGATTTGATCCTTTAAAATTTTCTGTATGATTAATTGGCGAGGCTGTTTTTCAATATCGACGTAGTGAATTTTATCAATATACATGCTAATGCCTTTATTTCCATATTCCACATTTGCAGCAAATTGTAAGTCATCAAGTTCACCCAACCAAACTTCATCGTATGTGGCTAGCATGACAAATTGTGTCGAGGCAAACATGCCGTAGCGACGCATTAAGTAGGAGGCAGCAACTGTTCTGTTATCGATGCCTGTAATTGCTTGTACAATTGATAAGAAGTCAACTTCTTGTAATTGTTTCAGTGTAAATAGCGGATGTAATGGAGCTGTGATATACGTGCTATACATATTTAATTGTCTGATTTGATCGTTCGTTAAAGTAGTCATGGCTTAAGTATACAAAACTTCAACGAATAAAGTATTGACTTGTTAAGTGATAATGATTATCATTATCGTATAAGAAAAATTTCTTTCTGAAAATCAGGGAAGAAACCATGTCAGCGACTTTTCTCCAAATCGACGCTGACGTAACGCAACCTTAACCCCCCTCATCGTTAAGTTGCGCAAGTCAACATTATCTGATCCATGCGCTATTGCATGGATCTTTTTTGGTTCTTCGGAGCAAGAAGGTTTTCAATGCGCTTCGGACGCTTCCTCTGCTGCATGATAATCTAGAGATTAAAGAGTGGGGCAGGGATTTCATCCTGCGCTCCATGAAAACCTGTACGGGCACAGTTAAGATCGTTATGGGTTACTAGAGAATAGATACTGTCTATACGTATATAGTCGGCCGAAGATGCAAATTCGGCCTCTATTGTGCTTACTTTATTCAGACCAATCTTTTCTAATCTAAGGCAAATAGGTTTTCAGTGCGCTCCGGATGAATCTTCTGCTGCACTATAATCTAGAGAACAAAGAGTTGGGCTTGTGACTTCGTCACTTGCCCAACTCTATTTTTATAGTTCATTCTGCGGCGGGGATTCGTCCTTCGCTCCCTTACAACCTGGACACGCCTAGTTAAGTTCGTTTGGTTTACTACAGAATAGACACTATCTTTATGTAGATATTCGACCGAAAATGATATTTTGGTCTCTTTCTGCTTACTTTATTACAGACCAATCTTTTTCTAATCTAAGGCAAATAGATTTTCAGTGCGCTTCAGACGCTTTCTCTGTTGTACTATAATCTAGAGAACAAAGAGTTGGGCTTGTGACTGCGTCACTCGCCCAACTTTCTTTTTTCAGATCATACAACGGCGGGGATTCGTCCTTCGCCCCTGAAAACGTGGTCGTTCATAGTATATTATTTATACGGTAATCAAGAATTGACACTCTTTACATGGATATTTGGCTGAGGATGCAATTTCCGCTCCTTTTGTGCTTACTTTATTTCAAACCATTCTTTAAAGTTAGTAGTGACAGCAAAATAGACAGTGGTTGATGTTGAAAATCCCTTTTTTCATTCATCCGATAAATCTCAGTCTGACTTTTCGAGGTTGACGTCTGAAAAATTAGCGTTGACGTCTGAAATATGGGCATTTACGTCTGAAAAACATAAATGACACAAAATTTGGGGCACCACTTTTCTTTATAGATGATTCTGCGGCGGGGATTCGTCCTTCGCTCACTTACAACCTGGACACGCCTAGTTAAGTTCGTTTGATTTACTACAGAATAGACACTATCTTTATGTAGATAGTCGACTGAAAATGATATTTTGGTCTCTTCCTGCTTACTTTATTCAGACCATTCTATAAAGTTAGTGTGATACTTACTCTAAAGAAAAAATAAAGGCGTGCTAGCCAGAGACACAAATGGTTTTTATTTGTGGCTCTGGTTGGCAACCTGGGGGTAGTTCTTTAAATTGAGCGGGCGCTAATCGCTCGCAGGACATTTCGCTCCGATGAGAGGCACAATTGACCTTTAAATTGTGCCTCTCATCAACACGACACACTCTCGCGGGCTCGTTAAAGAAAAAAATTCCCAAAATAAAGAAATGAAAAAGTAGCCGAAATTGTATCTTCGGCTACTTGGATTGCTGAAAAAAAGTGACGATTCTCTAGTAAACCAAATTTAATAAATTATTTGCTATCAGGTTGTAGGGGAGCGACGAAAGCATCCGAGCCGCAAAATTATCTGTAAAAGTAGAATGGGGATGTGACATCGTCACATCCCCATTCTACTCAATCTCTAGATAATAGTGCAGCATGGAGTTGCTTTCCAAAGCTCTCCGGAAACCTGAGAATAAATTGATTTGCATGTAGTCGTGTATCCCCTCAAATTGTGTCTCTCATCAACACATCACACTCTCGCGGTCTCTTTAAAGAAAGAACTCGCCAAATGCAATAGTTAGCCGAAATTGTATCTTCGGCTACTTGGATTACTGGAAGAAGTGACTATTCTTTAATGAACCAAAATCCAAACACCATTTTCTAACAGGTTGTAGAGGAGCGACGTAAGCAGCCGAGCCGCAAGATAAAGATGCAGCATGGTGTTTTAAAAGCTCGCCGGAAATCTGCGTGATAAAGTAATTCTTAATTTTATTATTGTGAATAAAAATTTCAGTTCGCTTATTTAGCGTGAGGACAGTACGGACATTTTTTCGTATTAGGCATTTCTTTCAATAAACAACAGGTGATACGTTTGTAGTCTTTCATTGCATCGAGTGCTGATTGGTTTTGCAAGTATTGTTTAAATGGAGAACGTCTCAAATGTGGTGTCCAAGTGCTGTCGAGCAATAAATAATCTAAATCCGTCGACGCTGACTCCACACCTTTTTCAAGTAACTGACTGTAAACCCAAATGACATATCCCCAAATGTTTTCCCAAAGTATTAATTTCGAAATAGTCGCTTGTTTACTAAAGTTTTCAACAAGTGGATGGCCATAAGTATCTAGCACGAATCGCAAAGCTTGTTGGGAATTTTGGACTTCTATAAAATCTTCGCTAGCTACAGTGAACTTAAATGTATATTCATCGTGTATAATCCCTACTTGTTTCAATGAACCAGTAAAGACTTTCTGATGAACTGCAATGGTTTGAAATTGAGCTGCTAAAAAGAATCCAAGACGACGAAAAAAAACAGATGCAGCTACGGCATCCATAGGCGCATCCGTCACGTCTCGTACAGTTTGAAGCAACTGTTTACTACCGATTTCAGTTTGTATATCCCCAAGCGTCATCAGTGGTTTTCTAGCATCATCAACAAATACTGAGAGTCCTTCGAGTGATTGCTTCATACCTTAGGCTCCTGTAGAAGAGCGTATTTCAGGTACCACGCAGCGTCCGCGTCCAAAAGGAATACAGTGAGGCGTACCGAACATAGGGTCTTTCGAAACTTGGCACTCCATTCCAAAAACAGAACGCACTAAATCACATGTAATGATATCTTCCGGTTTTCCTTGTTCATGAACTTTCCCGTCTTTAATAGCGATGATATTGTGTGCATAACGAGAAGCTAAATTCAAATCATGTAACACCATTACGATGGTGCGATCTTTTTTCTCGTTTAATTCAAACAATAAATCTAAGATCTCTATTTGGTGTGTCATGTCTAAGTATGTTGTTGGTTCGTCAAGTAAAATGACATCCGTGTCTTGTGCAAGTGTCATTGCAATCCAAGCTCGTTGACGTTGACCACCTGATAATGTATCAACCGCACGGTCACGTAAATCACTAATGCGAGTTGCTTCCATTGCTGCTTCCACTTTTTCAGTATCTTCTTCCGTCCAGCGCTTTAACCAAGATTGGTGTGGATAACGACCTTGTTTTACTAAATCATAAACCGATAAGCCTTCGGGCGACACAGGGGATTGTGGTAAAATGCCCATTTTTTTAGCTACGTCTTTAGAAGTCATGCGATGTACATCTTTGCCATCTAATAGTACAGAACCGTTTGTTGGCTTTAATAGGCGTGCAATTGAACGAAGAAGAGTGGACTTGCCACAACCGTTACTACCAACAAAAACAGAAATTTCTCCACGAGGTATATGTAAATCCAAATTCTCAAATAATAATTGATCCGTGTATCCAATTGAAAGGGATTCAGTTTTAATAGCAGTAAACATAATTGTATGGCCTCCATCTAACTGATAGGTGTTCTCAATAGAATTAATCATAACATAGAACCTTCATCTGGTGAGAATCATTTTCATCGTTTTACTGAAAAATTATTACAAAGGTGTGAAGGGAGGTTCACTTTATAAAGCAAATTGACATTGTGCCGATAGATATCCAAAGTGGACGAAATCGTTATGATTAGAATCCTTTTTTAAAAGAAAGTATATAATTTTAGTTCCATAAATCCAGTGTTTTTAGGTTTTTTGGACAAAAAGATTGATTCATTAATATTGTTGATTTCCGTTTCAGGCGGACGCTTTCCGCGGGGCGGGCGGTGAGCCTCCTCGGTCGCTTCGCGATCTGCGGGGTCTCACCTGTCCCGCTGATCCCGCTGGAGTCGCCGCCTTCCACTACAATCCATGAAGTGAGTAGTAACAAACAAGAAAACCTATCAATTGCTTATTGCGAAGACACGAATAAATGATTCTAAGTTAGCTAGAGATAAAACCAACCTATAATCGTAGTTGCCATCTATATTAGTTGATTGAAGCGCAGGTGGCGACTTCTGCGGAAATAGCATGAGCTGAAGACCCCGCAGGAACACAGTGACGAGGAGACTGAAGCCATGCCCGCGAAAAGCGTCCACCGTAGCGAAAATCAACAGGCTACTCTGGTTACTCTTCTTAAAAGGTCCTGGCGCACTTTACCCGGTTTTTCTTATGGTACTTAAAAAAAGTAGAAATGATGATTAAACAAAAAAACAAGCAAGATCTGTCTAAGCGACGGACCTTGCCTGTTTTTGTTTAAAAATTTTCGTGTAAAAACTGTGTAAAATAAGTCCGATAATAATGATAACTAATCCTATAAAAGCAATGGGTTCAGGTAAAGGCACACCTAGCAACATCATTTCGCCTGCTATTACAAATAAGATCTGCGTAGCTTGAGTTGCTTCAACGGCAGCAAGTTTTCCTTGATTTTCTCGAACGCGATCTGTAGCCATAAAAAACAAAGTTGTTGCAATAACACCTGAACTGATACCAACGATCAAACTTTGGAAAACTTGGCTACCCGAAGGAAGTCCTACTGAAAAGACTGCATAACTAGCGAGCAATAGCCAGACAGGTAGTGTTGCGATTGTCATCCCCAGAACACGACTAATTGGATCAAGACGTCCCCCCGTTAATTCCATCATTTTACGATTACCAAGAGGGTAGGCGATTGCTGCAACTAGGACAGGTAATGTTCCGAGCAAAAGTGTTCTTGGGGACACATCATTTGCATGAGGGATTTGTATCAGTATTATGCCAATCAAAATCACCATAGAAATTACAAGAGACACTAGAGGGATTTGTTGTCGAACTTTACGAATCCCATTCGATGTATGAATCGTTATTAAAAACAAAGGAGCTAATAACACACCTGCGATGATGGTCACTTGCCATGTCCCCGAAATGAGCCAACCTGGACCATAGGCTGCGGCATATGTAATAGGAGCATAGAATAAAACAAACGCAACAAAGCTCCATACAAACCAGGAAACAGGACGAGATTTCATTTCAGCTATGAGGGTTCCCATTCTTCCTCGAAGACCGACCAATACCATCAAAAAAGGGACCATGAAGAAATAGCGTAATGACGCACTCCACATCCAACTGCCTCCGGAAAGCTCCATTGAACGGTTCAAAATAAATGTCACCGCAAAAAATAAAGATGCCAGAACTCCAAGTCCTATCTCTTTCAAGATGTCACTCCTTAAACTTGTCTTTCAAATAGTTGAATCATTTCAATCATTACTTGAGTAGCTTTTTCCATATTATCAACTGAAATATATTCATATTTTCCGTGATAGTTTTCTCCACCTGTAAAGATGTTTGGAGTCGGTAATCCCATATAAGACAATTGAGATCCATCTGTTCCTCCTCGGATTGGAAGGACTAAAGGTGTAATTAATAGATTTGTCATAGCTTGATGAGCAATATCAACAATTTCTTTAACGGGCTCTATTTTCTCACCCATATTGTAATATTGATCATTTAGTTCAACTGTAATAGCATTTGGACCAAACTCTGATTTCACTTCAGCAGCAGCTTTTTCAAATAATGCTTTTTTTACTTCAAATTTTTCTTTATCAAAGTCGCGAATGATATATGATAACTGTGCTTCTTCCACATGGCCGCTAAAATTCATTAAATGAATAAATCCTTCATAGCCTTCAGTCTTTTCAGGAACTTCTTGTGCTGGCATTTGAGACTGGAACTTCATGGCGATTGTTAAAGCATTGACCATTTTGTTTTTTGCAGAACCTGGATGTACGCTAGTTCCATGCGTGATAACTTTAGCCGCTGCTGCATTAAAACTTTCAAATTGTAGTTCCCCTAGAGGACCACCATCCATTGTGTAGGCATATTTCGCATCAAATTTCTCGACATCAAATTTATGAGGACCACGACCAATTTCTTCGTCAGGAGTAAAAGCAATTCGAAGCTTCCCGTGTTTAATGTCTGGGTTTTTAATTAGAAATTCCATAGCCGTGACAATTTCAGCAATACCTGCTTTATTGTCAGCTCCTAATAATGTCGTACCATCTGTTGTAATTAATGTATGGCCAATATAATTGTTTAGCTCTGGAAAATCGCTAGGAGACATAAATGTTGTTTCATTTAATGTGATGTCGCCACCTTCGTAGCAGTCGATTCGTTGAGGATTCACATTTTTCCCTGTATAATCCGTTGCTGTATCAACATGAGCTAAGAAGCCAATGGTTGGCATTTCATGATCTGTATTGGAAGGCAATGTGGCAAATAAGTAACCACTTTCATCAAGTGAAATTTCTTCCATACCGATAGATGCTAATTCTTTTTCAAGTTCATGCAGTAAATCCCATTGTCCAGGTGTTGATGGACATGTCGAACTGTTTGCATCAGATTGTGTGTCTATTTTCGCATAGCGAACAAGGCGTTCAATTAATATTTCTTGCATCCCATTCCACTCCCTTAATTTCAATAAATCTATTATTAGTTTATCATTATTGGAATCATCTAGGAATAAAGATAATTGCAATTGGCGGTAAAAGAAATAGTATGGTATATTATAAAACGTAATCATTACTATTTAATAAATTGGAGGATATCATTATGAGAGTAAATATCACGTTAGCTTGCACAGAGACAGGCGACAAAAACTATATTTCAACTAAAAATAAACGTAACAATCCAGAACGTATTGAGATGCAAAAGTATTCAAAACGATTAAAGAAAATGACATTGCACCGCGAAACTAAATAATAGGCTTTGTATTTACTGTTGTAAATTGTACATTTGCGTTAGGGGTTGTCCTAAAAGTCATAAAATATAAATATTGGTGTTCCATATTTATATTTAGTAGAAGTTGATTTTCGTTGCAGGCGGACGCTTTCCGCGGGCATGTCCTCAGCCTCCTCGACGAGCAAGCTCGTCTGCGGGGTCTTCCGCTCATGCTATTCCCGCTGGAAAGATATTGGACGAACTGTCATTCGTCCAATATCTTTGCGACGAGTAACCGCAGGAGCAGTCTTTTTTGCCGCCTTTCACTCCAATAAACCATAAGTTCATGTGCAAAACAGACAATTATAACTTTTTACAATGTTCTAAAGTAGGTGCAGAAAAAAGAATCAATTTTCTCCACTTATTTTATATTAGGGACTTATTAGGCAGCCCCAACAAGTTTGAAAACCACATACTTGTGGCTCTCGTTCTCTATGCTTTTTCTTCTTGAAGGTGCATAAATACTCTATTGTTTGTTTTTTATTTTGCCACAAGGGTTCAGTATATTATGATGATACTTATTAAATTTAATTTAACTTAACTCATGCCAATTTATCTTGAAAATAAAAGCAGCAAGAAGAGGCCAAAATAGTATCTTTGGCCGAACATCTATGTCAAGAAACCCTCTATTCTGTAGTAAACCAAACCCGAATAATTATGTGCTTACAGGTCACAAGCCCATCCCTTTTAGTCTCTAGATTTATTGTGCAGCAGGTTTAGCGTCCGAAGCGAACTGGAAACCTGTCATCCTTAATAACGGTCAAAGTTTCGTTTCTTGAATTTTATTACTCCACGCTCTTGCGTGGTTCTTCAATATCAACTGCATTCTTCAACTTAGCAAAGTAGTAAAAGCGATCTTCTCATAAATTTCATGAGGACATCGCTTTTTTCTTTTTCAAAACAGTAGAAACTTTAGGTTCAGTTCCAATCCTTATTCGCAAGATATTTTCTCTATGTTTCCAAATAGCTAAAGTGAAAAGAGTTAGTGAGATGATGGCTGGCCAAAGTCCTTCTGTAAACCAAAATACATACACTAAAAATGTTAAGTATAAAAAAAGAACGCCTAATGGTAAATAGTCAGTTAAGAGAGATAGTAAGATTAGCAATGCCAATCCGACACAACCCATTCTCCAATCGACAGCAAACATTATTCCAATAAGGGATGCCGTTCCTTTGCCGCCATCAAAATTCATCCACAAAGGAAAATTATGTCCGATGATGACAGCTGCTCCCATTAATAAAAGCAGAGTAGGGGTGTCATCAGTAAAGAGACTGTGCTTATGTAATATCCGGGCTAAAAATAGGACAGCGATGAGTCCTTTACCAATATCAAGTAGAGCTACTAAAGCCCCGAATTTCAAACCTAAGACAATCGTTGCATTAGACGCTCCAGAATTTTTTACTCCTTGCTCTTTTACCTTCACACCCGATACCCATTGTGCGATATAGGAGCCATGTAAACTGCCAATAAAATAGCCTGCTAGGATAATCAGTAGCGCAAGTAAAGCAAGATTCATAATCTCAACTCCTTATATCTGCTCAATCATTAAACGTTTGAATATAGTCTGAAGTTTCGAAAAAAATAAATAATTAATTCTTGACTTTTTCTTCCTGTGGAACATATACTGTTTCTCAAGATGGAAAATTGAATCAAATACTCTTATCAAGAGTGGCGGAGGGACTAGGCCCTACGATGCCCAGCAACCGGCAAGTGAAGAACTTGCAAAGGTGCTAATTCCTACAGATTTCTTCATGTGGATCTGAAAGATAAGAGGAGGTATACGCATTTGCGAGCCCCCTCTTCTTAAGTGAAGAAGGGGCTTTTTGTATTCCAAAACTCCTCTTTCTCCTCCACTCTTCCATCTAAACCACAAATCAGGAGGAAAAAACAATGACAAATCTTCAACCAGAAACGCTACTTTTACACGGGGGACAGCAGCCAGATCCAGTAACAGGTTCTCGAGCAGTACCCATTTACAAAACAACTTCTTTTGTGTTCAGAGATACTGAACATGCTCAAAATTTATTTGCTTTGCAAGAGGCAGGAAATATTTATTCTCGAATAGGCAATCCGACAGTGGATGTATTTGAACAACGAATTGCTTTACTTGAAGGGGGTACTGCCGCAGTAGCACTTTCGAGTGGGATGGCAGCCATTGCATTTTCTATTCTAAATGTTGCTGGAACAGGTGATGAAATCGTTGCGGCGAGTAATTTGTACGGTGGGACATATAATTTATTTGCAAACACACTCCCAAGGTATGGAATTACAGTGAAATTTGTTGACTCAACAAATCCTGAGAATTTCCGTGATGCCATTACTGAAAGAACCAAAGCAATATTTGGTGAAATTATTGGAAACCCAAGCCTTCATGTATTAGATGTTGAGGCAGTTTCTAGCATTGCACATGACAACGGAATACCTTTGATTATTGATAATACATTCGCGACTCCATACGGATGTAATCCTATTGAATTCGGTGCAGATGTAGTCGTCCATTCCGCCACAAAGTGGATTGGTGGACATGGCACATCTATCGGAGGAGTAGTAGTGGATGCAGGAACGTTTGACTGGAATAGCGAAAAGTTTCCAGGGTTTACGGAGCCAGATCCAAGTTATCATGGATTGCGATATGCAATTGACGTTCCTCAAGTCGCGTTCGCCATCAAACTTCGTGTTCAATTACTGCGTGACTTTGGTCCGTGTCTAAGCCCAGAGAACGCATTTGCTTTTTTGCAAGGTCTTGAAACATTGCATTTACGTGTCCCTAAACACAATGAAAATGCTGCAGCGGTGGCTGCATATCTAGAGAGTCATCCTGCAGTGGAGTGGGTTAATTTTAATGGATTTGAATCACATCCATCACATCAACTGGCTAATAAATACTTAAAGAATGGATACGGTTCAATTGTGAATTTTGGGATCAAAGGAGGTCGAGATGCTGGTCGGAAAATTATCGATAGCGTTCAAATTTGGTCTCATGTTGCTAATGTAGGTGATGCTAAGTCGCTTATTATTCATCCAGCTTCTACTACACATCAACAGTTAAGCGGAGAAGAATTAAGGAAATCAGGTGTCACTGAAGAATTGATTCGACTTTCAGTAGGATTAGAGTCGGTAGAGGACTTAGTAGCGGATTTAGAGCAAGCGATAGAAAAAGCAATCGTCGTACCGATTTAACTTGGAGGTGAGTTTTAGTGGTAATAGGAAGTGTAGGAATAGGAAACTTCCAAACAGAGTCAGGAGAACTGCTCGAACAAGTCGAACTTTCATATGAATCGTTTGGTCCATCAGATGCACCTGTAATTCTAATTTGCCATGCTTTAACTGGAAATCAATATGCAACCGGAACTCCGGAAAAACCCGGATGGTGGAGCGGGTTAATTGGAGCAGGGAAAATAATTGATACAAATGTATTTCAAGTAATTACGTGGAATGTTCTGGGTGGTTGTTCAGGTTCAACTGGTCCATCAACGATTAACCCCACAACCGGTGAATCATATCGCGCGTCCTTCCCAACTATTACAATTCGAGATATGGTCCATGCTGAAAAACAGGGATTACTCGCATTGGGAATTGATAGACTCCATGCAGTAATTGGGGGTTCACTTGGTGGCATGCGCGTTCTAGAGTGGGGGCTCCTTTACCCAAAAGATATGGATGTACTGGTTCCTTTAGCAGTTACTCCTTATCTAAGTGATACAGGAATTGCCTTTAACTATATTGGTATCCATGCAATCGAAACAGATGCAAACTATTGCAATGGAAACTATATGTGTTCTTCACATATCAAAGGGTTTGAAACAGCACGTATGGCCGGGTTAGTTACTTATCGTAGCGAACAATTACATAAAGACCGTTTTGCTCGAAAAACCACAAGTACTGGTTTGTTTGAAATTGAATCCTATATGAAATATCAAGGAACTAAACTAACAAACCGTTTTGATGCCAATAGCTACCTTACACTGTTAAGAGCTATGAATACACATGATATAGGAAGAGATAGAGGCGGAATTGAACAAGCAGCTAAGAAATATGAGGCAAAAGTTATCGCTATAGCATTCACGCATGACTTACTTTATCCGCCTGAGGACGTGCATTCTTTTACAAAACTAATTCCTAATCGTCAATTTTACTTGGTGAACACGAAATTCGGTCATGATGGATTTTTAGCCGAATTTGATAATTGGGGTGCTCTATTAACGGATCATTTAAGGGCTAAAGAATGGCAAAATATTAAGTGACGCTCTGACTTTGCGGACTAACGATCCTATTGTAAAGTGAGAGATAGTCTAGTATAAGAGTTTACAATAAAATATAGACATAAAGGCATGATGCCAATTACTCAAATGAATTACATTATTAAAAGAATGCTATTGGATAAAGATTGGTAAATAGTTAACTTTGGTAAAAACAAAATAGATCCTATAACTTGTCATTGGAAGCCGCTAAATTCTCTCTATACATAGAGAATTTAGTGGTTTTTATTTATGAAATAACATGACAAAATGTTGATTAGTTTAATTTAAATCATTGATTATCCTAATATCAGTTTAATTGGAAATCAGTGGAAAAAATAAAGAATCAATAGTCCCGACTTTTAACATATAAAGGATATATACAGGTTAATATGAATTGTTTTGTGTTAAAAATAATCATTATTACGTTAATTAAATTAATTTCCCATTATATAGGAAGAAATAAGTGCACATAAATAGGTTTATAGACACGGTGCAAAGGAACTAATGCAACTATTTGCTGGGTAAGCAACTTTGACAATAGAGGAAGGTAATGGTAAATGTTAAGTGTTATTATTGTAATATTTTGAAGTGTTTTGCCTGAATAGGTATTTTTATACCATGTTGAAATGAGGAATCGTGAAATGTTAGAGGCGAAAAGAAGAGCGGCCATATTTTTTATTTTGGCATTTATCTTAGCATCAGCTACTGGTTATATGGTGCTACAAAAAGTTAAAGACTTAAATTCGGATTTAGGGGCAATGACAAAGATTTATGTAGCAAAAGCGGATATTCCATCAAGGACAGTTATTCAAAAGAATCAAATGACTGTAATGGAGTTACCTAATAAGTTTGTTACGGATTCGCACATTACCTCTTTTAGTGACTTGGAATCTCAAGTATCCGTCGTCCCTCTTTCGAAAGGTGACATGATTACGCAAAATATGATTAAACCCGCCTCCAATCTACAAAATGAGAACAATAGATTAGTAACTTTACATCGTACGGATAAAGTACAATTCGATCAAGTAATCGAAGCGTTAGACCGAGTAGATATTATTGTATCAACTGATAATAAAGGAGAGCGTAATACCTCTGTTTTCATGAAAGATGTCGTCGTCCGCTTTTCTCAAGGGTCTGGTGAAAAATTTGCGGGTGTTGCAGTCGAAGTGACGGCTGAACAGGCTCCAAAATTGATACATATGCAAAATTATGCAGATCACATTCGAATTTTAAAAGCTAATGTGGGTCAAAATAGTGTCCCTTCCGAAGAAACTGAAGATCAAGCCGCACTAGTGGAAGAACCTGCGGAGACGAAAGTCGAAAAAGAACCGGTAGTTACAACACCTGAATAAAATGCTATTCGCATAGTAGCCTAGACTTTGGACAGTAAGATGGAAAAGAGGTTGAAGTGATGGAATCATCCGCAAATATATTAATTGTTAGTGAATTACAACAAAATACATCGCAGTTAAAGACAATTGCTGAGAGTTTTTCAAATGAAGTAACAAGTGTGAATTATTCAGATGCAATTCGAGAGATGAACCGAGAAACACGTGACATTGTCATAGTCTCCCAATCGGAAACTGAGGCATCTGTAGAATTAGTCCAATCAATTCGTATGGTCAATCCAGCGTGCCTTCTATTATTTGTAGCAAATGCTTCTGATTTTACGTTACTTCGAAATATTATCCGTTCAGGAGCAGATGAATTTTTTGTCTTTCCGGATGAAACTAGTTTGTTCACAAGTAGGTTCCCTACAATCGTCAAGAATTATGAAATCAAAAAAAATTCAATGGAAGAAGCAGCTGTAACGTACGGTCGTAATCGAGGACAAATTCTTTCTTTCTATAGTGGAAAAGGAGGAAGTGGTCGTACGTTAATCGCTTCTTCAGTTGCACAAACCTTAAAACTCGAGTCCACAGCAGAAGTGATCCTAATTGACTTAAACACTCAGTATGGTGGCATTGAAAATGTATTCTCTATCGAATCGAATCGGTCACTAGCCGATCTAATGCCAGTAGTTGAAGAACTGAATGAAAGCCATATTAGAAATGTTGCGGAGACTCAGCAAGACTCTAAATTAGAAATATTAATTAGTCCTTGTGATGCGGAGGTTGCGGAATTAATTGGCGAAGAGTTTATCGCTAAATTAATTCGGACATGCCGACGATCCTTTGATTACGTGCTGATTGATTTACCAAGTCATATGAATGCTCAAGTCGTTACGGCACTTGAAGAATCGGACAAAATATTTTATATATTATCACCTGATACATCTGCGATGAAGACTTTAAAGCAATTTGAGACGCTAAGCTCTAGATTAGGTATTCATTTAGCGAATCGCATGGAAATCGTACTGAATGAAATTGCGAAGGAAAATGAAGTACAACAAACTGATTTGAAAAATGTCTTGAGATTTCCAATCGCGGCTTCGATTCGCAGGGATATAAAAGGACTGCAACCTTATATAAATAAAGGGATGCCAGTAAGAACAATCCAAAAAGAACGTAAACTAATTCTTTTTGCAAAAGATATTAGGAAATTCTCGCGAGATTTATTAAAGCAATAGGAGGTGAAGAGGATTGAGTTCACTGTTTGTAAAAAGAAAAGAGAAGCTACTTGTACAGAAAAAGCCCTCCTCTTATGAATATGAAAACCACCTCGTCGATGAATTAGTAGAGCATTACAAGGCTCGATTATTAAGAGATACGAATTTAGAAGCATTAACAAAATTGTCTTCTGGAGAAATGCGATTGCGTATAGAGCAATATGTCTCAACCTTTATGTCTGAAGAGAAAGTAATTATATCAAGACATGATAAAGAGCTGCTGATTACAAGAATTCTTGATGAATCCGTTGGTTTTGGTCCATTAGAGCCGCTCATAAATGATCCAGAAATCACGGAGATTCTTATTAATGGCTATCAAGAAGTATATGTTGAGCGCAGAGGTAAGTTAGCAAAAATTCATATCTCATTCAGGAGTGATGAGCATGTTCGACACATCGTTGATCGAATAGTAGCTCCTTTAGGGCGACGTATAGATGAGAGTTCTCCAATGGTAGATGCTAGATTACCTGATGGAAGTCGGGTAAATGCAGTCATATCCCCAATTAGTTTATCAGGCACTTTAGTATCCATACGAAAATTCAGAGCAGATCCATTTAAACTGGAGGATCTAATTGAATTCAACTCTTTAGATGTATCAATGGCTACATTTTTAGATGGCATTGTCCGAGCAAAAATGAATACCTTGATAAGTGGCGGAACTGGTTCTGGTAAAACCACCTTATTAAATGTTATTGCAACATCAATACCAGAAGGTGAACGAGTTATTACTATAGAAGATTCTGCTGAACTTAGACTCGATCGACCCAATGTTGTTGGAATGGAAGCAAGGACAGCAAATGTGGAAGGTAAAGGGGAAGTTAGCATTCGTAACTTAGTGCGAAACGCTTTACGTATGAGACCTGACCGAATCATTGTCGGTGAAGTTCGAAGTGGAGAAGCATTTGATATGTTACAAGCGATGAACACGGGTCATGAAGGTTCGATAACAACTGTCCATGCAAACAACGCTGATGATGCATTAAGACGTGTCGAGTCAATGGTCATCATGGCAGGAATGGATTTGCCTTCTACAATCATACGTGAATATATTGCAGGGGCCTTAGACATTATTATCCAAGCTACACGATTGACAGATGGAACGCGTAAAATCGTTTCTATCTCTGAAGTTCAAAAAAATGATGGCAAACATAAAATTGTTGAAATTTTTAAGTTTGAACGGATAGGCCTAACAAAAGATGGAGATGTCGAAGGGTATTTCACGCCAACTGGAGAGGTACCTCAGTGTCTAAATAGAATACGCGTATTTGGAATTGAAATGGATGAATCGTTATTTGTTCCAGTTAAGCGTGGTGCCGCCGTATGATTGAAGCGTTTCTTGCAATGTTGACCGTTTTGGTGCTAATCATTGGAATGTATTTTTTCCTTGGATATCGAAAGGAAAAGAGAGAATGGCGAAAAAATGTTCAGCAATTCTACCGAGATGGTGAACGAAGAAAAAGTATGCTGATTGTTATTGGAACGAAATACGATGAAACGGAATCTGCTAAAATTCTAGAAAAAAAATTAGTAGATGCGAGTATTGGATTTACACCTTCTGAATTTATTGGCGCTTTAATCGTATCTTATATGGGCCTAGTCATATTTCTACAGACTTTCTTTAATTTGAATATGCTTTTATCTTTAGTCATTGCCCTCCTAATGATAGAAGGAGGACGACGTGTTCTATTCATCATTCGTAAGAATAAAAAGAAACAATTGTTAGTAGAGCAATTACCAGAGATATGTAGAGTCTTAGCTAATGCGACGCGCGCTGGGATGACACTTAACCAAGGTATTCAACTTGTTTCTCATGAAATTGCAGCACCAGCAAAGATGGAATTTAAACGGTTAGCTCATGAATTATCACTTGGTATTGACTTCAATGCTGGAATTCGTAGCATGGAAAAAAGAGTGGACGATAAAGAATTCCAATTATTCACGGCCACCATGCTGATCCAAAAAAAAGCTGGGGGTAACTTATACGCCGTTCTGGATGAGATGAGTAAGACATTGGAAGAACGAAAATTATTAAAACAAGAAATTAAAACAATGACTGCAGAGCAACGCTACATTTCATATATAGTGCCGGTAATTCCTATTTTTCTAGTACTAATGATGAATAATATTATAGATGGATTTTTAGAGCCACTCTTTACTGGATTGGGATTAATCCTACTAGCGTTCTTCTTAACCGGAACTATATTAACATTTGTAATTGTACGAAAAATTACAAACATAAGGGTGTGATGTAATGGATGGCATTATCGCATTATCAGTCCTAATCTTCGTACTCTTTATTGGTATTGCTCTTCGTTCTTCGTTTGTGTATTGGCGTGAACGAAAAGAATTAAAAGAAACAGTAGAAGAATCACTTTTTGTATTTGATGAATTTTATCGAAAAACATCGCGCAAAGAAAAATTGATGGCACGAATGTTTAAATTTGCAGATGACTTTGCTGAGCTAGGTCAACGAATAAATTTCTTCAGTGAAAATGAAGAGGTCGAAAAGTGGTTGATTCAATCAGGACATCCTTATGAATTAACTGTCGAACGTTTCCAAGGCTTAAAAATGTTTTTAATGATTGCTGGATTTTTTGTCGGTGGAATTTCACTCATATTGCTTTTGCCATTTTCACAATTCATGATTATTTTACTTCCGATTTTCGGATACATGGCTGCAATCTTATGGATACGGTCTAAAGCAAAAAATAGACAAACTGAAATCTCATATCAACTTCCTGATTTTCTTGATACGATGAGCGTTACATTGCAAGCTGGTGTAGCAATGGATCAAGCGATTCGTGATATTGTTCCATATTTTGAAGGCCCAGTTAAAGAAGAGTTTGGACGTTTCATTCAAGAAATAGGGTTGGGTGTTCCACGATCTGAAGCCTATCGAACATTACTGGTTCGTAATAATTCCAAAGAGTTTCAACTATTAATAAAGTCCTTAATTCAAGGAGAGCGACTGGGCGTTCCCATTGCAGATACATTTAAACAACAAGCAGAAGAAATGCGGAAATTGAAGAAAGAAATGATCAAAGAACAGGCAGCGAAAGCATCGCCAAAAGTAACACTAGTTACAACTTTTTTGATCTTACCATCTGCTCTCGTTTTAATCGGGGGATTGATGATAATCAATATGTTTAACCAAAATAAGGGTATTTTTGATCTATTCCAATAAAAACAAACTCAAAGGAGAGAAAAACAAAATGAAAAACTTACTAATGAACGCATGGATGAATATGATGGTACCTGTAAAGAACGAAAAAGGGGCACAATCTCTAGAATGGTTGGGATTAGCTGCACTATTAATTTTGGTATTAGGAATTGTTTCAACAGCGGTAAGTAGTCAATCGTCTGGAATTACTGGAATAATTGAAAGTATCATTTCAAAAATCACTAGTATGGTCGGTTAATATTTACCTAGGGGGAATTTGATGAAGAGAATAACCACATTTTTACTATTCGCATTGCTTATTCTACTTACTGGATGTAATGCAGACGAACCTAAAGAGACTGGTATTGTACCAGGTGAAACAATAAAAAATGAGGAAAAAGAACCCGAAGAAAAAGAAACTGATTCGCAAGAGAATGGAACTGCAAAGAATACCGAAGTAGAATCTCAACCACTTCCAACGACATTGAATGAACTAGCTTTATTGCCTCCGGGCTATACGGAACGCTTATCAATTGTTGATGAAAAAGATCAAAAAGAGATTTTGAAATTGACAAAAGATTTACCAGAGATCTCAAAAGATATGTCAAATGAAGAATTAGATAATTATTACAATCAATTATTGGCTTTGTTTCAACGAGACTTTAAAGGGCCGGAAGATATTATTGATAAATTAAAGTTTCAAACGATTGGTAATCCAGAAATAGAAGATCCACGCAAACAGTTCAAAGAAAACTTAAACGTCATGGTTATATTAGATGCTTCTGGAAGCATGGGTAAAAAGATTGGCTCCCAAACTCAAATGGAGGCTGCTCAAGCGGCAATTAAGAAATTTGTAAACGGATTGCCAAAAGAAGCAAATGTAGGATTACGTATTTATGGTCAGGAAGGGACAGGAAATCAAGCAGACAAAGCTCTTTCTTGTAGTAGCAGTGAGTTGCTGTACCCGATTTCACCATTTGATGCAGCAACATTTAATGAATCTTTATCAAAAGCAAAACCAGCAGGATGGACACCTATCCAACTTGCTCTAAACGAAGCACAAAAGGATTTAGCAGCATTTAAAGGTGATGAAAACACAAATATCGTGTATCTGGTAAGTGACGGAATATCCACTTGCGAAGACGATCCAATTACAGCGGCAAAATCATTATACGATTCAGATATTACGCCAATTGTTAATGTCATCGGTTTTAATGTAGATAGTGATGGTCAGAAACAATTAAAAGAGATCGCAAAAGTAACAGAGGGCACTTATCAAGATGTTACGAGCGAAAAATCTCTTCAAAATGAGTTGGATCAGGCTAAAATGCTTGCTGAAAAGTGGGAACAGTGGAAAGAACAATCAACTAAAGAAGTTGGTTATGAACAAACGAGTAATAACATAGACATCTTTGTTTATATGGTTGATGAAGAAGGCAAATACATTTATGAACGACAACAAATTGGCTTTATTCTCACATATCTTTTTCAAAAACAAGACAAAATGTCGCAAGAAAGTCATGATTATTTAACGACTAAACACAATGATTACCATGCGTGGATTAAAGAAGAATATGACAAATTAAAAGCTGAGTTAAAAACTTTAAATGAATTGAATTCGCAAGAAGCTATAAAATCCTTAGAAGAAACGTATCAAAACAGTACTCCATAATAAGGAGGTGCATGAATGAGGAATAGCGGAGTGAAAAGATTATTTGCCATTACCATGATTTCTTTTTTATTGTTTTGGACAGCTGGACCATCTATTATGTTGGCCACATTTATTACACCTGGAACACCAATAGCGCCTGGTACTGCAATTAAACCAGGTGACCCAATCTCGGGAGGACAATTTATTGCTCCTGGGGAAGTACTAACTCCTGGTGACTCTTATTTACCAGGTCAACCAGGGTACGGAAACATCCCTTCTGTGTCCGGTCAACCGATTATTCCAGGTACAACAATAACAAATGGCATATTTATTACACCTAACTATGTAAGCGCACCATTTAGTGGTTGGCAACTTGGTACACCAATAACTGGAGGTCAAGGACCAGATGGTGGACAAGGCGGTACAGGAGATGCTGGCACAGGAGGCACTCCAGGAACCGGTGGACAAGGCGGATCAGGAGATTCTGGAACAGGAGGCACTCCAGGAACTGGTGGACAAGGCGGATCAGGAGATGCTGGAACAGGAGGCACTCCAGGAACTGGTGGACAAGGCGGTACAGGAGACGCTGGAACAGGAGGCACTCCAGGAACCGGTGGACAAGGCGGTTCAGGAGATGCTGGAACAGGAGGCACTCCAGGAACTGGTGGACAAGGCGGATCAGGAGACGCTGGAACAGGAGGCACTCCAGGAAGCGGTGGACAAGGCGGATCAGGAGACGCTGGAACAGGAGGCACTCCAGGAACTGGTGGACAAGGCGGTTCTGGAGACTCTGGAACAGGAGGCACTCCAGGAAGCGGTGGGCAAGGCGGTTCTGGAGACTCTGGAACAGGAGGCACTCCGGGAAGCGGTGGGCAAGGAGGTTCAGGGGACTCTGGAACAGGAGGCACTCCGGGAAGCGGTGGGCAAGACGGTTCAGGAGGCGGTTCTGAAGATTCCAATAGCCAGGTGGATCGTGGAGTAGCAGGTGACATCGCAATTGTTGCAGGTAATGTGAAAAAATATGTATTCGGGTTTGGTGATACGGTTCTTCAAGGGGCTACTGCACAATACGCCGGATACACTATTAATGAATTAGCATCTGGAAATTATAAAATTACGGGTCAATCCAGCATTAACAACCAATTCTTTAACCATTTTTATGATAAGTTCAAGAAATACGAGCTGAATGATCGAAATGCATACTTGCCGACCCATGGAGCTAACCCGAGATTTAATCGAGTAGATGCTTTTATAGATAGCAAAAAAATTGCAGATATCACTTCTCCAAAAACATTCATAAACTCAGCTTGGAAAAGCGCTAAGAGCAGTATGAATAAAGGTTTTAATTTATTTTCAAAAGACTTCTATGGAAAATCGAATTTGATGAAATTGAATGGTCCTGTCAATTTGGCGCTAAGTTCATTCAATAGCATCTACGATTATTCAGCAGGAGGTAAATCATCAATAGGACTAGCATCCACTGATTTTGCAGCTGATCTGACAACTGATGTAGCAATTGGCGTCGGAACCACTGCCTTATCCACTATAGGAGCCAGTATGGCGGCAGGTGCGATAGGAGGCTCAGTGGTTCCGGGATTAGGTACCGTTGTTGGGGCAGCAGCAGGTTTGTTAGTAGGTTTGACTGTCACACTACTGTTGGAAACAGGCCCTGGTAAAGCTGTGAAAAAAGCTGTTAGGGATGGCGTTAAATTTGTCTATGATGGCGCAGTAAGTGGCGTCAAAGCTGCAGGGAAAGGTATAGCAGATGGAGCAAAAGGTCTGTTTGACGGAGCTAAGAGTCTATTTGGCTTTTAACTGAAGAGAGGGTGGCAACCCTCTCTTATTTTTCATCAAAATTATTGAGAGAGGTGATTACATGTTCAGTATGAGGAAATTAATACAGGCAATTGGAGCCAGTATTCTAATCACGGTCTTATTTTCTTTCATAATCGGTTTTTTTAATATTCCATCTTTTAGTGGCTATATCGTTTTCCAAATGATTTTGACATACGGTTCTCTTGGATACTTTTCCGTGAAGTGGAACCCTAAAACTCCGTATACAGCAGCTTTTCTGGGGGCAACAATTGTTTCCATCCTCAGCATACTCACCTCGTATTTTTTACTGAATATCTTGGTGTTATGGGATCCAGCTGGAATTGGGCGGAGCATGACCTGGGCAGTACTGCTGACATTGTTGGTAGCAATCATCACGGTTTACATGCAGCAACGGAAGGTAGGAACATTAGTATGATTGGTGAAGCATTCAAAATCTACAGTCGTAACTGGTTTCCTATTCTAATGTGGAGTTTTATCATCATTGCACCAATTACTGTTTTCAGTTATTTGGGGATTGTCTATGTATATAGCAATGATATTTTACATAATGAGTCCTTTCTAGCAGGGTGGTTGCTAATGCTAAATTTCATTTTATGCATCCCTCCCTTTTTGAAAATGGTCAAAAAAGATGGAATGGATGAAACGATAAAAGTTACGGAAGGTTTGTTTTTCTTTGCAAAAAGATTCGGTGTGATTTTACTCGTTGCAACAATTGTTTATGCTTTAGGATTGATGGGCATGTATTTATTATTCATACCAACCGTGGTTGCTATTTTATTTTTGATTATTTTCCCGTTTTTCGTGGAGTCGCTGAGTGTCTGGGAAACTATTAAGCAGACTTTCAGGAAAATGAGAGACGAGAACCTATCGATTATTGGAGATATCTTGGTTATTGCTGGTTTGAACATTGTTTTATGGACAAGTTTAATGATGTTTTTAGAAAGTTATGAAACGAGTATTTTGGCATTTTTAATCATACGTGTCACTCTTAATGTGTTAATTCTTCCTATTTTGTACATATATTTGTCTTTGAGGTATAGAAGTGATGATTTTGCTTTGGATATTTAGTTGAGGAGGGAGTTGCATAGATGGTCAGCAAAGTTGAAAATAAAGCTCCTGAAAAGAAAATCAAAAAGATAAATGTCTTTTTAATGGTGATTTTATCTTTCATCACAATGGGAACATATATTGGCTATTGGTTTGTAAAAAGAAGTAAGGACATTGAAAGGTTAGAGCTTAATCACCACGTGTCATTCGGAACTTGGAAATTGTTTACTGGCCTTTCTTTAGGAATGTTACTTATCCAATTATTTGGTGGGATGATTTTAAGCGAAGTAGGATTATTAACAATGGATTCTATAAATATGATGTTTTCATTTCTATTTGTTGGCATCTTGTATTATTCCGTATTTAGAATTAAAGAAGTAATCGAAGAAAACTCTGAAATTGAATTTAACAAATATGCCTTATTTTTCATGCATATCTACTATGTACAATACAAATTAAATCGAACATCCCTGTAAAACTGGTGTTCTAAAAGAGGTGTAACTATTGGAAACCCAAAAAATGACTACAAAGAGCGTTTCATTTACTAACAACCGCATTTTCATAACGTTTGCACTGTTTCTGCTGCTGGGCTTGCCAGCGAGTTTCATTCCTGAAGAAACATATCTAAAATGGTTATTGATCAATTTCAGCATTGCTGTGCTTCTGACAGTAGTTAATTACATGATTTGGACGAAACAGAAGAATGATAGCAAAAGGTATTTTTCACTACACTCTTTTGTGATGATGCTCGGTTTGGCATTTTACGCAACATCTCCAATATTAAGATTAATTTACCCTTCCATGTATTTTTGGATTCTTTTAGGTGGGTTGATTCTGTACACTGTTTTCCTACTTTCGAAGTACGATGCAATTGCTGGTGGACTATTAAATCCTAGAAAAAAAGGGTTCAAATTATTGGTTTTTTCCTTTTTTTCTATCGTCTTTGTAGCGGGAAGTAGCATATGGGGTTATATGCTAGCATCAGATGCTGCACCGGTAAATGAAGTGGCTATTATCATGTTTTTCTTGGGACTCTTCTTATTGATGGTAGCACCGTCAATGCTTGTCACACCAAAGCGTGCAGAAGAATTGAAAGCTCCAGAACATAATTAATAAAACTGTAAAGTTGTTTAAGAGCATGTTAATAAAATGGCTGCAAGAATGAATGAGAACTTGTAATTTAAAAAGATGAGGTGATTGTATGAAGGGTATTAAAGCTATAAGAAATGAAAAAGGTGCTTTAAGCATAGAATTTTTAGGGATTCTTCCTTTCTATTTCATGTTCTTCGTACTGCTATGGCAAGTCGTTGCTTCCGGTTATGCGATCATGAGCTTAAAATCTGCAGCCAACGATGGTGCATCTGTGTATGCAATGTCGGAAGATATAGGTGAGGCTGAAAATACGGTTATGCAATCAATCGGTGGTAGTGCGCTTTTAACAGGCGCCAGTGTCTCGATTAGCCCTCAAGGAAACGGTACTTTTACTTTATCAGTAAGTGCTCAACATCCACTTGTTTTTGTACCAACTGAGTGGAAAACTAAAACTGCCGTTTCGCTCAATTCAAAAGCTGCAGGTAAGGTGTTTGTTCCATGAAATATTTAAGTAATGATAGAGGTAACTCTGCTTTTTATTTGATTTGGATTATTGGTATTTCAGCAGTTATTTTCGTTATTGTGGTGAATATTGCCAAAGTTTATGTGGTCAAACAACATGCAGCTACTGCTACTCAACAAGCAGCTTTTGCTGGAACGGTCGTTTTATTGGAAGCGACACAAGAAGGAATCGAAAGTTTTGATAGTGATTTAACAAAGTCTGCAGCTCAAAAAGTAATAGATAAAGGTAAATCGATTGAAGATCAGATTGATGAAAAAGTGGACGAATTTGTCGAGCAAGATGAAGATCTTCAAATAGCTTACATCAAAGCTTATAATTTGGTTCTTCCTGAAAAAATAGAAAAACATCCTCAATTTAAAAAAGAAATGGCAGATACTTTTAGAAATTCTGGACTTAGTGGGAAGTTACTTAGTATAGTCCAATCAACGATCACAGCAAACGAAGCGAATGCCGAATCAGTTGAAGTATTGCTATCCGATACGAAATGGCGTGTAGAAGTTACAGCAGATGCTACGTATAAGACGATTACAGATGGAACCTACCTAAAGTCATTCACTTCCGATATTAAGCAAAAAGGAATAGGACCATCACTTCAATATCTGGAAAGTATACCTTTCTAATGAATCAGTCCTGGTAAATCCATGAGGACTGATTTTTTTCGTGTAAAATTGATTATGCTCAAATGAATCCACTGATAATATTGGAGCTTCGCTTTTATTATTTGGTTAGTAAGATGTTTGAAATTATTGTGTCTGCTTTTATGGTGCCAAAAGAAAATGTTGAAAGACTTTAATATAAAAAAGATAAGGGGGTGAAAGGATGACAAAAGTAGTCGGCTACGCATTCATATTATTTGGGATAGTTATGGGCATTTATAGCACAAGTCAACTTTTTTCGGAATTATGGTTTGCCATATTTATGATCGTTGTTTTTTCGTATGGTCCATACCTTGTGGGCAATAAGTTGAGATTGTCTACTAAAGATTTCAAGAAAAGTTTTTGGCAACTTACTGGAGCTTTTATTGTCGGAGTGATTTTGACACCAGGTTTTCTATTGTATATACAAAATCAAAGTGATGTGTTGGAGAAGATTTATGATGCTGAAAGTGAATTCTACTTTTTTAAATCAGGAACCGGAAGTAATGTAGCAATTGTTTTTGCAGTATTTTTTGTTCTAATTACTTCACTCGGATACAGAGTGGCAAACGGATGGAAAGCGGGAGGGCATCTACTCACAGGATCGATTGTCGCATTGGCTCTATTCTTTTTCGTTTATCAATATATGACATTTGATTCGTATAGCGGCATCCACAAGGAGCGAGGATATGTGAGTAAAGCGTGGAATGAAGAAGAAATAGGATTATCGTTTGGATCGATTAAAGAGTTCAGGATTGTACCGTATGTCCGATATGGCGCCGTTAGTAATCCATCTGAGGAAACAGAATTTATGTGGCGATTAATTATTGTCCCGCTGGACGGGAAAGAATTTGTATACAACAGACAATCGATTGATGGGAACTGGTTGTCACAAACAAAAGCACTGCAGGAAAAAGCAACGAAAGAGCATATTCTTTTCACGGTCATTCCTATGGATGCTAACACATACAAATGGTATCAAACTGAATTAGAATTGACTGAAGTAAATCCAAAACCTTATAACGAATTTTTTGGAATCAAATAAAAAGCCAATCACTCAAGAGAACTGAGTGATTGGCTTTAATTTATGATTATGATTTAGAAATTTTCATTCTTTTTACTTCATCAGTAAGAGATTTATACAAGGATACCATCATCAGTACCATGATCAAGGAGAATGGGAAGGCGGCTACAATTAACAGGTTCTGCAAGGCGCTTAAGCCATCTGCTGATAATAAAATTACTGCAATTGAAGATTGTGCAATTCCCCAAACAACTTTTACCATGTTTGATGGATTTAACGAACCATTAGTTGTTTGCATTCCTAGCACGAATGTTGCCGAGTCTGCTGATGTGATAAAGAATGTACTGATCAAGATGACCGCAATAATCGATAACACCATAGACATAGGCAATTCATTGAAGACAGCAAATAATGTTTCTTCCGTTTTTAACCCAGTTAAATCAGTTACTTTTTGTTGAATGTTTATTGCCGTTGAACCAAATGCTGCGAACCAGAAGAAACTCACTAGGGATGGTATTAACAGTACCCCAATTAAGAATTCTCGAATAGTACGTCCTTTTGATACACGTGCAATAAAGATTCCGACGAATGGTGACCAAGAAATCCACCAAGCCCAGTAGAAAATCGTCCAACCGTTAATCCATTCACGATTTCCTGCATCAAGAGGTGCCGCGCTGAAACTCATGCGAACTACATTTTGTAAATAGCTACCTAAAGAATCAGTAAACATGTTGAAAATTAATAATGTCGGTCCAAGGATGACAACTAAGGCTAAAAGAGTAACCGCTAATATCATATTCGCATTGGATAAATACTTAATGCCTTTACTTAATCCTGACCAAGCCGAAATTAAGAATAATACTGTTACGACAGCGATAATAACAACTTTCACCCAGTATTCATTTGGAATACCGAAAATATAAGATAATCCACCGTTAATTTGAATAGCACCAAAGCCAAGAGTAGTGGCAACTCCCACGACCGTTGCGAAAACGGCGAAAACATCTACTAACACGCCCCAAGGACCGTTCATTTTGTCTCCGAAAATCGGCTTCAATGTTGCTGAAATTAACCCAGGCTCTCCTTTACGGAACTGGAAATAAGCGAGTGCTAAAGCGACAATCGCATAAATGGCCCATGCATGTAATCCCCAATGGAAAAACGTGTAACGCATGGATTCTCTAAAGGCATTTCTTGTTTCTGGATCAGCCGTTGCAGGACTAATTGCATAATGAGATAGCGGTTCTGCAGCTCCCCAAAACACAAGTCCAATACCCATACCAGCTGAAAATAGCATGGAGAACCAAGAAATTCTTGAATACTCAGGTCGATCTGTATCCTTACCTAAACGGATTTTACCAAAAGGACTTACAATAACAATTATAGTGAAAAGCACCATAAGTGAAACGACGCTTAAGTAATACCATCCGAAGTTAGTAGTAATAAAAGATTGCATTGTTCCTGTTAGTTTTTCGAAACTAGTAGGTGCGAATGCTCCAAACCCTACGGCTAACGCAACTAATGCTAACGCATACCAAAATACATTTGTAATATTCTTCATGTTTCCCCCTCAAGTCTCTTGTTTATTTTGTGACACAATGGTTCACACTACGCAACTTATTGGTTAATGTCAAATGACCATGTACCATAAGTGTAGGTAAACGATCAATATTATAGTCATATTAACCTGAAAGGTCACTAGTTATTAATACCTGTTTATTAAGATAGTTAAACCTTGTAATAGTTGGGAATTTAGGAGTTTTCTTCAATGTGAATTATTTTGATGTAACTCCTTGAATCAAACTAAGTAATGGATTCAAGGAGTTTACCGTCGGGGTTAGACTTATTAGAGTTTTTCGAGTTCATTGTTCTATAAGTCGGATATCTTCTTTTCGATGTCTAGATCTATGCGCCAGCTCACAACTAATGGCAGCAGGAAGTTGGGGTATGAAGGTCGCGAACTTAACCTTCCTTCCTCAAATGTGAAAGCAAGCTGTTCAATCGAATCTCTTGCTGCCCCGGTGATGAGTTAAAGTAATGCTTTACCTTTCATGTCAGTCTTCGTCTTTCACGTCGATGTCATCTGGAATAGGCGTATTGCGCCATTCATCGATTTGGCGTTTGACGTCTTCAACTTGTTCCAAGTGACGTTCGAATTGAGATTGGTTAATTAAATATTGTTCCCCATCATGGACTGATTTTATGCGTCCGTCTAATACATAACGACGTACTTGTTGTTCAGGCATGCTTAAAAAATCAGCAGTTTCTTCTATTGATAAATACACAGGCGACACACTCCTTTTTCTTCATTATAGTTTACGAAATAGCGTATCTCAATATACATAAAATATGGTAAAGTACAGTCAACAACTACTTGAGGTGACTTTATGAAAACGGTGATCCCTTACTTCCTTGTTTTACTAGCTGCTGTGTTATGGGGCACAACTGGAACAGCTCAAACCTATTTACCGCAAAATGCTCAACCTTTAACCATTGGTGCATCTCGATTAGCAATAGGTGGATTTTCATTATTAATTATTATGATTCTAATGAAAAAAATCAATTTCCGCACGTGGCCGTGGAAAACAACGATTGTTGCAGCTCTATGTATGGCTTTATTTCAACCCTTGTTTTTTACTTCAGTCCGAGTTACGGGAATAGCTATTGGAACAGTAGTTGCAATTGGTAGTGCACCAATCTTTTCGGGTTTGATTGAGTGGTTTTACCTCAAATTGAGACCGTCTCGTGCATGGATAATGGCTACGGCACTTTCAGTTATCGGATGTAGCCTATTATTTTTAAACAAAGATGCATTAACGGTGAATCCACTGGGAGTAACTTTATCACTAATAGCTGGTTTTGTATTTGCCATATATACAATTGTTAGTAAAGCGCTATTAGCAAAAGTCGAAGCAATTCCAGCAGTTGCTATGACATTTTCAATAAGTGCGATTATGTTAATGCCCTTTTTATTTATTTTTGATAGTTCATGGGTTACTGAACCAGCTAATATAGCAACCATTTTATACTTAGGTTTTATGACAACAAGTGTTGCGTATATTCTCTATTTAAAAGGTCTTCAAAAAGTACCTTCCTCATCTGCAGTAACTTTATCTCTGGGAGAACCTTTAACTGCTGCTGTCCTAAGTGTGTTTATTGTAGGGGAAGTGTTAAGTGCAGTTTCTTGGGTCGGAGTGCTTCTTCTACTCGGAGGAATTGTCGTATTAACATTCAGTGGAAGAAAACGAGCAAAAAAAATCGAATAAATGAAAAGTGTCTCTGTCCCTAGAGACACTTTTTTAACTTTTTCGTGGAATATATGGGCGAAGCGGATTAAATCGCAGCCCAAGCCGATTAAAATGGATATCAAGCGGAATAAACCACCAATGAAGCCGAATAAACAGAAGGCGGAGCCGATTATATCACCAATGGAACACTCGAAAGAGATAGCAACTTCATTTCTTAAGAAAATCTTCACTTTTATGCTAACTGTTTGTTAAGAATTGGTGGATACAATTGGTATTATAAGAAGTAGAGAAGAGGTGCAGCGGATGACACAATTTACGGTACTCGTAACGGATGACGATCAAGACATTCGAGATGGGATAGAAATTTATTTGAAAAATGAAGGTTACCGGGTCTTAAAAGCTTCGGATGGCTTAGAAGCATTAACGATATTAGAAACTAATGATGTTCATTTAATTCTTCTCGATATTATGATGCCAAATATGGACGGCATTCAAGCTACATTTAAAATTCGCTCAGAGCGCAATATTCCTATCATCATGTTAAGTGCTAAGGCCGAAGACTCCGATAAAATACATGGCTTATCCGTTGGAGCAGATGATTATGTCACGAAGCCATTTCATCCCATGGAGCTCATGGCAAGAGTGAAGTCACAGTTACGCCGCTACGTGCACCTCGGAACATTTAAAGAACAGAAATCAACGATTCAAATAGATGGACTTTCACTCGACATGGAGTCTAAAGAAGTAACACTCGATGGAGAATCCATCAGATTAACGCCGATAGAATACAAAATCACGGAGCTGTTAATGACAAATGCAGGCAGAGTGTTTTCAATTGGTGACATTTATCAACGCGTTTGGAACGAGCAGGCTTATAACGCAGAAAATATCGTCGCTGTTCATATACGTAAAATTCGAGAAAAAATCGAAACAGATCCTAAAAATCCTAGATATGTAAAGGTGGTGTGGGGCATTGGCTATAAAATCGAAAAGTAAGGCTTCGCATTGGTTATCCATTGTTGCACTCACTATCGGGATGCTTAGTCTCATGTATTGTTATTCGTTTATTCAACAATTGATTGAGCAAGGTTTTTTACACTCTAATCGAACCATGGTGCAATTGACGCGCATGTTGAAAGGAGGGGCTTAATCAATGAAGAATAGTGCATGGGTCTTTTTTGTTTTAATTAGTATCGTCTTATTTGCGGTTACCTCAGTCGTTTCTGTTGGACCAAAATACGTTGGTGGATCATATTATGAGTCTGGAAACTTCCAGGAGTCTTTTGATTATAAAATTCAAGAAATAGGACCAATTTTACTAAGTAGACTGGATGTTGATGAAGAAATTGAAAACCTACAAGTAGAGCCATACGAAGTAGAACAATACCGGGTTTATTATGGTTCCCAAATAGACCAGATAAGAATGGTTCAAGAACAATACCAAGAAATGATCAACGAAGCGGAACAAAATGGTGAAAGCGTTATAAAGGAAGAACTTGAAAAAGTCCGTGACAACAAAATCGCTGAAATACGGGAAATGGATGACGATACCGTTCGCGAAAAAATACTTTCTGCCAAAAAAGAAGTATTGCGTAAATATGATGCACATATTTCAAATGCCGTTTCACAAGTAAAGGTAAATCAACAATCACTTGCTTATAAATTGAAAAATGTTGAAACAGGTGAAAGTTTCGTATTTGGAGATATAAATGAAGAAGCAGCATATTCGAAAGTTTTCAACCAGAAAGAAGGATATTTGACCGTCTCTTCAATTGACCAAAATTATAGTCAGGAAAATGATGAGTTAGAAGCATTGTCGATTTACAATCTATACGAATTGGTTGGGGATGAGTCATCTCAATTTAGTGGCACGTTCATCATACCTAAAAACATGGTATCAAATGAACAGCTAGCAGAAATGCGTCATTACGAGCAAAGCAAATGGTATTTTATTGCAACTTGCATGTTGGGATTATTGTCAGCAGCGGGAGCTTTTTGGCTATATAGAAAGAAAAAAGTAGAAGTCCTTATTATTCCGATGCCTAACTGGATAAGACAGTTAAGCCTTGAATGGCGTATAGGAGGCATATTAGTTTCTGTATTTGGATTGTTTTGTACGTATTATCCATTAACGGAACGCATTGATGGCATGAGGTATGATCACCTAATTGGAGTTAATATAGTAAACACTGGATTGTTATATATCTTTTTGATTGTGTTCTTAACATTAACAATTGTTCAATTAATTTGGTTGTTTAACGACTTCCAAAATAATAATTTCAAACAACTATGGAAAAATAGCAGTATCCCAAAATTAACAGGCATGATTCAAGAAGTCTTTTTGAAGCGTTCTCTAGGAAACCAATTCGTGATGCTCTTGGTTGTCGTATTTTTAGCAGGGCTAGGTCTTGGAGGTGTAGTCATATTGCCGGTCCTAATCGTGGCATATGCACCACTTTTCGTATTAGTCTTTCTTCCTGCTATGTATTTACTAGTCAAACGCGTGGCCAATTACAACAAGCTAGCCATAGCTACTGAACAAATGGCAAAAGGACAATTAATTGGAGATATAGAGATTCGTGGGAAATCTGTTTTTGCAGAACATGCAAAACATTTGAATAAACTACGTGAAGGCGTGCGCATGTCACAGTCTGAACAAGCGAAAAGTGAACGTTTAAAAACGGAGTTGATTACAAATGTGAGTCATGATTTAAGAACACCGTTAACATCGATCATCACGTATACGGATTTATTGAAGAAACCTGACTTAACAAATGAAGAACGCCTATCGTATGTTGCCATTTTAGATCGTAAATCACAGCGGCTAAAAACATTGATTGAAGATCTATTTGAAGTATCAAAAATGGCTAGTGGCAATATGGAACTTCATAAACAAAAGGTTGATTTATCACAATTGATGCAACAGGCATTGGCTGAACATGAGGAAGAAATTCAAGGAGCTAATTTAGATTTCCGCGTAACTCCTCCTGCTAAATCTTTACACGCTTATGTAGATGGGCAAAAATGGTGGCGAGTACTGGATAATCTTATCGTCAATTCAATTAAATATACGTTACCTGGAACACGTGTTTATGTAACTTTAAAAGAAGAAGATGGTTGTGCATTATTTATAATTAAGAATGTCACTAGATATGAACTTGGTGAAGATGTGGATGAATTATTTGAACGGTTCAAACGTGCAGATACATCGCGTCATACAGAAGGATCAGGGTTAGGCTTAGCCATTTCACAGTCTATTGTAGACTTGCATGGCGGATCCATGCGCATTGAGTTGGATGGGGATTTATTTAAAGTCACCGTGTCAATTCAGACCATTTAAGTAGTACTTACTTTATTCAAACCTAAAAAGAACCCAAATCGCAATTCGATTGGGTTCTTTTTAGTGTTAAGAAACTAAAAGTTAGATTCGAAATGTGAATAATACATAATTGGTCGATTAGTCACGATTACGAACAACTTCTACTTAATTAATAATATTATCCATAAATTACCGCGCGATAAATTGATGGAACCGTGTTAAAAAGATGCAAATGGGGTATTTAAAAGAAGGATGAAAAAAAATGAGTGGGTGATTACATGAATACATCGAAATGGATGGACTTACGCACGCGGTTCCGTCATATATTATTCGCTATCATAGGCTTAATTATTTTGGTGGTTGTCGCTACAAGTGGTTTTATGGCTCTAGAAAATATAGCTTTATTCGATGCTTTTTATTTAACGATTATTTCCTTAATGACTGTAGGATACGGGGATATAGTTCCGGAAACGGACGCAGGAAAAACATTCGCATTGATACTAATCCCTCTAGGTGTTGCTGTCGTGACATACGCAATGGGTGCAGTTGCTTCTTATTTCATTGAACATCAACTTTCAGTAAAGGTGTGGAATAAACGAATGGAACATACAATTAAACATTTGGAAGGTCATATCGTTGTTTGTGGATTAGGTAGAGTTGGTAAACAAGTGTTTGAACAATTAAAAGAAGAGGATGTACAAGTCGTTTACATTCATGATTCTGAAGAAGAAATGGTTGAAGTTTTGTCAGAAGGAGCACTACGAATAATAGGTAGCCCGTTAGATGATGGAGTATTAAAAGAAGCAAATGTTGAAAAAGCGAGAGGGTTAATCGCAACTTTACCTAGCGACTCAGACAATGTATTTATTACGATTAAAGCTAAAGCCTTAAATGAAAAGCTTGAAGTCGTGGCTCGAGCAGAAAACGCAGGGTCAGAAGAAGTATTGCTTCGAGCAGGAGCTAGTCGAGTAATAAATCCTTCTACCATTGGAGGTCGTGAATTAGTGAGTTCCGTATTGCGACCACAAGGTACTGATTTAGTTAACCTACTTATTCATACAAAAGAAAAAGAACAATCTTTAGAAGAAATATCTCTCGAAGATGCGTGCAAGTTAGTAGGTAAAACATTAAAAGAAGCAGCCATACGCTCAGAGATGGGTGTTACTGTATTAGCGATTCGTCGAGGAGACAAATTAATTAGCAATCCTTCAGCGGATGAAAAATTACAAGAAAAGGATATTCTCGTTATTTATGGAGAGAAAGATGCCAGTGAAGCGTTTAAAAAGGAATGCAGAGGGTAAAAGAAGATTGTTGAGTTATTACAAATAATTATGAATTTTCAAAGGAGGATACATGATGATGGATCAGTTTTATTGGAGAGATACACTCTCGTTTTTACCAGAACTTTTGCTAGCTTTGTTGGTATTATTAATTGGATTTTTTGTGGCAAAGTTCTTAGAAAATCTTACGTTTAAAGTATTACGTAAAGCTCGTGTAAACGAACGCTTAGGAAATAAGAATGAAAAATGGACAGTCGAAAAGATAATAAGCAAGGTCGTTTTCTTTGTTGTCTTAATTTTGGCGTTTGTTCTATTCTTTAACATTTTAAACTTAAATACTATGGCAGCACCTTTTGTATCTATGTATTCAGGCTTAACAGGTGCCGTATTAAACATTTTAAAAGCAGGCTTAATTCTATTATTTGCTTGGATATTGGCTACAGTTGTGAAAAAAGTCATTCAAATGGCTGGCAACAAGCTGAACTTAAACAAATATGTTGAGAAAACAGGAATGGATCCAAATCCAGCAGAACAAGCAAAATGGACAGATACAGCAGCTAATGTTGCATATTATCTTATTTTCTTGTTATTTATCCCAGCCATATTAAATGCGCTAGGAATTGACGGACTAAGTGGACCATTTGAAGGAATGTTAGCTAGCTTCTTTAACTTCATTCCGAAGTTAGTGTCTGCAGCGATTGTATTCTTTATTGGTTGGTTTGTTGCGAAACTAGTTCGTAACTTACTAGAGAAGTTTTTACAATCAGCAGGAGCAGATCGTTTAGCAGAACGTTTGAATATTTCTTCATTCTTTGAAGGTTCAAGCATTTCAAAAGTCGTAGGAATCATCGCGTTCATCTTAATTATGATTCCAGTATCAATTACTGCACTTGAAATTTTAGATTTAGACGGCATTTCAGGACCTGCAGTAGGGATGTTAAATGATATTTTAGGGATGTTACCGAAAATAGCAATTGCTATTGTTCTAGTATTAGTTGGTATCGTTGCAGCTAAATGGGTGAAAGATTTAGTAGTTTCATTACTTGAAAAACTGGGTGTCAACTCAATCTTCGGTAAAATGGGCTTCAAATCAGGAACTGGTTCAGCACCAACATTTGCAACACTATTAGGTACAGTTGTACAAGTTGTCATCATCTTATTGTTTGTAGTAGAAGCTTTACAACTACTTGAACTTGAATTCATGGTGACATTAGCAACAGGAATATTTGCATATTTACCTTCAGTTCTTGCTGCCATTATTATTCTAGCAGTTGGTTTCTGGTTAGCTAATCTTGCTGAACAATTAGTAGGAAGTGTGATGAGTCATTCTTCTGGCACACCTCATGTACTACGTTATGTAGCAAAATATGCGATTCTTGCATTCGCATTCTTTATGGCTTTAGATCAATTAGGTATTGCAGCTTCAATCATTAACTCAGCGTTTATTCTAATCTTAGGTGGCGTTGCATTAGCATTTGGCCTAGCATTTGGACTTGGCGGACGCGATCATGCGGCTCGTTACTTAAGCAAAATGGAAAAGAGTTTAGCAAATGCTGAAGTGTCAAAAGAGAACTATAAAGCTGAAAAAGAAACAATTAAAGAATCATTAAAAGAAACATTTAACACGAATAAAGATCCAGAACAAAAATTACGTGGGAATTCTGCTCATGTGGATGAAGCAAGACCTGTAAATGATGTCACGGTAGCTGATGAAGGCTACAACACACCTTCAACTGATGAAGTTCATCCTTATGATGAAACTCCACCAAATGAAGGAACTTCATTTAACAAAGATGCACATGACAGTTGGAACAGCACTAAACCAAGTGACGATCCATTCCGACCATAAGAAGTAATAAGTAAAAAGCAGTAACTCCCGGTATATGGGGTTGCTGCTTTTTTTGATGAAAAGAAGAGGTTAGGGTGAAAACTATGACGCTAATGACATATTGTGAAAGCAACAATATCAGAAATCACATGCCACGTAGTAAATATAGTCCATCACGTTGTAATTATGAGACTTCACGTAGGAAAAAAGGGGTCGACGTAGGAAAAAACTGCCCTGACGTAGGAAATATGTGATTCACGTCTGAAAACACGATCATATCCAAAAAGCCATCCAACAGAAAAGGCTGCCAGTCCTACCGGCAGCACCATTCAAGATTTTCCAATTACACTAAACATGCAGAAAACCTTTGAATACCCCCCAACGCTAGCGCTTATCGGGTTTTTCTGTGGGAGAGGTACTGTTTAATAGAGTGAGCTGTCGCTCAGTCTGACTTTTTGGGGTCCACGTCTGAAAAAATCAAGTTGACGTCTGAAAAAAAGGACCTCACGTCTGAAAAAACACCATTGACGTCTGAAACGCTCAAATTGATTTCGATATAATGTAATCTTTTTCCCGGGTTCTTTCGTTTACTAAGAAATGATAGATGAGAGGAAGGGATTTATATGAACAAGAAATTAGGCGTTTTACTTATTGGAGGCATGTTAGTGTTAGGAGCATGTGGAGAAGAAGAAGCACAACCTGCTGCTAATGAGCCTGTTGAAGAAGAGATGGAGACATCTGAAGAAGTTGTAGAAGAAGAGGTTGTAGAAGAAGAAGCAACAGAAGAAGAAACGGTTGAGGAAGAAGCGACAGAAGAAGAACCGATGACTGATGCAGCTGAAGCGGCAAGTGGGGAGGCATCTCCACTGTTGAAAAAAGGTGATATGACAAGCTTTGTCTTTAATGAAGCTGGAGAATTTAATGTATTTTGTGAACCACATCCAGTAATGAAGATGACGGTAGTTGTGGAAGAAGGTGCTACAACTTCTGGAGAAGTAGCTCTCGATATAGCTGATTATGCATTTAGTGAAAATATAACAGTGGCTCCAGGAACAGTAATCACTTGGACAAATCAAGACTCAGCACAACATAATGTGGCTTTTGAGTAAGTTATTTATTTAGAAGGACAGGGGGAAGAGACCCTGTCCTTTTATATTTCTATTTCTTTTTCCAAGTATTTCAGCTACGCTTACTTTATTCTGAACGTATGAGGTGGATGAATATGGAAACAATCAATCAAATGAAATTTGCACGAATGTATACAAACGGTCGTTTACAATCAGTGAAAGATGAACAATGGGATATTCAACCAGAAGGATTCAATAACACGATCCGCTGGAATGTTGGGCATATCTTTGTCTCAATGGAATCATTCATTAAAAAAAGCATTCCAACTTATGAGCCAGTCCATCCCGAATGGATTCCTCTATTTAAAGGCGGTTCAAAGCCAGAAGATTGGAATGTTGAACCACCAACAAATGAAGAACTTCTTGCAGCACTAGCAGAACAACCAAAACGAGTAGAAGAGATTTTATCAGGAAAAGTAGGCCAACCACTTCCTGAAGTCATGCCAATTGGCCCGCTTTATAAAATGGCAACGATTGATGCGGTAATTCAATTTGCAAGTTGGCACGAAGGAATCCATGCTGGTGTTATTTACGCACTGAATAAAGTAACCTCAGAAAAATCACGAAAATAGAGAGTGCTGTCTAATAAGTCCCAAATATGAAACAGGTGGAGAAAAACAACTCGTTTTTCTCCACCTGTTTTTATGTTTAATATTCTTCCTGTTGAAAGTAGCAGATTATGGGCTATTGCCGTAAGCCAATTCCATTTTGACTTTCGTTAGTAGTAACTTTCATTTTACAAAAAGCGATTATTATTTAGTATGTAACTTTATAAAGAATACGGTTGATTGTAGTGAAAGGCGGCGACTCCAGCGGGAATAGCATGAGCTGAAGACCCCGCAGACAAAGAGTTGTGCAAAAATAATTTTGCACAACTCTTTTGCGACGAAGCTAGCGTAGTGATGCAGGAGCAGATGTTTTTTGCTCGTCGAGGAGGCTGAGGCCATGCCCGCGGAAAGCGTCCGCCTGTAACGGAAACCAACCTTTACTAAGGAATTGTACCTTTATAAATTCTATTTTGTGTGCAATTTAGACTTCATAGCAATAGTAGGAAGGGGGTCTAACTTTTCGGCACTAACCCTTGTTGAAAGGCATAGACCACTGCTTGAGTACGGTCTTGCACATCAAGTTTAGATAATATATTACTTACATGAGTTTTGACGGTCTTCAAGGCAATAAATAATTCATCAGCAATGTTTTGATTACTGTGACCTTTTGCCATTAACAGTAAGATTTCATTTTCACGATCGGTTAACTCTTCATGAAGTGGACGGTCTATTCCTTGGCGCATACGTTTCATCATTTTATTCGTAACTTCAGGTTCCAACACCGTTTGGCCATCTAATGTTTCGCGAATGGCTTTGGCGAGTTGTTTAGCATTAGATGTTTTTAAGACATAGCTGACAGCGCCTGCTTCTAATGCTGGATACACTTTATCGTCGTCCAGGAAACTTGTGACAATCATGATTTTGGCTTCTGGCCATTGTGAAATGATCTCTTTCGTAGCTTCAGCCCCATTCATAATGGGCATGACCATATCCATCAACACAATATCAGGGCGAAGCGATAATACTAAATCTACGGCTTCTTTGCCATTAACTGCTTCGCCGATTACTTCCATGTCTGCTTGTGCTTGCAAGTAAGCAGACACGCCTATTCTGACCATTTCATGATCATCTACTAGCACGATTCGTATCATCAACTTCGACCCCTTTCTCAACAGGAACTTTAACTTCTACAATGGTGCCTTGTGATGGAACTGAAACAATTTTACTCGTTCCACCCATTTCAATCGCTCGTTCTTGTATGTGATGTAAGCCATAAGAACCCGCATTACCATCATCATCTTTCATAAAGCCGACTCCGTTATCTTGAACACGGAAAATGGCGAGTCCGTCACGTTCTACAAAAAGAATATCGACCTCACTAGCATTTGCATGTCGTAATGTATTGGATAACGTTTCTTGTGCGATACGGAATAAGTGATCTTCAGCGCCTTTTGAAAGGGCTACGTCTTCTAAACGGAAGCGAATGGTAAAATGAACTTTTTGTTGCAACTCGAAAAGTAATTCTTCGAGACCTTGTGCTAATGTTTTGTTGTGAAGTGCTGCTGGACGTAAGTGAAGTAGCAGTGCACGCATTTCAAGTTGCGCTTGTTGCACTATTTTTTCTGCTTGTGCCAATGGTTTTGGAATTTCTTCTGAATCATTTTCTTGCTGCTCAGTCATCGCTGATAACAACATGGAAGCGGCAAATAATTGCTGAGACACTGAATCATGAAGTTCCCGTGCTAACCGTTGACGCTCTTGAATGATGCGTTCTTGAATTCGTTTATCTTCGCCTTCTGCACGTTCGTCTGACATCCTTAACAAACTTTTCTTTTGAGTCGTAATTAACATGGATACTTCGCTAAGTGATTTCTTTAACTTAGAAGAAACCATTGGAACTTTGATGTCGCCGCTTTGTTGATCGGTAGTCAGAACAGATTGCATATAAGTTTCAATTGCACGTTCTCTTTTTCTAGCCAGTTGTGTGGTCGATAGGGCAACGCCCATACTAAGGACGAGTAATAATATGGCTAACCAAATAGCAATGGGCAAATTCGCTTCTTCTATTGACCAAAGAGGTAGCCAAGTCTCATAAGTTGGCCAACCCAAAAGGTAAGTTAATAAGGAAACTAGTAAAGTTGCAAGAAGTGAAAATAGTATAAAGCTTCGTCCGATAAATCCGCTCATTTACGAATCACCTCAACATCCCCAAGCCAAGTAGACACTGCAATAATAAGTTCTGAAGATGCGCTACCTTGTGCTTCGATATAGCCATTTTGAAGAACAATCGATTGATTCCATAAACGCTTTTTACTCGCACCAAAGATTCGAGCATCTCCTAGAAGTGTTGTGTAATGAATACGAACAGGAATTTCATAAGGAACGTGAATTCGTATTTTCCCTATACCTTGTCGAACGGATATTAGAGAGGTACCTTTTGGTAATACGGTTTGAGTAGCATCAATCGTAATGTTTCCATAGAAACCTTGTACATGAACATCCTTCCATTCGTATGCTTGAAAAGGGGTACTCTGAATCGAGAAGAGCTTATTTTGAATGAGTGCGTTAGGCGTTTCTGTTTCATCACCAAGAAATGGTTCGATAATTTGTTGTGTTTCATCGCCTTTCCAAAGTCGAATTAAAATATAGACGATGGTTGCAACAATAAATAAGCGCAGACTCCACATGGAAATCAGGGCAACCCCTAAAAAGGCAACACCGCTCCAGAAAAATAAACGACTTTTTCTTCGCAAACTGATATAAATTAACCCGACACCAAAAAGAACGAATAACACACTTCCATTATGAAAAAACATTACCTCTACAAAAACGAGTAGTAAGGCAGATAATAGCCAAAATGTAATGCGATCAGTTGGTATTCGTTGCATAGCTATTCCTCCTTTTTCGAAACGGGTGAGACGTAAACCGTAAAACGCCACTCTAGCTTAGTGCGAGATGCTGCTGGTAGCTTGGAAAGTAATTATCTTTTTTAGTAATTTGAAAAATGGAGAAGACGAGTGCCTTCTCCGCATTTCCTAGTGCCTAAAGCTTTTCCTTATAGTTTACACAATTTCATGTGTTGGTTGTTCTTTTTTTTCTAATTGCGCTAAACGACGTTCCATAGAAGAAACATCATGATCTTTCTCAATACGTTGACCAAGACGGTCAATATATTGTTCCATTTCGTCAAATGCGACTAAACGATTGTCGGCATTCTTCGATGATTCTGGTTGTAGCATACGGTCCATTTGGTGATGAGCGCGAGTAACGTTTTCTTTGCCCATTAATTGAAGCTGACGTACTTTCATATCTTTTACTTTATGTTTCATTTCTTCATATTTCTGTTCAAGCCCAAATAACTCCTCAGTTGTGCGCGAAATACTAGCTTGTAGAACTTCTGCTCGATTGGTATAGGCTGCAACTTCTGCTTTAGCAAAATCAATTAATTCACCTTCATTTGTTTGGTTTGCAAGTTCCAATTGTGTGGTTCGTTTTGCCAGCATCTCTTGAGATTCTTGTAGCTCTTTTTCAAGCTGTATTTTTAGTTGAGATTGTCTTTCGATCCACGTACCCGTTTTTTCTGTTTGTTTTTCGGCTTCGCGAATATATTGATTTAACATGGCAATGGGATTTTTTTGTTCCTTTTTATCAAAGGCGTTGTGTAAATCTGCTTCGAATGCATACTTAAATCGTTTCCATAATGTTGTCATGTGTGTTTCCTCCTTATTTGTTTAGTTCTTGCCATTGTTTTTCAAAATTTGTGAAAGGATCTGAAGAAAAGGCAGTTGCTTGATTAGAAAGTACAAGTGGTTGTTGTTTCCACTTTCGAACGACATACCATAAACCAACAAGCGCAAGAATTCCGAAGAAACCAGGTACATTTGCAACTGCAGATAGTAATCCAATAATTCCAACGGCTATCCATAACACTTTAGAAAGAGTGGATCCTCCTTTTAAATAGAAATGCATACCTGCGAAAACAAGCAAGGCAGATAGTGCAAGCCCAAGTAGCGATCCTAAATTGACCAGTGCTACAATTCCTGCAATTGTTCCGATAACAATTAATCCAAATTTTTTCATGTGTTTGTTTCTCCCTTCTATTTGTACATTTATCGTACCAATTCGTTTGAAATGTCTAAACGGTCTTAAAATGCATCTTTTGCTAAGACTTAAGACGTAGATAATTCTAAGATGAAGGTGGAATTTCGAATGAAACTTCTGTAAAATAAGAGTGAGTGAATATTCATTCAATTTTGATAAATGAGGTGTAACGATGAAAGAAGTCGTGATTATAGATGGAATACGTACGGCAGTAGGACGAAGAAAAGGTAAGTTCACACATATGCGCCCAGATGAATTGGCAGCTACTGTTTTAGAAAAATTAATTGATCGTGTCGGCATTGAAAAAGGCGATGTAGAAGATATTATTTTGGGATGCGTCTCACAAGTCGGTGAACAAGGTGGAAATATTGCAAGAACAGCGGGTCTTATTGCAGGGTTTCCAACAAAAGTGCCAGGCACCACAATAGATCGTCAATGTGGATCCAGTCAGCAAGCGGTTCATTTTGCTGCGCAAGCCATTGCGTGTGGAGATATGGATATCGTGATTGCAGGCGGTGTGGAAAGCATGACCCGTGTGCCGATGATGTCAAATATGGGCGATGCGAAGCCAAGCAAGAAATTGCTAGAGCAATATGAAATCATCAATCAAGGATTATCAGCTGAACGAATTGCAGAACAATGGGATTTATCTCGTGAAGAATTAGATGCATTTTCTGTTCAAAGTCATGAACGCGCCTTCAAGGCAATAGCGGAAGGCCGTTTTGAAAAAGAAATCGTATCAATTGAAGTGACAAAAGAAGATGGAACGACTGAGCTATTTTCAGTAGATGAGGGGCCAAGAGCAGGAACTACTTTAGAAACACTGCGTGGGCTAAAGACCGTATTCGATGAAAATGGAAGAATTACGGCCGGCAATGCGAGTCAAATGAGTGACGGAGCTTCTGCAGTACTATTAATGTCACGTGAAAAAGCGCAAGAGTTAGGGTTAACCCCACGTGCTCGTATTCACACGCGTGTCGTAGTTGGGTCAGATCCAACGTTAATGCTGACAGGTCCGATTGCAGCGACTCAAAAAGTGTTGGAGAAAGCACAGTTAACAATAGAGGATATGGACGTGTATGAAGTAAATGAAGCATTCGCTTCAGTGCCGCTTGCTTGGTTAAAGGACATAGGTGCTGATCCTGCAAAATTAAATCGCAATGGAGGAGCTATCGCCCTTGGCCATCCATTGGGCGCATCAGGCACGAAACTGCTTGTCACGTTGTTACATGAACTAGAACGTACAAAAGGCCGCTATGGACTCCTAGCGATTTGTGAAGGCATGGGGATGGCGAACGCGACAATTATTGAGAGATTTACAGAATCGGAGGATCCAGCATGAAGACTTCTGAAGTAATCGCCATTGTAACGGGAGGCGCATCGGGACTCGGGGAAGCAACCACTCGTCACCTTGTAGAAAAGGGTGGGAAGGTTGCCATATTTGATTTGAATGACCAGCGTGGGCAAGCATTAGTAGAAGAACTAGGTCACGATCAAGTTGTTTATTTTCAAACAAACGTCACTGATGCAAAACAAGCCGAACAAAACGTTGCACAAGTAGTTGAACATTTTGGCAAAATTAATCTGTTAGTGAGTTGCGCAGGAATTGCTACGCCTGGAAAAGTAGTGTCACAAAAAGGTCCACTAGCACTCGAACGTTTTGAACAAGTCATTCAAGTGAACTTAATAGGTACATTTAATGTGTTGCGGGTTGCTGCACATGCCATGCAACAAAATGAACCAAACGATGAAGGCGAGCGAGGTCTCATTATAAATACCGCGTCAGTTGCAGCATTTGAAGGGCAAATTGGTCAAGTCGCATACAGTGCATCTAAAGGTGGTATCGTCGGGATGACCTTACCGATTGCCCGTGAATTTGCGAGAGACGGCATTCGCGTAATGGCCATTGCCCCAGGGCTTATTGAAACACCATTGTTTGAAGGATTGCCTGAGCCAGCACGTGTAGCTCTTGCAAGTTCAGTTCCATTCCCAAACCGCTTAGGTAAACCAATTGAATATGCTCAATTAGTAGAGAGCATTGTCATTAACCCCATGTTAAATGGCGAAGTGATTCGTTTAGATGGTGCTATTCGCATGCAAGCGAAATAAGGAGGAATTTTGATGGGGAAATATCGTTTTGAAACAGATGAACATGTGATGTTCCGCAAGTCCCTTCGGAAATTTTTAGAAAAAGAAGCGGTTGCCCAATATGAAAAATGGGAAGAAGACCGCATGATTCCTAAATCATTTTGGAAAAAGCTTGGAGAAATGGGCTATTTATGTCCCCAAGTCGAAGAGGCGTATGGCGGGCTTGAAACGGATTTCCGCTATGCGGTGATTATTGGTGAAGAACTGGAACGCGTAGGAGCAAGCTTAACCGGTGTTGGTTTGCATAATGATATCGTAGTACCCTATTTCGAAGCTTACGGTACAGATGAACAAAAATCACGCTGGTTGCCAGGTTGTGTAACAGGCGAACATATTACGGCCATTGCCATGACAGAGCCTGGAGCTGGATCTGATTTAGCAGCGATTCAAACAACTGCTGTAAAAGATGGCGACCATTATATTGTGAATGGATCGAAAACCTTTATAACTAATGGCATTAATGGGGATCTGATACTAGTTGTGGTGAAAACTGATACAAAAATCGAACCGAAACATCGCGGCATCAGCTTACTTGTTGTTGAAGAAGGCATGCCTGGATTTACACGTGGACGTAAACTCAATAAAGTAGGGATGCACGCTCAAGATACAGCAGAGTTGTACTTTGAAGATTGCCGCGTGCCAGTGAAAAATCTCCTAGGCGAAGAAGGTAAAGGCTTTACGTATTTGATGGAAAAACTTCAGCAAGAGCGTTTAATGGTAGCGATTTCTGCGCAAACCGCTTCTGAAGATATGGTCGAAATGACACTGGATTATGTAAAATCGCGCAAAGCATTTGGTAAACCAATCTCCGCTTTTCAAAACACGCAATTTAAACTAGTGGAAATGACCACTGAAGTCGAGCTTGGCCACTCGTTCTTAGAATCGCTAATTGAAGATCATATAGCAGGGAAAGAAATTGTCTCTAAAGTATCGATGGCAAAATATTGGTTAACCGAGACAGCGAAGAAAATTTCCGGAGAATGCCTGCAGTTACACGGGGGCTATGGTTATATGGAAGAATATAAAATTGCCCGACGTTATCGTGATATTCCAGTCGCATCCATCTACGCAGGAAGCAATGAAATCATGAAAGTAATAGTTGCGAAGAAAATGGGGTTATAGAAGTAAGCGAGGAACAGCATGAAATTAGTAAACGAGCAAGACATTAAGGAAGTTATTTCGAAAGATAAGTGGATGATGAATGTGATTCGGCAAGCAGCAAAACTGGAGTTACCTGACTGGTGGATATGTGCAGGTTTTATAAGAGCAAAAATATGGGATGAGTTACATGGGTTCTCTGAAAAAACCATACTTCCAGATGTGGATGTCATTTATTTCGACTCGAATCAGCTAGACAAACAAAATGAAAAGTTGTTCGAAAAACAATTAAATATATTAGACGCTACAATCCCTTGGTCTGTTAAAAATCAAGCAAGAATGCATAAATTGAATCAGGTAGAGCCCTATACATCCTCAATAGATGGAATGTCAAAATTTCCAGAGACAGCCACTGCTATTGGAATTACTTTGGATGAAAAAGGGGAACTTCACTTAAGTGCTCCTTATGGAGTTGAAGATTTAATCGCGATGAAAATTCGTCCCACTCCTTATTTTGAAGGCTCGCAAATTTATGATGACAGAGCAAAACAAAAAAAGTGGTCAACCAAATGGCCAAAAGTAACAGTAGACTAAGCGACAGGAATATCTGTCGCTTTCCATTTTTTTATTACACCAATAAAGTTAATTATGGGGCAATTGCGCCTTTGGCTAGTACACCTTTATTTTTTCTTTTAAGTGAGTATTACTCCTAACTTTAAAGAAATGTCTGAAATAATGTAAGCAAAACAATTTGTCACTCAGGTTTCCGGTGAGCTTTGGAGAGCAATCCCACGCCGCACTATTATCTAGAGAATGAGTACAATGTGGATGTGACGATGTCACAAGCCCCACTCTTAGTTCTTTAGATTATAGTGCGGCAGAAGGTTCGTCCGAAGCGTACTGGAAACTTAGCCGTGTCAGCTGAGTGCCCAAAGCTTAAGTGGTATTCACGTTTTTCAGACGTCGATGCCCATTTTTCAGACGTGGAGGTGTTTTTTTCAGACGTCAACCTCGAAAAGTCAGACTGAGATTTATCGGAAGAATGAAAAACGGGTTTTTCAACATTAACCACTCTGTTTTATGCTTTATTGTAAGTGTCACTACTCACTTAAAGATTGGTCTGAAATAAAGTAAGCAGAAAGAGGCAGAAATTGTATTTCGGCCGAACATCTATGAAAAGATAATGTCTATTCTTTAGTAAACCAAACGATCTTAACTGTGAGCGTCTAGGTTGCAAGGGAGCGAAGGACGAATCCCCGCCGCAGAATGATCTGGAAAAATAGAGTGGGGCAAGTGACGATGTCACAAGCCCCACTCTTAGTTCTTTAGATTATAGTGCAGCAGAAGATTCGTCCGAAGCGTACTGAAAACCTTTATTTCTCAGTAAACATTATCAGGTACTATATATTTGCAATTGCAATCATACTTGCTATTTTTAAATATACTTAGTGAAATAATTCAACTCCAAATCAACACCGCGTATTGCAATGAGAAATCACGCATATCATGATATACTTTCCAAAAACAACGAGGAGGTGCCTTTTATGCCGACCAATTTGCCTGCCAGCTTGACGAAAGACCTAGCGCTGACAGTATACAATGATGGCTTCGCTTTAGTTCAAGAAGTCCGCTCCATTCCTCCACTTTCAGACGATCACGTCATCTATTATTTAGACGTTCCACAACAAATTGAATCAAATTCAGTGCAAGTAAAAGGTTTAGTAGTCACTGAGCTTACCTATGAATATGACTTAGAGGATCGCTTCAAGTTGCTAGAAAAGTATATTGGGCATGAGATCAGACTCGTCAATAAGAAAACAGGCGACGAAAAAGCCTATCTTTTGTTAAGTGTGCAAAATGGGCTGGTACTCGCAGACATGCAAACGCAGGAAATCGTTCTTGACGCAGAAGGTGAGATTCGATTGCCAGATGGTCCGGAAGAAGTGATGTTAAAACCCACACTCGTGTGGCGCATCAAGGAACAAACTGGTGAAGACACACGTGTCACGTATTTAACGCGTGGACTAAGTTGGGATACAGATTATGTGGCGCAAATCAGAGAAAATGATTTCGATTTGACTGGGTGGGTCACGTTAACGAACAACTCAGGTATTGCGTATCAAGAAGCTAAAGTAAAGTTAATGGCTGGTACAGTAATTCGGGCACCAAGTCTCCTGCAAAAAACGATGCTATACGAGCAAAATTCAATGGAACCCGAACGACAAGCTTTTGCCGATTATTATTTATATACACTGCCTGAAAAACTGACACTGGAAAATCGTCAACAAAAGCAAGTTCAACTCTTTGCTGCTTATCAAATCAAATCCCATACACTCTATGAAGTGGATGCGTACAGCGACCATCCAACGGTGTACTTTACTTTCCGAAATGATGCGGCAAACGGTTTGGGAATCCCGCTGCCACGAGGAAGATTTAAATTGTACAAAGAAAATCCGAAAGATGGGTCTTCTGAATTTATCGGGGAAGATTTCATTCCACATACAGCAGTGGGTGAATTGGTCCGCATTAAATCAGGTGAAGCGTTTGATATTACGGTGGAAAGTGATGTCGTTGCAGAATACAAGAAAGACGGCTATGAATTTGAGGAAGTCGAATACGTAATTCGCAATCAAAAAGATCTGCCGGTTGAACTTATCATCAACCACGGTACAAGTTACGGTATATTTGATGTGGTCGAATCAACACATAATTGGAAGCGCAAAGATGACGATATACAAATATTTGTACCTGTTCCAGCAAAATCTGAAGTGAAAGTGGCATTTACCATTCGGTATGACCGAACGCATGATGTAAAGGTGAATTAATCATATGAAAAGAATCAGCATAGGTACTTTAATCCTTACAATTTATGCACTACTAGTTTATTATTTTGGCTTTAACACGTATCAATGGCTTGAAACGTGGAACCTCTCAATTCACCCAGTAATCTTCGGGATAATGTGGTTCCTACTTGCCTTTGGCTACATCATTGGAAAGTTTAGTCATGGATTAAAGTATTTCAGTATGATTGGGTCATATTGGTTTATCGTCATGCAGTACGGTGTGATTTTATTCCCATTAGCATCCGTTACTTATTTCATTTGGCCATCTCAGCAAACGATATTTATCGTAGGAAACGTGGTGGCTTTTATCTTTTTACTTATTTTTATCGTAGGTACATATATGGCGTTTTCTCCGGTTGTTCGTCATAAATCGATTCACATCAACAAGGATTCTGGTTCCCTTCGCGACTTAAAGTTGGTACTCGCTTCTGATTTCCACTTAGGTCTTCTTTCAAATAAAAAGCATTTGCAACGGTTTGTGAATTTGGCCAATGCAGAAAAACCGGATGTGGTGTTGTTGGCGGGAGATTTGGTGGATGATGATCCCATTTGGTTTGTCAGTGATGGGATGTCTCCAGTCATGAGGCAGTTGAAGACGACGTATGGGGTTTATGGGGTTGTCGGTAATCATGAATACTATGGTCGGAAAATTCCTCTGTTAGTGGATGAAATGAGAGAAGCGGGCGTACAAATGTTACTAGACGAAACCATTTGTATTGAAAATACGTTCTATGTAACGGGTAGAGAAGATGCAACGAATGGCAAGCGCATGTCTTTGGCAAGTTTGAAGCCAAACAACGATGAGCTACCTTGGTTTGTCATGGACCATACACCGTATGATTTAAAGACACCTTCCGAGCTTGGTGTGGATATGCATGTATCAGGGCATACGCACCGTGGGCAAATGTGGCCAAATCACCTATTTACGCGCCGTTTATTCGAGCTTGATTACGGGTATAAACTTAAAGGCTTGATGCACGCTTTTGTGTCATCTGGGTTTGGATTTTGGGGGCCGCCGCTTCGATTAGGGTCTCGTTCAGAGCTTTGGTCGATTACTGTCACGTTTTCGACGAAATAAACATTGGGAAAAGTTGCGCAAGATTGTTACCATAGAAGGTAGAGAAAATTTTTGGTTGGAGGCTGGACATGGAAAACTGGATTACCGATATAATGAGCCAGTATGGATACTTAGGTATATTCTTGCTTATTATGCTTGAAAATATTTTTCCGCCAATACCGTCGGAAGTGATATTGACGTTTGGTGGATATATGACGACGCAGTCAGATATGACGGCAATGGGTGTTATTTTAGTTTCAACGGCTGGTTCAGTTGCTGGGGCTGTCATTCTTTATGGGCTAGGTCTACAACTTGATGTAAAGCGCTTAGAGAAAATTGTGGATCGTTATGGACGGGTTTTACGTTTAACGAGAAAAGATATTCACAAAGCTGATAGCTGGTTTGATAAATACGGCATCTGGACGGTATTGTTTTGCCGCTTGATTCCATTGATTCGCAGTTTGATTTCGATTCCTGCAGGGATGTCGAATATGAAGTTCGGACTATTTTTGTTATTCACGACCGTAGGAACACTGATTTGGAATACGATTTTAGTATCAGTTGGAGCGGCTGTTGGCGATAACTGGGAATCAATCGTAGGCGTTATGGACGTCTATTCAAATATTGCGTATGTAGTGATTGTACTTGTAGGACTAGCGGCAATTTGGTGGTATATACAATTCCGGAAAAAAAGAGCATAAGGAGATATTATGGAACTATTTGATTTACTGAAAGCGTTAATACTAGGGTTTGTGGAAGGAATGACGGAGTTCGCTCCCGTTTCTTCTACTGGGCATTTAATTATTGTTGATGACATGTGGTTAAAAACTTCCGAGTTTCTCGGCAAATATTCTGCAAATACATTTAAAATTGTGATTCAGTTAGGATCAATTTTTGCCGTTATTGTGGTCTTTTGGAAACGTTTATTTAGTCTTGTTGGACTATATAAGATGAAAGACGTAGCACCAGGATCTCAGTTGAAATTATCACATGTTATCGTTGGTTTAATTCCAGCAGGCGTATTGGGTGTGTTGTTTGAAGATTTTATTGATGAGCATTTGTTCTCTGTTGAAACGGTATTAATTGGGTTAGTTATCGGAGCATTCTTAATGATTGCAGCCGATAAATTTGGACCGAAAGTACCAAAAACGAAAACGTTGGATCAAATTACATATAAGCAAGCATTCACTGTAGGGCTTGTACAATGTTTCTCTTTATGGCCAGGTTTTTCACGTTCAGGAGCAACCATTTCTGGTGGTGTCATATTCGGTATGAGTCACCGTACGGCTGCTGATTTTACGTTTATTATGGCCGTGCCAATTATGTTTGGTGCTAGTTTCTTATCGTTATTTAAGAACTGGGGGGACATTGAGGCGGATCATCTATCGTTTTATATAGTTGGATTCATTAGTGCCTTCGTGTTTGCTTTGATTTCTATTAAGTTCTTCTTGAAATTAATTGAGCATGTGAAGTTAACGCCATTTGCGATTTATCGTTTGGTATTAGCTGCTGTGCTAGCATTTGTTATCTATTTCTAAGTAATTTTGAAGCGGTCTCACTATGAGGCCGCTTTTCTTGTGGGATTTTTTTCTCTCAAAGTCGATACCAGCCACATAACTTGTTAAGGACTTCCACTGAAGCTGGATGTCCCCATTTTCGTTGAAACGCTCGTAGTCGACAAAGAACCGCTGTTAGTCTACAAAGATTCGCCGATAGCCATGTCTTTTGCGCCGATAGACGACACGAAACCGCTCTTAGCATGCAAAAATCCGCTAATAGCACAACATGAGCCACCATAATGAAAACATAACTTGTTAAGAACATCCGCATAATATGGCAAAATGCGACCTGTTTAGACGGTCAATGTGTTTTATTCGACAATTAATAGTGAGAAAATTACAAATTTAATTTATAATGGAGAGATATACCTAGTGTAGTAGGGGAAATGAGGTGGTTAAGATGGCAATTTCAACTGTTTTATATTACTTTCTTGCCTATATTTTACCTGCATCTGCTTTACTAGCGATGTCTTTCGTGGTGATGTTCCGTAATCCTAAACGGACTGAACATCAGCTTGTTTTTATCATTATTAACTTGTATGCATTTATGTTTCTTGGAGAATTTATTCGCCATATTTTACCGGTCGAAAACAGTGCATATATTCATGATTACATTACAGTTGTAGCGGGTTTGTTTATTGTGATGTTCGGTTTTCATTTTTTTGCTAAAGTGTCTAAAATGGAAGAAATCATGCCTAAATGGTTATATCCTAGTTTATTTTATGTCCCACTACTATTCCTTGTTTTTTACATGTTTACAATCGATCCTAGTCAAACAATCGAAAATTATGTAAGACAAGGACATTGGATTTATGGGAAACTAGATATGGCTTACTATGGGGCTGTTCTTACTAGTTCACTCATATCTTTACCTTCATACTTTATGTTAAGGAACGGAATAAAACGTGTCCATACTAAACAAGATATCGAACTTTTAAAGTTTCTCTCTTGGACTGTTTTAACCATAATCGTAGTCATACTTGTATTGGGTCTGCCAAATTACCGTGGGGCCATGCCTCCTTATCCTTATTTATATACTGGGGTTTTATTAGCAGTATTATTTACTTATAGCATGTTAAAATATAATTTTTTGTCAAATGTCAACGATCAATATGCTACTCTCTTTAACTTGAATTCATCAGCTATCTTTATATTTACTGAGAAATGGATGGTAGAGCAAGCAAATGAAGCCGCACTGTTACGATTTCCTGAAAAAAAGAAAGAGTTCTTTGCTTTATTCCGTGCAAATAAAGATGATGAACAATTGTTAGCTATTCAAAATCAATTAAAGCAAGGAAATTCAATCCATTCTATTTTGTATCATATGAAAAGTGATGTTGTCGATGCTTATTTCATGCTAGACGGGAAACGGTTTATTAAAAATCGGGCGATTTCCTATTATTTAATTTGTCGTGACATTACCGAAGAAAAACTTGCAGATGACCGTGTTCACTACCTCGCTTATCACGATATGTTAACGGGTGTGGCCAACCGTGCTTCATTTGTTCAATTATCCGAGAAATATATAGTCAATAATCCAGACCGTATCGCGTATTTTGCGTTATTGGATTTAGATCATTTTAAAACGATTAATGATGTTTATGGACACCTAGTCGGAGATGAAGTACTTATTCATACAGCCTCAGTCCTCAATGAGTTGGTTGCTGGAAGTGGGCATACAGGCCGTATTGGAGGGGACGAGTTTGTTATTGCGGTTTCAAAAAATAAACGTTTCGTAAATGTGAATCAGTTAATGGATCAAATTCTAATTGCTTTCCAAGAACATCCTTTCGTTTATAGAGATGTGTTGATTGAAATAGAACTAAGTATTGGGTGTAGTACGTATCCGTTTGAAGGAAGAACGTATGATGAGCTTTATGCACTCGCTGACCAGCGAATGTATTCTGAGAAAAGAAAGCGCAAAGAGCGAGCGGAAATGGAGTGATTTATTGTTGTCTCAACAAGAAAAAGAGCTTCACAAAAATGAACAAGTCAGTTATTTAATGAAGCATGGGATTGGCTCGAACGCGGACAAGTTGCTGCCGAAAATATTGCAAAACAACAAGATAAAAAATATTTTTTAAGTGAATTAGTGAGCGTTAATAAGGGTTAAGAGAATTCTAAGATATTTCGGCTATTGAACGATAAAACACAATATGTTAGATTGATATTTATACAAAACACAATATGTAGTATGTAAAAGAAAAAATGGTACCAGCAATGGTTTAATAGGGAATTCGGTGAAATACCGAAGCTGTCCCCGCAACTGTAAGTGCAACGACTGTACGAAGTCCACTGTGTCACGACACGGGAAGGCGTATGGAAGGCTAATGCACGAGCCAGGAGACCTGCCATTTTTTCATAAGCATCACTTTCTTCGGGGGTTGAGGAGTGGAAGCGAGCTATCTGTAGCGAGCGATATTCCATTTTCTCGCAAACCACTTTAACTCCTTTCATTCTAACAATCATGAGCGATGGCTCAGCCGAAAAGGCTGATTCATCGCTTTTTTGTGTTAATAAAATTGGGCTTTTGGAAGGGGAATATACGATATGCAAAAGGTATTATCAAAAAAATATGCTAATATTGATCAGTTATTTACATTATTTACAGAGGATCAGTTAGCACCACTATTGCGTGCACATGATAAGTGGATGAAGAAAAATCCTGAGGCAACAGATGCGCAATGGTCTCAAGCGATGGTGTTAGAATCTCTCAGTCATCTGGACGAAGAGGAGCCATTTTGGACATTCGTAGCTGCACGTATTTATTTAGTGCAAGTGTACAGTGAAATCGCCATTTTACGTAGCTGTTCAATGGATAATGTTTACAAGGACTTCTATAAACATCTCACTCGTTTATCAGACAAAGGATTGTATGATGCTCGATTGCTTCAATCTTATACAAAAGAAGAAATTATAGACTTTGGTGAAATACTTGAACCACAGCGTGACTCGCTTTTTACATATATCGGATTAAAAACGTTAATGGATCGATACGTGGCAAGAGACTTCGATAAAACGACAGCGGAACTTCCACAAGAACGATGGCTCATCATTGCCATGACGTTAATGCAAAATGAATCATTGAATCGCTTAGAGAAAGTAAAAGAAGCATATTGGGCGATGAGTAATTTATATATGACGGTGGCAACGCCAACACTTTCTAATGCCGGCAAGCCACATGGCCAGTTATCAAGCTGTTTTATTGATACGGTTGACGATAGTCTGCAAGGAATATATGACTCTAATACGGATGTTGCAACTTTATCAAAATACGGCGGTGGTATTGGCATATACATGGGGAAAGTGCGTAGTCGCGGTTCCTCAATTCGTGGATTTAAAGGTGCCTCAAGTGGGGTCATGCCTTGGATTAAACAATTGAACAATACAGCTGTTAGCGTCGATCAACTCGGTCAGCGCCAAGGAGCAATCGCCGTTTATTTAGATGTTTGGCATAAAGACATTTTGCCGTTTTTGGACTTGAAGTTAAATAATGGTGATGAGCGAATGCGTGCCCACGATATTTTTACAGGCGTTTGCTTGCCAGATATTTTTATGGAAAAAGTACAAGCGCGGGAAGAATGGACTCTATTTGATCCTCATGAAGTCCGCACCTTAATGGGATATTCTTTGGAAGATTCTTATGATGAAAAGCGTGGAATAGGCTCGTTCCGTGACAAATATCAAGCATGTGTAGCAGACACACGCTTGTCTAGAGAAGTTGTACCAGCAATTGATATCATGAAACGAATTATGCGCAGTCAACTTGAAACAGGTGTCCCATATATGTTTTACCGTGACGAAGTGAACCGTATGAATACAAATAAGCATGAAGGCATGATTTATAGCAGTAATTTATGTACAGAAATATTTCAAAACATGAGTGCTACTGAATTTGAGTCCATTACGATAGAAGATGATATCATCGTGACACGCCGAAAACCAGGTGATTTTGTCGTCTGTAATTTGTCTTCAATCAACTTGGGGAAAGCAGTACCGGCTGGAGTCTTAAAACGTCTCATCACCGTGCAAGTTCGCATGCTCGATAATGTGATTGATTTGAATATGATTCCTGTCCCGCAAGCCGAACGGACAAACGCGAGATACCGGGGAATTGGTCTTGGCACATTTGGTTGGCATCACTTATTAGCATTAAAATCAATCCGCTGGGAAACGGATGAAGCGGTCCAGTTTGCAGATGAACTATATGAAGAAATCGCCTACTTAACGATCGAAGCATCCATGAGCTTATCGAGGGAAAAAGGACCGTACCCGTTATTTAAGGGGTCAGGTTTCCACACGGGTGACTATTTCGAATCTCGTGGATACACATCAAAAAAATGGCGTGAACTTCGCTTTGACGTGTCGATGAACGGCATGCGAAATGGCTACTTAATGGCCGTGGCACCGAATTCTTCTACATCGATTTTAGCAGGAAGCACGGCTAGTATTGACCCGATTTTCCAAAAGAGCTATTCAGAAGAAAAGAAAGACTACAAAATTCCAGTAACCGTACCGGATTTAAATAAGGATACGACTTGGTACTACAAATCAGCGTATTTCATCGATCAACACTGGACGCTGAAACAAAACGCTGCTCGTCAACGCCATATTGACCAAGGGGTATCGTTGAATTTATATGTCCAAAATACAATCAAGGCGAAAGAATTGCTCGATTTACATGTAGATGCATGGGTAAGGGGGTTGAAGACAACTTACTATGTACGTTCCACTTCAATTGAATTAATGGAATGTGAATCTTGCTCAAGCTAAAGGGGAACTGTATATGACGACAATCGAAAAACGAAAGCTCATGGATAAAGATGCACCAAATCGTTCAACAGGTATCGTAAATGGTGCCTCTTCGAATATTTTAAATTGGGATGATGTCCGCTTTAGTTGGGCATATCCAAAATATAAAAGAATGCTCGGCAACTTTTGGACTCCATTTGAAATTAATATGGGTTCGGATGTAAAACAATTTAGTTCCTTGAATGATTCAGAGCGACAAGCATTCTTAAAAATTATCGGCTTATTGGCATTGCTAGACAGTATTCAAACTGACTTTGCGGGAAAAGTGGCTGACTACCTAACTGATTCCAGTCTAAACGCGCTAATGATTATTTTGGCACAACAAGAAGTCATTCATAACCATTCATATTCGTATGTGTTATCTAGTTTGGTATCAAAGGATGAGCAAGACCGTGTGTTTGATTACTGGCGCACGGAAACCGTTCTAGAAAAACGCAATGAATTTATTATGAAAGGGTATGAAGATTTTTCAGAAAACCCAAATGTAGATTCGTTACTAACAGCGATTGTCTATGATGTCATCTTGGAAGGGTTGTTTTTCTATTCAGGATTCGCGTTTTTCTATCACCTGGCACGTCATCAAAAGATGGTAGGAACGAGCACGATGATTAACTACATCAACCGGGACGAACAAATTCATGTGGATTTATTCGTGAAAATTTATCAAGAATTGTTGAGTGAATATCCTGAGTATGATACGCCAGAAAGAGCGCGAGAAGTGGTAGGAATTTTCAAAGAAGCAGCGATGCTTGAAACGGAATGGGCACGTGAAGTTATCGGAGACCGAATCGATGGACTAGATGTTGATGACGTAGAAGAATATATATATTTTTATGCAAATGTTCGCTGTGCCCAACTCGGTTATGAACGTCCATTCCCTGAATATCGTAAGAATCCATTAAAATGGATCAAAGCTTATGAAGATGTAGATCAAGGTAAAACCGATTTCTTCGAACAAAAGTCTCGTCAATATGTCAAAGTAAATGTGCAAGATAATGGATTTGATGATTTGTGATGTTGGATAGAAGCTTCTCGTTTTTACCTATTTAGTATTCAGGGTTATCGCCCAAATTTTTGGAGTTTCCGCCCAACTTTTTGTGGTTTTCGACCAACTTTCTGGAGTTTCCGCCCAACTTCGCAATGTTACCGCCCAACTTTCTATACTATCCAACCATTTGCATGATTTTTTAGCGCACTCAATAGAAAGGGAATATGTGATTCCCGCTTTTAATATCTTTCTGTTACCTACTTTAAAAAGGTTTTTATAGAGAAGCGGCGAATTTTATAAACGATATCTATTTTTTATTAAGGGGATGTAAGTTAATGAAACCAGTTACTCCATATTTAACGTTTTATGGTAATGCCAATGAGGCAATCGCTTTTTATGAAAAAACATTTAGACTTGAAAACAGAGAAATGCACAAGTACGGAGAAAGTGATTTCCCCTCACCACCAGAAGCAGCTGACTACATTATGCACTGTCACTTAACCGATGGAACCTTTAGCATTATGCTTGCAGATTCTGCAACTCCAGGCGAATCAGGGACATCAAATGTTGCAATGATGATTGATTGTGAAAGCGAAGAAGAAGTAAATCGCCTATACAATGCTTTGTTAGAAGACGGTAAGGTGATTATGGAACTGCAAGACACGTTCTGGGGAGCAAAATACGCAAAAGTAAGCGATAAGTTTGGCTATACTTGGGATTTAAATTTTGAAAAAAGACAAGCTGAATAACAACATGTGAAAAAGATAGATGGGGCTGCCGCTAAACTGGCAGCCTTTTTTTTGTTGGATAAAATTGGGTGTGGGAGAATAAAACACATTGAAGGGGAATAAATCATCCGCCAAGGGGAATAAACAAACATCCAAGGGGAATAAACCCTCAACTAACAACATTAAAAAAGCTGAGCGTATATATACGCCCAACTTCTATCCTATCATTCACTTATTCTTCGTCATTGACAAGTACATTTCGACCTTTGAGTTTCAAAAGAAGCGGAATGACAATCCAAGCAATGGCTGCAATGATAAATACTAAAGAAAGTGGTTTGGTTACGAAAATAGAGAATTCTCCATTTGAAATCGTCAAAGCACGGCGCATATTATTCTCAATCATAGGACCTAATACGAGTGCCAATACAAGAGGTGCTAGAGGATAGTCGTTTTTCGCTAATAAATAACCAAGAAATCCACAAGCCAGTAACAAATATAAATCGAAAGTGGTGTATTGAACGGCATAGACACCAAAAAAGGAAATCGCTACAATAATCGGCAGCAGATACTTTTTAGGTGTTTGAATAATTTTTGCAAACACTTTAACGAGTGGCATATTTAAAACTAGCAGCATTAAGTTACCAATAAACATACTTGCAATTAGACCCCAAGCAACCTCAGGATGATCTTCAAAAAACAAAGGACCTGGCTGAATGTTGTACATGATAAGTGCACCCATCAATATGGCAGTTGTTCCTGAACCAGGAATTCCAAGTGTTAGCAACGGAATCATCGCACCACCAGATGCAGCGTTATTTGCTGATTCTGGTCCTGCTACTCCTTCAATTGCACCAGTACCGAATTTCTCAGGATGTTTACTGAATTTTTTCTCTGCCATGTAAGAAAAGAAAGAGGCAAGTGTTGCACCTGCACCAGGCAGAACACCTATGAAGAAACCTAAAAATGAACCCCGAACAATAGGTACGGCACTATCTTTTAAATCTTGCTTAGTCGGTAAAATACGTTCGATTTTGGCAATGGCACCATCTTCTTTGTCTCGTTCAAGAATCGTTTTAAAGACTTCACCAAGAGCAAATAATCCGACGGCTATTGTTAAAAATTCGAGACCTGAATACAGAATAGGCAAATCGTATGTAAAACGAGCAATCCCTGAAACGGCGTCGATCCCAATGGTTGCTAAAAGTAAGCCGAATATCGTCATAATTAATGCTTTAGTCATTGATTTTCCGGCTAATCCACTAACAGCACATAACCCGAGAAGCATGAGAGAGAAATACTCAGCAGGGCCAAAATTAAGGGCAACTTTTGAAAGCGGTTTTGCTAATAAAACCAATCCAATTAACGAGACAATACCTGCAACGAATGAACCGATTGCGGCGATAGAAAGAGCAGCGCCTGCGCGACCTTGCTTGGCCATTTGGTAGCCATCTAATGTGGTGACAACTGACGATGATTCTCCAGGGGTATTCAAGAGAATAGACGTTGTGGAACCTCCATACATGGCTCCATAATAAACTCCGGCTAATAAAATAATTGAACTAGCAGCTGCAGCTTCAGTAGGCATGCCAGAAGTTAAGGTGGAAGTTACAGGAATAAGGAGGGCGACACCACTCATTGGTCCTATACCTGGCAATACTCCAACGGCTGTTCCAATTAAAACGCCGACAAATGCAAACAAAATATTTTGCCACTGGAATGCGACTGCAAATCCATTAAATAGAAAATCTAAAGTACTCATGCCAAAACTCCTTTCACTTTAAAACTCTGGGAATCCAGGCAATGACCCGCCAAGAAATTCTGCAAAAAAGTAATATACACCGAATGAAAAAGCACCAGCGATGAGAATCGTACTAATCCATTTCCCACGCTCCATTGTTTGAAATGCAATAAGCAAGAAAATGAATGTCGAAATAACATATCCGACTGGTTCTAAAACAGCTGCATATACCGCAGCGCTTATGAAAATAATTAAAAATTTAACATACTGAATAGGTTCTTTTGTTCCTGAGACATGTGGGTATTTCATCGTTTCAAAAAGTAAGCGAATGCTTAATAAGATAAGGATGATTCCTAGTGCCAGTGGGAAAATATTAGGTCCAACAGAAGAACCGTATGCACTTTGTGAAATTGAGCGGCTTTCAATAACAAACAAAAGACCAATCAGTAAAAAGGCGATACTTGCGAAACGATCGAACGTTTTACTCATTATCTTTCACACCTCCTAAAGAAAAGGGCGACCGCTATTGCCGTCGCCTTCATTCATTATTTTTGCATGTCTAATGCAGTCAATAATTCAACAATCACCTTGTCTTGATCTTCTAAATACGTAGTAAAGTCTTCGGCATTACGATATTCACTTTGCCATCCGTTTCTTTCAAGCTCAGTTTTCCATTCATCTGTTTCAACTAATTTGTCTAACTTCGATGTCCAGTAATCATAGGCTTCGTCGGACATATCTTTAGGTCCAAATAATCCGCGCCAAATTGTGAATTCTGTATCAAGACCTTCTTCTTTGAAAGTAGGGACTTCACTTAGCACACCTTCTAAACGTTCAGAAGAACTAACAGCTAGCACCCGTACATCACCTGATTTTACAAACTCACTAATAGTTGAGGCATCGGTTGCGATTACGTCCGCATTATTTCCGAGTAGTGCAGCAACCGCCTCGCCACCGCCATCATAGGAAACGTATTTGACAGCTTTTGGATCAATGCCATATTTATAAGCAGGAAGAATTCCAACTAAGTGGTCCATTGAACCAGGTGCTGATCCACCAGCCAGAGTGATTTTACTTGGATCTGCTTTTATTGCATCTAACACATCTGTTAACGTTTTGAATTCTGAATCTGCTTTCACAACAATTGCGCCGTAATCACGTGTTAATTGTGCTAGAGGTTTAGTATCTTTATATCCATAAGGGCTGTTACCTTCAGCTTTGTTGTTATTAATTAAAATAGGAGGAGATTTAACCATTAATACATAATCATTTTTCACTTCTTTGGTAGCAAACTCAGCCATGTATACAGCCCCGCCGCCACCTGGTTTGTTTTCAACAATAATTGGCTCTTCGACAATCTTGGTAGCATTCATCGTTTTGGCAATTGAACGAGCTGTTAAGTCCCATCCGCCACCAGCTCCAGAAGGTGCCACAATAGTAATCGTTTTTTCAGGGTAGTTAGATGATGCGCTTTCATTTCCTTCGCTTGAGCATGCTGCTAAACTTAAAGCCAATGAACTTGCTAAAACTACTGTTGATAATTTTTTCCACATAAACGATATCCCCTTTAAATGAATTGGAAAAAGACAGCGCTTTCAAACGCTGTCTTCAATTTATCAGAACTTTTATTCAATTCAATGTTTTGGGTCATAAGTGAAATAAAGGTCTTTGTCGTCATTTTGTTCATAAAGTTCACGCAGGGAAGTACCTACGCTCTGGCCGACCAATCGTGCCATAAATGAGCTCAGCTCTCGCTTTACTCTCTGAAACGAGAAATTCTAGATATCTTCTTGCAGTAGACCTACTTAGTCCACATGCTAGCCCAAGCTTTTCAGCTGTTATTCCTTGCGTTTGTTGCTTTAACTCGACCACTACTTTATCCATAGTAATAGGATCAATTCCTTTTGGTGTCAGTGTAATATCAGAAGAATTGGGTCCAGACTTAAAGGGGTGCCACAATAATTGAATGGACTCTTCTTCTAATTTTCCAAGACTTGCGAGTGTTTTTCTTTTTTCTTGGTAAGCATGCAGACTGTCTTGAAAACGATCGAAGGTTAACGGTTTTAGTATATAGTCAATGACGCCACCTCTAAATGCTTGTTTCACGACACTCACTTCCGCAGCGGCCGTGATAAAGATGATGTCTGTGTCGGTGCTTTCTGTCTGGATAAAAGTCATCAACTCAGTGCCCATCATATCTGGTAAATAAACATCAAGTAACACTAAATCAGGTTTCATAGCCGAAACCCAATCCTTTGCCTCAGCTCCCGTATGAGCAGAACCAACGACGACAAATCCTTCAATTTTATCAATAAAACGACGGTGAATATCAGCGATTCGTGGATCATCTTCTATAATTAAGACTTCTATTAGTTCACTCATACGGAAAACCCTCCTTTTGGAATAGAGATGACGAAAAGTACGCCATTTAAATCCCCATTTTCAATCGATACGACTCCATTTAAATCGTTAATATTCTCTGCAACTTTTACTAAACCGTAGCCACGATCTTGTCCTTCTTTCGTTGAAATGCGCTTCTTGAATATATGTTGTTGTAATTCGGCACTAAGCCCGTTACCGGAATCTTCAACTTCAATCAAGATTTCTTGTCCATTATCTAAAACAAACAATCGCACCACCCGATCTGATTCTGCTAAATGTTCAACCGCTTCAAAAGCATTGGTCACTAGATTTCCAATAATGGATACAAATAAGCTTTTTTCTAAAGGTTTAGGCAAGCTGTTTAAGTAACTATCTTCATCTAAAATAAATCGAACTTTTAATTCACGCGCACGATTAAATAAGCCAATGACGAGACCACCTAAATAAGGGTCTTGTAATCTCTTTGTTACGAATTGGATAAGAGATTGATGTTCTTGTTTTTCGTCATGGATAAGATGAAGTGCTTCCTCCAGTGAATTAAGTTGGATGAGGCCGCTAATGGTATAAAGAAAGTTTTGGTATTCATGCGTTTGAGCTCGCAGTGCTTCTGTATATTGTTTTACTTGTGAAAGTTCAGTGGTTAATTGATCAAAATCCGATTGCAAACGAAAACTCGATACAGCGCCTACAATTTCTGTCCCAATTAAAATAGGTATTCGATTGACAATGGCTTTTTTTCCGCGTATCTCCATTTGTCGGTCAAATTGTTTTTCTCCATTTAAAAGAACTTGAGGGAGGAGTGTATTAGGTAACACCTCTTCAATCGAGCGCCCAATCAATGTTACATCTTCTGGTAAAGATAGAGTTTCGTAAGCGGCTTTATTCATCATCGAAATGCGTGCATCCTGATCGACCATAATAATTCCTTCGCGTACAGATTCAATTAGTGTATTTCGTTCAGTGAAAAGATGAGCAATTTCAGCAGGTTCTAAATTGAATAACACTTTTTTTATGCTTCTCGCCAAAATGGTTGAACCGATAATGCCTAGTACGATAGCCAAGAGAACGATTGTAATAATTGAATCCACATATTCAAAAAAGGTATGTGAGATGTCGGCTTTTAAAAACCCTACTGAAATAATGCCCACTATTTCACCTTGATTATTTCTAATAGGTGTTTTTCCTCTTAAGGCAGGTCCTAGTGTCCCGGTTGCTTCTGAAATATAAGATTCTCCATTATTTAAAGCGCGTTCATTGTCGTCCCCAACCATTTTTTCACCTATACGTTCAACAACTGGATGTGCATAGCGAATTCCTTCAATATTTCCAATCACCACATATTGTGCACCAGAAAGCTCGCGAACTGCTTCGGCAATAGGCTGTAAGACAACGGAAGGATTTTCATTTTCAAATCCAGCAACCACATCTGGTCGATTTGCCGTAGTCATCGCAATATTTAGAGCACGATTGCCGATCTGCTGTTCAATACTTTGAGACATGGTGAAATAGAACGAAGCACCTATAAGAAGCGAAATAGCGGTGACAAATAAGGCACCATAAACAAAAATTTTAAATTGTAACGATCGATTCTTCAAGCTATCACTCTTTTCGCATAATTAGTGCTATTATGACGAGTCGTGAAAGAATTGGCAACAAAAGGTTTTGAAAAGAACAGTGGGGATGGAATTAAATGAGTAAACCATTAAAAAGTGGTCATATTTTTTAATGAATTGGTGACATTAGTCAGAATAGTATTTATAATAAATTAAGTTTTAGAAAAGGAGAGGTTTATATGAAAAGAACAACACTGACTTCACTAGTTAAATTGGAGGACATGTTGGCATAAGATGTGAACTCCGATTTGATTTAAATCAAAATCAAATTAACGGAGGAAAATAAAAGTGGCGATACAAAATTTTTATTATATCGTGACAAGTTCACGATCGTTTTTTATTCAAATGGTGTTTACTTTGAACGCCATTTATTATGTTACACAAGCAGATTTAAATGCATTACAACTTATACTAATAGGGACTATTATGGAAGTTTCGGTGCTCTTATTTGAAATGCCGACAGGTCTGTTTGCAGATCATTATGGCCGTAAGAGATCACTTGCTATAGGTACTTTTGTGATTGGATTCGCTCATGTTTTGGAAGGAAGTACACCAGAGTTCTGGGCGATTGCTGGGGCTTCTGCGTTATGGGGAATTGGCTGGACATTTATTAGTGGAGCGGAACAAGCATGGATTGCTGATGAACTTGATGGTAAAAATTTAGAGGAAACTTTTTTACGTGGATCTCAGTTTTCTTCATTCGCACGATTTGCCGCAATTGTAGCAAGTGTGTCCATTGCAATCATTTGGTCTGTTCAAATTGCGATTTTAGTAGCAGGCACCATGCTGATTGTTCTTGCAATATGGGCATTTATTAATTTGCCGGAAACGAAATTTGTCAAAGTTACACGTACAAAAGGGGTATCAGGTGTTACACATATGATAGCCACAATTAAATCAGGCCTGGAGCAAATTCGTGGTAATACTGTTCTTGTAAGTATTGCGGTAGTGACCTTATTGTGGGGACTCGCGAGTGAGGGGTTTGACCGTTTGTATGGTGCTCATTTCATTACAGACTATGATTTGTCAGAAAGTGAATCTGTGTATTGGTTCGGCACCTTTTACGCTATAGCCTTCTTGCTTAACATTGTCGTACTGAAGTTAGTAGAAAAACATATGAGTGGCCGCTACGCGAATGTGCTGTTGTTAACGAATGCCGTATTGGTAGGAACTATGATTGTCTTCGCGTGGACTGGACAGTTGTGGCTGGCCGTGGCGATGTACTGGGTGACAAGTGCACTCAGAAATGTAAACTATCCATTGATGAGTATTATTACAAACGAACGTCTGCAATCGAAAGGCCGTGCTACAACCCTTTCCATGTTCGGTCAACTTGATGCTTTTGGTCAAATTGCAGGCGGGCCGTTAGTTGGCTTACTTGCACTGTACACATCCATTGCAGGAGGTATCACAACTTCTGCGTTGCTCATCCTACCTGTCCTATATTTCTTGTGGCGAATGAAAAAGAAAATGACAGTTTCATAGTTCGATTAAGTACCTGGTGCGAAAGAGCATCAGGTGCTTTTTTGAATGTGGTTTTTGTGGAAAAACATGGGGGAAAGGGAATAAACCACGAATGAAAGGGAATAACGGGCTAGCGAAAGGGATTAAACCAAGTTTGAAGGGGAATAGCGAGTCCACGTAAGGGAATAAAACCAATTGAAAGGGAATAAACAAAAAACAGTGCACCATTCCTGGCGCACTGATTCCATAAAACTTATTTCCCGCCTAATATATCAAACAATCCGCCTGCTAGAGAACCTTCACCCTTAGAGCCGCCACCTGGTGTTTGCGGAGCGGCTGCGAAGACGCGGCTAGCAAGTCGGCTAAATGGCAATGATTGGACCCAAATAGTTCCTGGGCCCCGAAGTGTGGCAAAGAATAAGCCCTCGCCGCCGAATAATGCTGTTTTGACACCTTTCACCATTTCAATGTTGTAATCGACTTCTTGTGTCATCGCGACTAAACAGCCTGTGTCCACGCGCAATACTTCGCCTGGTTGTAAATGTTTCTTGTGAATAGTTCCCCCAGCATGTAGAAACGCAAGTCCGTCACCTTCGAGCTTTTGCATAATAAATCCTTCGCCACCAAAGAATCCTGTTCCAAGTTTACGTTGGAATTCAATGCCGACTGATACACCTTTAGCTGCTGCTAAAAATGCATCTTTTTGACAAATAACTTTCCCGCCCATTTCACTCAAATCCATCGGGATGATTTTTCCTGGATAAGGTGAAGCGAAGTACACATGTTTTTTCCCAGAACCGGTATTCGTGAAAGTAGTCATGAATAAACTTTCTCCTGTAAGCATGCGTTTACCAGCGCCCATTAATTTACCCATTATGCCACTACCTGCAGAACCAGCAGAGCCGTCTCCGAAGATGGTTTCCATGGCAATTCCGTCTTCCATCATCATTAAACTACCTGCTTCAGCCACAACTGTTTCTTTTGGATCAAGTTCCACTTCTACAAACTGCATGTCATCTCCGTATAATTTGTAATCAATTTCATGGTTGTTCATTTGTCTCATTCCTCCAAAAATTAAATTCTACTCTTTCATACGCTATTCACAGGAAAAAGTTTCATACATCATCAATAAGTAGGAATATTCCGTTTTTTACATAAACGAAAAGGGATAGTCTATTTTGTGTCGAATAAGTTATAGTGAAAACGTTTTCAAAACGAAAGGGGTAAGGTATATGCAATTGAACAATTACATCGGTGGAATTTGGCAGGATGCGGGAGATGCTAAGTACGTTCCTGTGACGAACCCAGCAAATGGCGAAGAGTTAGCGCAAGTAAGATTATCAACTAAAGAAGATGTCAATCTAGCTGTAGCAGCTGCAAAGGAAGCTCAGAAGAAATGGGCGCTTGTTCCTGCACCGAAACGAGCAGATTATTTATATGAAATAGGTCGTATTATGAAAGAAAAGAAAGAGCATTTGGCACAAGTGCTGACAAAAGAAATGGGTAAAGTCATTGAAGAGGGACGCGGAGAAGTGCAAGAAGGCATTGATATGGCGTTCTATATGGCTGGAGAAGGTCGCCGTTTATTTGGTGAAACAACGCCTTCGGAACTTGCGGATAAGTTCGCGATGAGTGTTCGTGCACCAATCGGCGTGGTCGGACTCATTACCCCATGGAACTTCCCTGTAGCAATTGCCACGTGGAAGTCGTTCCCGGCAATTGTAGCTGGTAATGCATTCTTATGGAAGCCAGCAACAGAAACGCCAATGATGGCATATGAAATGGCGAAGGTTTTTGAAGAAGCGGGACTTCCTCCTGGTGTCGCGAATATTATATTCGGTTCGGGTGTAGAAGTTGGAACAGCAATGATCGAACATCCAGATGTAAAAGTCATTTCGTTTACAGGATCAACTGAAACGGGTCGCGCAGTTGCAGAACGTGGCGGTCGTCATTTGAAGAAAGTTTCACTTGAAATGGGCGGGAAGAACGCAGTCATTGTAATGGATGATGCGGATCTTGGATTGGCAGTAGAAGGTATTCTTTGGAGTGCTTTTGGAACTGCAGGTCAACGCTGTACCGCATGTAGCCGAGTTATCGTGCATAAAGATGTTAAAGAAGAACTTGAAACACTTCTTCTGACTGCGATGGAACAATTAACGATTGGCGATGGTATGGATGAAACAGTGAAAATCGGACCAGTAATTAACAAAAAAGCATTAGATAAAATCCATAACTATGTCCAAATCGGAAAAGATGAAGGTGCTACATTACTTGTTGGTGGTGAAATTCTTGCTGAAGGTAATTTAGCTAAAGGAAACTATTACGCGCCTACTTTGTTCACGAATGTAGATCGCGACAGCCGAATTGCACAAGAAGAAATTTTTGGACCAGTCGTTTCTCTTATCGAAGTGTCGAGCTTAGAAGAAGCGATTGAAGTAAATAACAGCGTTACATTCGGTTTATCAAGCAGTATATTCTCGCGTGATGTTAACACGGTATTTAAAGCTCAACGTGATTTAGATACAGGCATTGTGTATGTAAATGCTGGCACAACAGGTGCTGAAATTCATTTACCGTTCGGTGGAACAAAAGGGACAGGGAATGGCCATCGTGATTCCGGCGTTGCTGCTCTTGACGTGTATACAGAGTGGAAGAGTATCTATATTGATTTTAGTGGCAAGTTGCAACGAGCTCAAATCGATAACTCATAATAAATAGACTATGTTTTACAAAGGGGATGTAAAAATGAAAGTTGTTGTATTAGGCGCGGGGTTAATGGGGAAAGAAGCAGCACGTGATTTACTAAAGAGCGAAAACGTTGAAAAGGTATTTTTAGCTGACGTTCATGTCGAGCAAGTGCAAGCTTTTAAAGAAAAAATTCAATCCGACAAAATAGAAGCAGTCCGTTTAGATGCCAATAATGATGCGGAATTAAAAGCAATAATGAGCAAAGGCGATGTTGTCATTAACGCATTGTTTTATTCGTTTAATGAAAAAGTAGCACGCACTGCGGTTGAAGTAGGCGTACATTCAATTGATTTAGGCGGTCACATTGGTGGAGCAACGGATGCTGTTCTTGATTTAGCGGATGAAGCAAAAGCAAAAGGGATCACAGTCATTCCGGACCTAGGGGTAGCTCCAGGAATGATAAATATTTTGTCGGGGTACGGTGCAAGTAAATTAGACGAAGTGAAATCAATCAAACTGTATGTAGGTGGAATTCCAGTTGAGCCAGAGGGTCCATTGAAATACAATATCGTCTTCTCCTTAGAAGGCGTTTTGGATCATTACACAGACACTTCTCATGTCGTGCGAAATGGTCAATTGCGTGAAGTTCCCTCATTATCAGAAATCGAAACGATTCATTTTGATGGCTTTGCAGAGCTTGAAGCGTTCCATACGTCAGGTGGAACATCGACATTAACAAAAACATTCCCAAACGTTGAAACACTTGAGTACAAAACGATTCGTTACCAAGGGCATGCCGATAAATTTAAAGTATTAGTCGATCTTGGCTTAACGAATAAAGAAACAAAAGTAGAAATAGATGGAAAAACGATTAGTACACGTGAAGTGTTAAAAGCAGCTTTAACGCCTGGATTACTATTAGGTGACAAACAAGATGCCGTGCTGCTACGTGTCATTGTATCTGGTGAAAAAAATGGAGAACCAGTTACATATGAATACGAATTAGTTACGAAGAAAGATATGGCTGATCAAGTAACAGCAATGGCTCGTGCAACAGCAAATACGATTTCAGTCGTTGCACAAATGATTGGCAACGGAGAAATTACCAAACGTGGCGTTTACCCACCGGAACAAATAGTTCCTGGTGATGCTTATATTGCAGAAATGCAAAAACGCGGTGTGCATATTCAAGAAACCATTAAACAATCAACTTCGGTTGCAAACGGATAATAGGGGGCAACATCATGAACTTCGAATTTACAGATGAACATAAGTTACTTCGTAAAACAGTTCGACAATATGTAGATGACGAAATATTGCCTCATATAGCCGAATGGGATTCTACTGGCGGGTTTGATCCTAAAGTGTGGCAACGATTAGCAGAGTTAGGTTTTATGGGAGTATGCGTGCCTGAAGCATATGGTGGTAGTGGAATGGATTATAACGCCTTAGCTATTGTTTGTGAAGAGTTAGAACGCGGTGATACAGCGTTTCGAACAGCAGTATCTGTTCATATCGGCTTAAACTCTATGACGTTAATGCAATGGGGTACCGAAGAACAAAAGCAAAAATACTTAGTCCCTCAAGCAAAAGGTGAACAAATCGGGGCTTTTGGGTTAACGGAACCAGGAGCAGGTTCAGACGTTGCTGCAATGTCCACAACGGCAACTCGTGACGGTGACGATTACATTTTAAAAGGCCAAAAAACTTGGATTTCTCTATGCGATAAGGCAGACAACTTTGTGGTCTTTGCATATACTGATAAATCAAAGAAACATCATGGCATTAGTGCGTTTATCGTGGAGCGCACCATGGAGGGCTTTAGTTCTAAAGCAATTAAAGGGAAATACGGTATTCGTGCAGGAAATACGGGAGAAATTTTCTTCGATGAGATCCGAGTACCAGCTGCAAACCGTATAGGACAAGAAGGCGAAGGCTTTAAAATCGCTATGTCTGCCTTAGATAATGGTCGATTTACTGTAGCTGCAGGTGCAGCTGGATTAATCATGGCTTGTATTGAATCAAGTGTGAAATATTGTAATGAACGCGAAACATTTGGTAAACCAATTGGTAAACATCAATTAGTTCAACAAATGGTCGCGAAAATGGAAGCGGGTCTACAAATGAGCCGTCTTCTCGTATACCGTGTAGGTGAGTTGAAAAATAAAGGCGTACGCAATACACGCGAGACATCTTTAGCTAAATGGCAGGCTTGTGATTTTGCCAATCAAGCTGCAGATGATGCTGTTCAAATCCATGGAGCTTATGGATATTCAGACGATTATCCAGTTGCAAGATATTTACGTAACTCAAAAGCACCAGTCATTTACGAGGGAACAAGAGAAATTCATACCATTATGCAAGCTGAGTATGTGCTAGGATATCGTGAAGACAAAAAATTATCGAATATGCTGCCGAAATGGCCATTTGAAATCGATCAAGAAATGTGATAGAATATTCTAAAATCAATGAACGGAGGTGAGGAAAGAATGAAAAACGCTGTGACTGCACATGGATTTATATTGGGATTTTTATCCGTTTCATGTGCGATTACTCATGAAATTGTGGCTTACGGGACGGGTCTGTCCATTTTAGACAATTACATGAACATCACAGCTGATTAGACATTCTTTCCAAACCGTTATGAACGGAAAAAGACTGCTCTCTTCGAGCAGTCTTTTTTTGTGCTTCCAGCTGTGTTCAATTCGAAAGGAAGCGAAAAATTATGATATGTACAATACAAGAAATTAGCAAAATGCTCGGTGGAAATACCATATTTGAAGAGCTCTCATTAGCTATAAAAACGGGAGATAAATTGGGAGTCGTTGGTCGAAATGGCTCGGGGAAAACGACCTTATTTACATTGCTAGCTGGAATTGAAACACCTGATGTAGGTAGCATACATTTTAAAAAAGGTACAAAAATCAGCTACTTAGCTCAAATCCCTTCATATTCAGAAGTAGTCACAGGCCATGATGTGTTGTTAATGGCATTTGAAGAGTTAGTCGAGCTTCAGCAAAAAATGACTGTACTAGAAGTGGAAATGGCACAAGCAAAACCGGATGAACTGCAAAGACTTTTAAAACAATATGGGGATATTCAAGAAGAGTTCACACTTCGGAACGGTTACTCAATGGACTCAGAACTTGATAAAGTGGTTCAAGGGTTACAGTTAACGTCGTTTGTTAACCGTTCGTTTACCAGTTTAAGTGGAGGCGAACAAACGAAAATCATGCTCGGGAAATTATTGTTAACAAAGCCAGATCTGTTGTTACTCGATGAACCGACAAACCATTTGGATTTATTTGCAGTTGAATGGCTTGAGCAGTATTTAGTTGATTATGAGGGGACAGTTGTCATCATTTCGCATGACCGCTATTTCTTGGATCAAGTTGTTACGAAAGTAGCGGATCTAGAAGAAGGCGAATTGATACTTTATCAAGGCAATTATTCATCTTTTGCTATTCAAAAAGAAGAGCGGATCATGCGGGAATTCCAAGACTTCGAAGAGCAACAGAAAAAAATAAAGAAAATGAAAGAAGCAATTAAAAGATTGCGGCTTTGGGCAAATGAAGCGGTTCCTCCAAATCCAGGCTTGCATCGTCGTGCCCGTAATATGGAACGTGCTTTAGAACGTATGGAAAAAGTACGCAAGCCTCTCGTCGATCCGAGAAAAATGACGTTAGTGTTTGACGCGGCACCACGAAGCGGAAAAGAAGTAGTCGTAATGGAAAATGTCTCAAAATCCTTCGGTGACAATGTGTTGCTTCGCAATGCTGATTTTAATGTCTATTGGAAAGATCGAGTGGCAGTCGTCGGTCGCAATGGAACCGGGAAATCGACGATTTTGAAATTGTTACGAGGCGAAGTGCCAGTTGATGAAGGTGTAGCAAGATTAGGCAGCAATGTTCGAGTCGGATTTTTGTCGCAGCATTTTGAAATATCGAATCCGAAAGCACGTTTAATTGATGCTTTTCGTGAAGAAGTATCCATGTTTGAAGGAGAAGCCCGTCATGTGTTAGCCCGATTTATGTTTTACGGTCCAGATGTATTTAAACGGGTGAGCGACCTAAGCGGTGGCGAACGCATGCGTCTAAGATTAGCGCAGCTCATGTATCAAGACGTAAATTTGTTGATGCTAGACGAACCGACCAACCATTTAGACATTGATTCACGAGAAGTTTTGGAAGAAGCGCTGGAAGATTTCCAAGGGACGATTTTAGCGGTATCCCATGATCGCTACTTTTTAAATAAATTATTCCCCCGAACGGCGTGGCTTGATCAAGGAGAATTGACCACATTTGAAGGTCCATATGAATGGGCTAGAGGTAAGTGGGATGAATTACAAGCTCGACGCCAAGAGGAAGAGGTGAAGAGCGTTGAACTAGTAGGGAAAGTTAAAGCCATTCGCGTGAGAGAAATATTATCTCGACCAATCGAAGAAGAAATCGCAGAACTTGAAACTGCAATTGTAGATATAACCATTCGCATAGAAAATCAAGAGGATTGGGAAGTTTATGAACAGTTACTTTCTGAGAAATCAACGTTAGAGTTTAGACTTGAAGGATTGCTTGAACAATGGCTAGAGAGTTCATAATACGTAAAGGGAGCTGTCCCATAGTCATAATATATGACTATGGGCAGTATCCCTTTTTTTATTTAGTAACTGTTGATTTCCATTTCAGACGGACGCTTTCCGCGGGCATGGCCTCAGCCTCCTCGACGAGCAAGCTCGCCTGCGGGGTCTTCAGCTCATGCTATTCCCGCTGGAGTCGCCGTCTTCCACTCCAATCAACCAAGTGCTTCATGGCAAAATAGATAATTATTACTGTTTACAATGTTTGAATGTAGGTGCAGATAAAAGACTCATTTTTCTCCACTTACTATATTAGGGACTTATTAGACAGCCCCTTATCTTGTAAACAAAAATTTATGTCGAATAAGTAAATATTTCCTGGGAAATGATTGTCGAATCAACTCTTCAACATGAAAAGAAGAAGGAAAGCCATTTTTCTTACCACGAGATATGTCGTATCGGATGCTCCTTATATACAAAAATATTTCCCAAAAGAACCCTAATAAATTACATCAATAGCTGACTTCATGCTATAGAAAATAGGTGGAAAAGTATAGTTGGAAAATATCATCTTGATTAAAGTGGAATTGAACTTCCACTTTACAAGCTGTGTCGTTTTCTTTTATTCATTTTTAAATATGTTGTATATAACTGTTGATTTAAACAGGCAAATGATTGTAGTGGAAGGCGGCGACTCCAGCGGGAAAAGCGTGTCCAGGTGAGACCCCGCAGGAGCTTGCGACGAGGAGGCTCACGGACCGCCCGCGGAAAGCGTCCGCCTGTTTCTGCATCGCTACGCTAGCTTCGAAACAATATGTCGCGCTGCAACGGAAATCAACAGAGTAGTATTTTTAACATGAAAAAGGGCTGTCCCAAAAGCCATGAAAATTGACTTTTGGGACAGCCCCTAATGGACGGAATAAGTGAATTTATTTTAGAAGAAATATAAACCAAAGCTTATAACAATACCACTTAAGATAAGAACAAATAGGCAGTAGCCCATAATGTCTTTCGCACGTAGTCCAGCAATAGCTAGTGCTGGTAATGCCCAAAATGGCTGGATCATGTTCGTCCAAGCGTCACCCCATGCAATGGCCATAGCAGTTTTTGAGTAGCTTACGCCAAGTGTATTGGCTGCGTCCAACATGATAGGTGCTTGCACAGCCCACTGACCTCCGCCTGATGGGACGAAGAAGTTGACGATACCGGCAGCGTAGAATGTGAATAATGGGAAAGTGTTTTCATTCGAAATGCTAACAAATGCTTCAGACATGACGCCAGCTAATCCAGATGTAACCATCATACCCATGATTCCTGCATAGAATGGAAACTGGATAATGATACCCCCAGCTGTTTTTACTGCATTAGCAACAGCAGCTAAATAACGTTTCGGAGTACCATGGAAAATGATACCGAGTACCACGAAAATTAAGTTGACGATATTAATATTCAAATCGAAGCCTTTTGTTGCAAAGTGATAGCCAAAGTAAACTAATCCAAATGCGCCAATTAAAAATGATAAAATATAGCTGTTTTCCATTTTTGCAGCAGGAGTTAAGTCGCCAACTTCTTCGACTTCTACTGGCTCTTCTAATAGAGCGGGATCAACAATAAATGTATCTTCTTTTTTAGGCATCATCCAGCGATTTAATAATGGAACGGTAATAATTAATAGGATGACAATGACTAAGTTATATGTAGAGAAAATCGTTTCACTTGTCGGAATAACACCCATTTGTTGAGCAAATGGATGACCTTCTGTTGCGATGGACAACGGAATGGAGCCAGCTAATCCACCGTGCCAAATAACAAATCCTGAGTAAGCGCTCGCAATTAACAAACGATAATCAACGCCAGGAACTTGACGTGCAATTTCTTTTGCAAACAAAGCACCAATAACTAAGCCGAAGCCCCAGTTAATCCAACAAGCAATTAATGAAACAAAGCTTACAAGTAAAATAGCTGAGCCCGGTGATTTTGCTCCACGAGCCATCGTGCTTAGCAATCTTTTGAAAAGAGGACTACTGGCTAATACATGTCCTGCGACTAGAACAATCACCATTTGCATGGTAAACGCTAGCAAGCCCCAAAATCCATCTCCCCAATAAACCACCATATCTAGTGGACTTGAATCTGTTAAACCGACGCCTAATAAAAATACCAAAAAAGTTAAGATTGCAACGAATATGTATGGGTCTGGCAAATACCGTTCCATGAGTGTGTTCGAAAAACGTGTAAGAGTTTTCAACTTTCTGCTCCTTTCGATTCTTCTCCCGTCCAATGTCTACTTTATCCTAAGTTCCGAATTTTATCTATATGAATTATTAAACTATTCAAAATGAATAAATAATTAACAAATTTATGAAACGAAAATGTTTGAGGACGGTCTAATGAAGTAACGAAGCAGTTGGGAAAGGGGAGAGAGTAGTATGAAAAAGAGAAGTGTATGGCTGATTATAGCAGCGGTGGTAGCTACTATCGTCTTATCTTTTGCATTTTTAATTGATAAAGTTACGGTAAGTGCCTCGTCGATTGTCTTATCTGAACAGGGGTGGAAGGCCAATTTCTCGGTTCCGCTGAAAGCATCTGCTATTGGGGACGGAACGATCTATTTGGTTGATCAGCAAGGAAACAAAATGGATGCAGATTTAAAACTTGCGAAAAACGGGCGCTCTGTTGAAGTAAATGAACTTAAACCTGGTTCATATACCTTACATATCAACCGAGATGCCATTCAAGGTGGGTTTTTTAAATCAATGCCGACAAGTAAATTATCCTTTACGGTCCACAAGGATTTACAATCTGTGAAATCGGAAAAAGAACTGAAAGATTACTTCAAAAAGTTACAAAAATTGATGGCTTCTAATTTTTCAGGTAGGGGAGTTATGACAGAAGAAGCTGAATCAAGTGATTCAAGTAACAAGTCTTCCGCTTCGGGAAGTGGAGAAGCAGCGTATTCGGAGACGAATAATCAAGTGGAAGGTGTAGATGAATCAGATATTGTGAAAATGGATGGGGAATTCATTTATGCAATAGTGAATGGTCGCGTTATTATTACAGATATTCGCAAACCTTCCGCAATGGCAAAAATGGCAGAGCTTCCTTTTGAAGCTACATTTTATCCTATGCAGTTGTTTTTAAATGAAGATACACTCATCGTTTTAGGCGATAAACAAATCCCTTATGAATACGCTGAGCCAACTGGAGATGTTTCAAATAAGATGATGATGCCTTATAACAGCTCGACAAATGTGCGATTTTACGACGTGAAAGATAAGAAGAATCCCAAACTCGTGCGGGAAATTGGCGCTGAAGGATATTTAAATGGAGCTCGCAAAACTGATAATATGTTGTATTTCGTAACCAATGTAATGCCAAACTATTGGGCAATGCAAGAAGGTGGAGATGTAGAGCTTCGTCCGTACGCATTTGATAGTAAAAAAGACGACAAAGCTTCACCAATGGCGTACTCCGATTTATCTATTTTGCCAGGTACATTAGAAGGCACATATAGTGTAATTACTGCCATGGATCTTAACAATCCGAAAGATTCTCAAGTCGTATCGAAAGGTTACTTGGGTGGAAGCAATGCCATGTATATGTCGAAAGACGCGTTGTATTTAACTGCACCGATCTACATGCCAGTTGAAAATGATGACAAGAATCAAACAACCAGCGATAGAATGTGGAATCCACAAGAAACGAATACAGAAATCTTTAAATTTGGATTGGATGGAACCACAGTTAACTTTATTTCATCTGGTGAAGTGACTGGTATGCTACTTAATCAGTTCTCAATGGATGAACACAAAGGCTATTTCCGGGTCGTGACAACTAAAGGATTTACCTGGGACAATGAAGCACCTTCTGAAAATAATTTATTCATTTTGGATAAGGGGATGAAACAAGTCGGTTCGATTGTTGGACTGGCGAAAGGAGAGCGTATTTACTCCGCCCGTTTTATGGGGGACAAAGCCTATATGGTGACGTTCAGAGAGAGCGACCCATTGTTCGTCATGGATGTTTCAAATCCTACAGCGCCGAAAGTATTGGGAGAATTAAAAATTCCTGGATTCAGTAATTACTTACATCCGCTTGACGAAAATCATTTAATTGGGTTTGGATATGATACCAAATCTCTTCCAAATGAAAATGGTGGCGAGCCAAGAATTGTCACTGGAGGTATGAAAATTTCTTTATTCGATGTCACCGACTTCACAAATCCAATTGAAAAGGATATGGAGATTATTGGTGGTCAAGGAACCTATAGTTCACTGCAGCATGATCACAAAGCATTATTCGAACACCGTGAAAAAGGATTATTTGGTTTCCCAGTCACGCTGTACGAAGGTTCAAATAAAGAGGGTTACGGGGAGTATGCTGGTGAAGGAGCCATCATGTATGAAATCACAGCTGAAAAAGGAATAAAGCAAGTAGCTAACTTGATTAAGCAACCAAGTTCGAGCCAACTCTATGAAAATTATGAGCAACTAGTTCAACGCATGGTCTATGCAGGAGATACCCTTTATACCATTTCAATGAAAGAAATGAAGAGTTACGATTTAAATACGTTTAAAGAGATTGGTGTTGTGACATATTAAAAAGAAGGCAGGCCACTGTAGCGAATCGCTTAGTGGCCTGCTTTTATTCTGCTTCAATTGAAATATGTTGGAATGCTGTAACATCAAATAACCCAGTATCCGTTAATTTAAGTGACGGTATTACTGGTAAGCTAAGAAAAGATAAGGTTAGGAATAAATGGAAATCAAGAGTTGGGTGAATGCTATGCATCGCTTCATGTAATTCGGAAAGGGAATGAATAGCTTCATCCAAGGGGACTTGCGTCATCAAACCAGCGACGTTTAAAGGGAGTGAAGCCAATACCCGGCCTTCGTTAACAACGACTAAACCGCCTTGAATATCTTGCAACTCTTGAATAGCCACGATCATATCCGAATCGTTCGTACCTAGAACAATCGCGTTATGTGAGTCATGCGCAATAGTGGTGGCAACTGCTCCTTGTTTTAGTCCAAAGCCTTTCACAATGCCAAGACCAATCGAATGTTTATGATGATGCCTTTCAATGACCGCTAATTTTAGTTGATCCAATTCTATATTGGGAACGAATACTCCATCCACAATCTCAACGTCTTCAATCAATTTGTTTGTGACAAGTTGGTTTGGGATGATTTCAATAATCGTTGCTTTCGAACTAGTAGAAAATGGTATGGCTAATTTCTCTTTTGTTATCGTGGGTAAATGAACAGATTGGCTAATTCGAACCGAACATTTTTCTTGCGAAGGAGTAGGGTTCAGCATCACACCATGTTCAGCCACCTTGATCCCTTTTTTCCAAACAGCTGCTACATTAAAAGTCGCAAGGTCATCTAAAACAATAAAGTCTGCTTCAAAACCAGCTGCGAGCGCACCTTTTGCGGATAGTCCGTAACATTCAGCCGCATTTAAGGTAGCTAATTGAATCGCTTGAAGAGGCTCCATCCCTGCAGCTATAGCCAGTCGAATTGCATGGTCAATGCTTCCTTCATCTACTAATTCGTCTAAATGTTTATCATCCGTACAAAATAAGAATCTTCGAGCATTATGTGCAGTAACAGCTGGAAGTAACGCGTTTAAATTTTTAGCCGCTGAGCCTTCCCGAATAAGTACATACATGCCTTGAGAGATACGATCTCTTGCTTCATCTGCCGTCACACATTCATGGTCTGTCTGAATCCCGGCTGCACGATATCCACGGATTTGTTCCCTTTGTAAACCTGCACCATGACCGTCAATTCGTAAGCCGGCTTCTTGAGTTAATGCCAGTTTTGCAAGCATGTCCGTATCACCACGTAACACAGAGGGATAATCCATTACTTCCGCAAGGCCGAGGACACTTGGATGCGACAGAAGTGGTTGCAGATCATTTGCATCAAGCTTTGCTCCTGCATGTTCAAATGAAGTCGAAGGCACACTAGAAGGAAGCATCACGAAAATATCCATAGGACTTGTTTCTGCATCTTTTAACATAAACTCAATGCCTTCAACACCCGACACATTGGCGATTTCGTGTGGATCCGTAACAACTGTTGTTATCCCATGAGGTAGAAGGACATCTCCAAACGCAGAGGGAGTTAACATGGATGATTCAATATGAATGTGGCCGTCAATTAAACCAGGTACAACGCAGCGTTCCATTGCGTCCAGTTCTTCAATACCTTCAAATGAACCTGTGGTATCAATGGCAACAATCATACCATCAGCCACAACGATATCAGCAGTCGTCCAAGCTAACGAAAATACATCAGCTACACGGGCGTTTCGTAGGATGAAATCGGCGGGGTGTAGTTGTTGAGAAACCGCAATGCGTTTCTGTAGTTTTTCTATTGCACTATGCATGTTTTATGCTCCTCGTACTTAATTTTAATAATAGGGTAATAATCTTTTCTGAGATGTTAAGTATGTTAATTGTACATCCCAAATGCAAGGTTGAATAGTTTCGAATGCACACAATGTTCGGTCTAGTTTCCTTAGAGTAGCATTCCAAGAATTCCTTACATACCATAGGACTTGGTAAGTCGAGTATGAGAATAATAATTCCCAACAATATTTGTCTTTTGTGCTATGTTTCGTTAAGATTGGGCAAAGGTGATAGTGAAAGGGGTGGGCAAATACATGCTAAATGAGAAGAATGATTTGGCAATTGATTGTTGTCTACTTGCAGGTCGATTAATGATTGAAAGTGGTGCGGAGACTTATCGCGTTGAGGATACGATGACACGTATGGCAATCTCCCAAGGGCTAATCGGTACACAAAGCTTTGTAACACCAACAGGCATCATGTTTTCACTTGGAAAAGATGGCTCGACACGAATGATGTCTATCAGAGAACGTTGGACAGATTTAGAAAAGATCGCGTTGGTTAACCAAGTGTCCAGAAGACTAACTACAAACGAACTTACTATAGAAGAAGCGTATGAAGAATTGCAGAGAATTGCAAGTGCAAACTTGATGTTTCCTTTTATCTGGCAGTTTATTGCTGCTGCTGTTGCTAGTGGTTCCTTCCTCATTTTATTCGAAGGTACATGGTGGGATGTTCCTGCAGCAACAATCGCAGGAGGACTAGGATTTCTTGTTGTTACCTTAATTCACGAATTAACGCGCGTTAAATTTTTTGCTGAATTTATTGCCGCCTCGGTTGTTGGCAGTGTTGCTTTTCTCGCGATCTTAGTTAATATGGGATCAGATTTAAACATCATCATCATTAGTGGTGTTATGCCGTTGGTTCCAGGATTACTGATTACCAATGCGGTTCGGGATCTTATGGCGGGTCACTTTGTATCAGGGGTATCAAAAGGGGCAGAAGCGTTACTAACGGCTTTTGCAATTGGTGCAGGTGTTGCACTCGTACTATCATTTTAGGAGGAGTGTCAACATGACTTGGATTATTCAAGGAGTATTAAGTTTCATCATTGCCATCTCATTTGCCATTATTTTTAATGCACCGAGGAAAAAGCTCGTGGCATGTGGAGTTGTTGGTATGAGTGGATGGCTCATTTTTAGTGTTTTTACATTGGTTTCAGGGGATTCCGTTCAAGCATCATTTGCAGGTGCATTTATGGTGGCGCTGGCAGCTCATATTTTGTCCAAACGATTTAGAATGCCCATGATCATTTTTAGTGTACCAGGAATCATTTTATTAGTTCCAGGTGGTCTGGCCTTTAATGCGATGCGAAATATTGTTGAAAATGACTATTTAACGGCCATTGGATTTGCTTCCAAAGCATTCATGACATCGGGAGCCATCGCCATGGGCTTGGTATTTGCTGAAGTTTTGATGCAATTGATTTTTAGATATTTACGTAAAAGAAAGACGGCTACTCACATAACATGAGGAGTCGTCTTTCTTTTGAATTTATCGTGATAGCTTTTATGTTTCTTATAGTTTTTCAATTTCACTGGCTGGCACAGGATAGCTAACATAGAACCCTTGAATGGCGTTACAACCAAGCTTGGTTAACAATTCGTATTGCTCTTTAGTTTCTACGCCTTCAGCTAATACGCGTATGTCCATCGATTTACCAAATTGAATCATCCCATGTACAAGTTTTTGCAGTTTTTCTTGTTTTAAAATACCAGAGATAAAGGATTGGTCAATTTTGAGCTCGGAAATCGGTAACAACTGCATGTAACGGAATGAAGCATAGCCTGTCCCAAAATCATCGAGAACAAATACGATCCCATCCTCTTGGAGTTGTAACATTTGACGAATAATCGATTGTTCAGACTCTGCTTCTAAGGCAAATTTTTCTGTAATTTCAATTTGCAATAAGTGTGCAGGGCAGTCGAATTTCTCTAACGTTTGACGAATCTTCTTCACCATGTTCTTATCTCGAAACTCGCGAATAGAGGAGTTTACACTGACTTTCATAGGCATGCCATTTTTTGACCAATGAGCTGCTTGTTCACAAGCTTTTTCAAGCATAAAGGTGCCGATATCATGAATCATTCCGGTTTCTTCTGCAATCGGAATTAGTTCATTTGGTGTTATCGTTCCAAGAATCGCGTCTTCCCAGCGTACCAAAGCTTCTACAGCATCTATTTTACCAGTGGATAAATCAATTTGAGGTTGATACATAACTGATAAATCTTTATGATGTAGTGCTTCAATTAATCGTTTTTCGATCATGGCTTTTTTACTTAAAGCCACATGATTTGCCTTCGAAAGACTGATGATGTTGCCGCCGCCTTCTTGTTTAACCTTATGAATCGTTGCACTCGAAGCTTTCATCAAATGTGAAAAAGTCAATTGATCCTCAGGATATCGCGTAATACCACCACTAATGGAAATTGGAATGGCTTTATTACGAATATAAATAGGGTGTTGTTTCAAATAACTTAAAAATCCTTGGATAAACCAATCGCTAAGAGGAGTTAATACGACGAATTCATCTTCTCCGACTCGTGCGATATCACTGTCTTGAAAATACATTTTCAATCTCATAGCAAACTCCAGCAATAATGTCGTTTCAGATTCTTCATCATGCATGTCTTTTAATGTATAAAACTTATCAATATCTAAAAATATGAATGAAAAATGACGTTTTTCTACAATAAGGCCAGATACGATATTTTCAAGGCGATGGCGATTCATTAGCCCAGTTTCTGGATCAACATAAGCAATTTGCTCAAGATGCATTTGTAGTCGTTTCTTTTCAGTAATGTCTTTTTCTAAAATAGCAAAATATAAAGGCTCATCATTCGTTGCTAGAATTGGAATGGCGGTCATATCAACCCAATACGTTTCACCGTCTTTGGTCAGTTTTTCGACTGATCCTTGCCATACGCGATTACTTTTTAATGCATACCAAATTTGGTTGACCAATTGCTCTGCAGAGTCTTCAGGGAAAAGTTGCCAGAATGACTTGCCAATTACACGTTTTGGCGTCCATTTACTTGATTTTAAAAATAATGGGTTTGCATATGTAACTAAGCCATCTATATCTAAATTGGTCACCATAAACGTTTCATCTAAGCCCATCTTAAAGCTTTCTAACTCTTGCTCTATGTTTGTTTGATTTATCTTCTGTAAATTATCGACCTCAAACACAAACATTACATACTGTTCATGACCGATTGACATGGAATTTAAAACTGCCGATGCGTGTATCGATTGTCCTTGTTTTGATTGAAGAATAAAATTTTCAAATCGAATCGACTCTTCACTTTGAAGCACTCGATTCCAAGTAGATGGATGAATGGCTGAACGTTCTTCGCTGTTAAAAGGAAAGAATTTACCAATGATTTCATCTGCTGGATAGCCAAATGTTCTCTCAGCCTCTTCACTCCACCAAAGCACCGTGGCGTCCTTAGCAGTCAGCATCATTGGGAAAGGGACATGATTTTTTACACTGTTGCCAATCTCCAATTGTTGTTGCATACCTTTCATTTCGCAGGACCCCTTGTTTATAATCTATCTTCCATTATAGAGAGTTCTTAACATCAAGTCACCTAAATAAATATGTTTATTCAGAAAAATACAGGGGATGGCGAAAAGTTGAATTAAATGGAAATGAATGGGTGATTTTGCTTGAAACCCAAATATTCGTAAATTGGACATTGAATTACCTGTAATCAAGCGTAAGATACAAGGTAAGTAGTTGAGAGTAGGTGAGTACATGTTTAGAACAAAAGGAATCATGTTAATCGTGTCCGGTGCCATGCTTTGGGGATCCACTGGTCCATTAATAGAATGGATTTTATCAAACTCTAGTTTAACTGTCCCATTTATGTTAACTATCCGACTCCTTGTTGCTGGCCTAGGTTTGCTAGCTTTCTTGAAAATACAAGGAACATCATTAAAGCCTATATGGCGTCAATCGTATTGGTTCAAGCGACTAATTATCTTCGCACTATTTGGCATGCTGGGAGTTCAATATTCATTTGTTGCTGCAATCGAAGCAAGCGATGCAGTGGTGGCCACATTGCTCCAGTTTTTAGCGCCTATTTTTGTGGTGATTTTTGTGTCTTGGGGCTTGAAAAAATGGCCACCTAAGTACCAAGTGTTTGGCATTGTGGGTACGCTGTTCGGCTTGTTCTTGCTATTAACAAACGGATCTTTCACTAATCTATTGTTGAGTCCAGAGGCGCTTGCATGGGGTATTGCTGTCGGTTTTAGTTTTGCATTTTATACATTGTACCCAGGAACTCTTATGAAAGAGTGGGGTGTACTGTTAGTGGTTGGTTGGTCCATGCTAATAGGTGGTGTTGTGCTAGGAACCATAAGTCGAGTCTGGCAATCAGACGAATGGTCGTTACTATTAGACTGGAAGTTATCTTCTTTATTATTAACCGTCATCGTCATTGGTACAGTAGCATTTATCTTATTCTTAAGCAGTATGAAATACATAAGTGCGATTGAAACGAGTATTTTATCAAGCATGGAGCCACTAACCGCGATGGTGATTTCAGTAATTTGGTTGCAACAAGTGCTAGGCAAATGGCAACTAGTAGGCGCTCTCGTGATGCTAGTATGCGTGACCTGGTTATCCGTTGCAGGAGAAAAGAAACCTAAAGAAAATAAAACGTGAGACACCTATTCTTATGAATATAGGTGTCTTTTTGAAGATTAATAATTTCCTTTTTTATACTTTTACAACTAAAACGTAGATTTTTACAACTAAAATGTCCAAAATTACAACTAAAGGTGCAAATTTTACAACTAAGGTACCCAAAATTACAACTAAAGCCAAGAAAGCTCTAACCAAAATAGAAAATCTCAGCAGAACGAATGATACCTTTAACGCTCTCGTTGTGGCATAATAGTGAACAATCAGATTATTAATTCGTTTAACGAAGAAGTTTCAGGAGGACATCACGTGAAAACCGTATTTTCTTATGTCAAACCCTATAAATGGCCGATTGCAATCGCTCTTATCCTTATGCTAATAGAGCTTTCTGTCGAACTTATTCAACCACTCATCATCGCTAAAATCATTGACGATGGCATCATGAAAGACGACGTGTCAGTTATTTGGACATGGGGAGGGGTCATGATGCTTATGGCCATCATTGCATTCTTGTCCGGTGCAACGAACTCTTTCTTTGCTTCACATGCTTCACAAAGCTTTGGTTTTGATGTAAGGACAGCTTTGTTTAAACAAGTGCAACAATTTACAGTTGCTACGTTTACGAAATTTCCAACAGCTGGTTTGATCACACGACTGACAAGCGATGTAACAATGGTTCAAAACGTACTCTTTATGAGTTTACGCATCATGTTACGCGCGCCACTACTTGTTATTGGTAGTATCATCATGGCCTTTATCGTCAATGCATATCTCGCTATGTTCTTGGTCATTGGTGCTCCGTTCCTCATCTTTTTCTTATATTACATGGTTAAAAAAGGCGTTAGTTATTTTGCATTAGTTCAAGTTCGACTTGATCGTGTAAACCGTGTGCTACAAGAAAACTTGCAAGCAGTACGGTTAGTCAAAGCTTATTTACGCGGCACGTTTGAGTCGTCGCGTTTTGAAAAAGTATCAAATCTGTTGAAAATGGATACAGTGAAAGCCTTGCGCGTAATGGAAATCATTTTGCCATTATTATTACTAGTCATGAATATTAGTTTGCTTGCCGTATTATGGTTTGGAGCATCTGAAATCAAATCAAACAATGCTCAAATTGGGGAGTTAGTGGCAATTGTCAATTACGCCATGCGCATGACAGGAGCTTTCTCGATGTTCGCCTTTATCATTATGGCGTTTGCACGAGCAAAAGCTTCTGCTGAACGTATGGAAGAAGTGTTACTGGTCAATGAAGGACTTGAACGAGATGAAGAGACAGGTAAGATGCTTGGTACAACTGAAGGAGAAATAAGCTTCCACAATGTTACGTTTTCGTATCCGAATACACTTGAACCAGTACTGAAGAATATTTCGTTTGCCGTTAAGTCAGGAGAAAAACTAGCCATCATGGGGGCTACAGGTGCAGGGAAATCAACCTTATTGCAACTCATCCCGCGCTTCTTTGAAGCAACTACAGGCTTAGTGAAAGTAGATGGGAAAGACGTAAATAAGTGGTCATTAGATCAGTTAAGGCAAGCCATTGGGCTCGTCCCCCAACAATCACTGTTGTTTACAGGTAGTATTTATCAAAACTTAGCATGGGGCAAAATCGAGGCATCAATTGAAGAATTACAACATGCTGCTAAACAAGCACAAATTCATACTTCTATTGAACAGTTTGCGAAAGGGTATGACACGCGAGTTGGACAAAAAGGTGTCAATTTATCTGGAGGTCAAAAACAGCGTCTATCTATCGCTCGTGCATTGGTTCGAAAACCGGAAATTTTATTGCTTGATGATAGTACAAGTGCGTTAGATGTGAAGACCGAAGCAGCACTTTGGGAAGCTTTAGATAAAGAACAAGCTACGATGCTCGTTGTAACGCAAAAGATTCGTACAGCAAAAGGTGCAGACCGGGTGTTGTTATTAGACAATGGTCAAATTGCAGCTTATGGCTCGCATGAAGAATTACTCGAAACTTCCGATTTATATCGTCAAATTGCAGAGTCACAACAAGAACAGGAGGTGCCTGCACATGCGACAGATTCCATTTAAACCCTTTGGCTACGAGCCTGTTTTGACCAAAGAAGATATTACTCCTGTGAAAAAGAAAAAAGGGGAACGGGCGGGAGATTGGCAAGGTGTGTTAAAACGCATTTGGCACCTCGTGGATGAGCAACGCGCTCTGTTAGTCACCGTACTTCTACTAGTCTTTGTCAGTTCAACTCTGGCACTGATTGGACCATTTTTACTCGGTAAAATAATTGACAATTACATTGTGCCTGGAGAATTTGCAGGATTACAATCGATGATCGTTTGGTTAATCGGCATTTATTTCTTCTTATCATTGTCCATGTTTTTGCAAAACTATTGGATGATTGGCATCGCACAACAAACCATTTACAGAATGCGTACTAATTTATTCGCTCATTTTCAAAAGTTATCCGTATCCTTTTTCTATAAACGACAACATGGCGAATTGATGAGCCGCGTAACAAACGATATTGAAAATGTCAGTGCCACGTTAAATAGTTCATTTATCCAAGTGTTCTCTAGTGTTTTAACGTTAACTGGGACCGTCATTGTCATGCTTATGCTAAGCCCTCTGCTAACACTTTTGACCATGACCATCATTCCTGTGATGTTTTACTCCATACGTTGGATTACAAGAAGGACAGGGAAACTCTTTAAAGAACAGCAACAAGCAGTTGGGGATTTAAACGGAATGATTGAAGAAACGATTTCAGGTCAACGAATCGTCAAAGCTTTTTCTCAAGAAGATCGTGTAACGGATGAGTTTATTGAGAAAAGTGAACGTTTACGTAGAACAGGATTTTGGGCGTTAACATACTCAGGATTCATCCCGAAAGTCATGAATATGTTAAATAACGCGAGCTTTGCGATTGTTGCAGGCGTTGGTGGTTTGCTAGCCTTGAATGGTCAAGTGACAATCGGAACCATCGTCATCTTCTCGGAGTATGCGCGTCAATTCACACGTCCATTGAACGATTTAGCCAACCAATTTAACACTGTATTATCTGCAATTGCTGGAGCAGAACGCGTTTTCTCGATTATGGATGAAGAGGTTGAAAAAGATGAAGCAACTTCAAATTTGAACACCGTATTAAAAGGCAAAGTTGAATTTGACAAAGTATCCTTTAAATACGAACAGTCCGATGATGACCATACCATTCGGAATGTTAGCTTCACCTTGAAACCAGGAGAAACCGCTGCACTAGTTGGAGCAACGGGAGCAGGGAAGACTACGATTATGCAATTGCTTGCCCGTTTTTACGAAACCAATGAAGGACAAATTCGGATTGATGATATACCTATTCACGAATTACCACGCCAAACGTTACGCAGTCAAATTGCTTTTGTTTTGCAAGATCCATTTTTATTTGAAGCTACTGTAAATGAAAACATTCGATACGGTAGATTAAATGCGACGGACGAAGAAATTATGGAAGCAGCCAAACAAGCGAACGCCCATGACTTCATTGAAAAATTGCCTGAAGGCTACGACACGGTCTTAACTGCAGACGGTGGGGAAATCAGTCAAGGACAAAAACAGTTGCTATCAATCGCCCGTGCTCTTGTTGCTGACCCAGTGATTTTACTGTTAGACGAAGCAACAAGCAGCATCGATACGGTGACAGAAATGAAGATTCAAGAAGCACTAGAACGGTTAATGAAAGGACGCACGAGCTTTGTTATAGCCCATCGATTAAATACGGTCAGACAAGCAGACGTCGTTTATGTCATGGACCAAGGACAATTGATGGAATCGGGCAGCCAACCAGAACTCATTGCTCAAAAAGGATTGTATTACCATATGTTGAACGAAGCAAATGTATAAAAAGAAGCTGAACCTCAGTTAACGAGGCTCAGCTTCTTTTAGTTTGGAAGTGGTGTAGTTGGAGTTTTACGCTTCTTAGGCGAGAACCCTCCAAGTAATAATTTACCGTGTGGAACTAGTTTTTGAATGATAATTGACGCAACGATAGGAATGATTAAGCCGAATATCGTAAATCCAATGATACCGTATTGGAAGTAATCATTTAACACAACATCTGTGAAGATGTGTAGATACATGATGGAGATAGAATGTTTTTCAATTCTTTGTAACCATTTCAATGACATTCGAGATGCAATCAATTGAAACACCCCAACAAACACGAGAGTAAAGGATAGTGGAATTAATAAATCCAATACTAGGTGATCATAACGTAAGAATTTCATACTTAAATGATAATCAATGACGTTGAACCAATCAAGTGAAAAAGCTGAAACGCTACCAATGATTCCTGCGATTAACCAAGGTCTCGTGACATTCATCCATATATTTTTCATATAATATCCGAAAGCAAAATAGACAACCGCCATCAAAGCCACGTCTATGTTCCAAATCATCGGAATGGTTTGGGAAGCTTCATCAGGTGCGCCTCCAATAACGCGCATCGCAAACAAACTTTCTAGATGAGCAATTAAATAAAAGACAGTTAATATGCCTATTTGTTTTATACGATTGAAATACTTGGTCATCCAAATAAAGAACAAGTAGGTAAAGAACAACGTCGTGACGAACCAGAATACACCGTATGCACCTCGTGCAAAACGACCACCGATGACAAGTGTCCATATATCATTTAAGTACCATGAGACATCCATATTCCCTGAACCAATTTCCATACCGTAACGAATCACGGTAATTGTTACAAGGAAAAATAAGTATGGTACGATTAATTGCATAAAGCGTTTGTGAATTGCTTGTTTTGTAATCCCTTTTTCTAAAATTGGTTTAAAGAACATTCCGCTCAATATGAAAAAGGCAGGCATGTGGAACCAATAAATATATTTCGCAAGAGGGAAATCAAGTTGCCCAGGGTAGTGGCCGATAACGACAAGAATCATTAAGAATCCTTTCGTGACATCCACCCAAGATAAACGTTTCTTCTCCATGATTTAGCTCCTCCAATTAATCTAACTGTCGTTAGTATATAACCGTTGTGTAGGGGAAATAAACAGTTGTTACCAAAATGAAACACAATAGACACAGCAATGAAAGAAAGGTGGCAATACTTGTGGACATTACCATATTGACCGTTTCGTTCCCTTTAGACGTTGAAACATCAAGTGAAATACAGGCATTAGTTAGAAACAATGAAGTACTAGAAGAGATTAATTATCACCAAGTTTTAAATCTTCCTGTTATAACAGATCCATTATTAAAAGGTTTCGCGGTGCTTGCCTACGCTGGAGATGATGTAGTGGGAGTCATTACGGCCATTGATATGATTGGTATTCATTCATATGAATGGAGCGCTCTAGTGCATGTTGATTTCCGGAGACAAGGACTCGGACATGCGTTAATCCAAGAATTACAACGAAACTTAGAGATACGTGGATGCGAAAGTGAACTCGCTCTTACGGTCAAAGAATCACCTGCAGGAGCTGCTTTCTTACAAAAAGAAGGATACGAATGGAACTTCTCCGAAGCTACTTTAAAAGCACAAGAGAAAACGGTCAAAGTGGATGTTGCTATAGATATTGTTCCATTTACTTCGGAGAGACAAGACTTGACACAAATTTTAATGAGCACTTTTGGTGATACCGAAGATGAGGTACACACAATGCTAGAGTTTAATGTATCGAGTCCCTCTAGACATGTCTTTATAGCGAAAAAGCAACAGCAAGTTGTCGGTACTGTTACGGCTGTGGAAGAAGGCACCACATTGTGGATTACAGCATTAGCGACAGACCCCTTGCATCAAGGTCAAGGCATAGGTTCCGCGCTACTGGCATTCGTCCGAGAAGAAGGTGCCAGAAGAGAAAGTGAAGCGGTCATGCTAGATGTCGAAATAGATAATGACAAAGCATTGTCCGTTTATGAAAAAGCAGGATTTAAAGCAATTTCACAAGTTGATTATTACGTTAAAACACCCGAAACCATTTGATGGTTTCGGGTGTTTTTTCTAAGTCATTAAAGGAAGTTGCTTTTGCTGTCTTTCTGGTGAGGATTGCTGTCCATCTGCAAGCGAATGGTCGGAAAACTTCAGTGAGTGGTCGAAAAGGGCGTGTGAGTGGTCAAAAACATCACTTAAGTGATCGGAAATTCAAGTTGAATGGTCGAAAACCTACATCGAGTGGTCGGAAAACAGAAACTCCTTTTAACCAATTAGCCTTCTCCAAGCGAATGATCGAAAAAGTTACGCGAGTGGACAGAAACTCACAATGGGTGGACAGAACACCACCCCCAGACAAATCCCAATGCCATAAAGCCTAATTCAACAAGGCATCATCAATTCGCAGCAACAAAGGGTGGTAATGGATCAGACAATGTTGTCCAATCGCTATTCATTTCTTCGTTTGTTAGTAGACATTCGTCAAGTTGAGCCTCTATCTCATCGCGGTCCATATCGAGTCCAATCCACACCATTTCAGTTTGACGATCTCCGTGTACATCATCCCATCTTGCTGCAATGGTTTCGTCTTCAGCCATAACTTGACGCTGTTCAGCTTTTGAAAGAGCAGCTATCCAATAACCAGCACCTTGGAATTGTAGAGAATTGCCCGCTTGTGATAAAAGGCCAGCCATTTTATTTCGTGTTGCCAACCAGAAGAACCCTTTAGAACGAATAATTTCTTGAGGGAATTCACTTAGCCATGCATTCCAACGCTCGGGATGGAACGGACGTTTACGTCTATAGACAAAAGAGCTAATGCCATATTCATCCGTTTCCGGAACATGCTCTTCATTCAATTCCTTTATCCATCCTGCTGACTGGCTTGCTTGTTCGAAATCAAATAAGTTTTGATTCAATATCTCTGAAGGGGGGACCACACCTTTGTTGATGGGAATTATAATCGCATCAGGATTCATTTTTCGAAGAAATCCTTTAAAAGCTTCTATAAATTCAGCTGTTACTAAATCTGTTTTGCTAACTAAAAGAATGTTGGCGAATTCAATTTGATCGATTAATAAATCAGACACGTCCCGCACATCATGCTCATCATCGGTTTGCTTCCGCTCAAACAGAGATTCGCCACTTTCGTAATCAGTCCAGAATCGGAACGCATCAACCACTGTGACCATCGCATCCAAACGACAATATTGGGATAGATCTATACCAATTTCTTCATCAATATATGTAAATGTTTGTGCAACAGGAATCGGTTCAGAGATACCTGTTGATTCAATGACAATATAATCAATATCTCCTTGCTTTGCTAACTTCTCAACCTCAATCATTAAGTCTTCGCGCAAGGTGCAGCAAATGCATCCATTTGTAAGCTCTACTAATTTTTCTTCAGTGCGAGAGAATCCACCATCTTGTATTAGTTGTGAATCAATATTAATTTCGCTCATATCGTTGACGATAACCGCGATTTTCTTACCTTCTTTATTAGCGAGTAAGTGATTTAAAACAGTTGTCTTACCAGCGCCAAGATAGCCACTTAAAACTGTAACGGGAATTTGAGTTTGCATATGTTCGCTCCTTCGTAATTTAATGTAAATAGTAATCATTACGATTTAAAGAATACATGGATTAAACGAAACATGCAAGAGAAAACAAAAAACGTTTCTCCTCAGTGGAAGAAACGTTAATTGATTTAGCGTGATTATGATGATAAGTTGATGTCTTTTTCAAGAGGATTGGTGTCCTCCTCCAGGCGAATGGTCGGAAACCCATAGTTAGTGGTCGGAAACAAAAAAACGTTCCTCCGTAGGGGAGCAACGTTAATCATTCAATAAAAAATACTCACGTGTCGGTGCAATTAAGTGCAATTCGTGCATCGGTCTTGTCATGGCTACATACAACAACTTGCGATCAATAGAATGTTGACGGAAAGGGATGTCAATCGCAACGATTAATACCGCATCAAACTCCAATCCTTTTGCTAAATGACTAGGAACTATTAGTAGCTTCTCCTGATCAATATCTGAATGATCACTAAGCAATTGAATCGGAAGAAAATCTTCGAGTTGTGAAGCGATTGATTTTGCTTCAGTGGTAGTCTTGCAAATAAGTGCAATGGAATGGTGGCCACGACTGCGTATTTCCTGCAGCAATGTAACGATTCGTTGACCATCAATAGTGGTCATTTCATAAAATTGTGGGTCAATTCCATGGCGAACAACTGGTTCAACTAAAGGTAAATCTTCATCCATTTGCAGTAAAATGCTGTTAGCCATATCCATAATTTCAATGGTCGTTCGATAACTTTTTTGTAGCGTTTTATATGTAGCTCTTGGAAATAATTCAACGACTGGATCCCACGAAGTAAGGGCTCGGTAACTGTGAATTCCTTGTGCTAAGTCACCAACCATCGTGAACATATCCGTCTCTAAGCCTTCTTTTAATGCGTAAAGTTGAAAAATGCTATAGTCTTGCACTTCGTCAATAAAAACCACACGCATTTTCCATTCGTCTGGTATGCCCTTTAACCGAGCATGCATGTAATAAAGAGGTGCTAGATCTTCTATTTCCCATGTTTCAATTGAATTGGTTTTATGGAAAGAAAGTCTTTGTTCGTTAGTCCACTGCAGAGTATGGTCGTTAATTAAGTTTTCATCCGTTACAAAGTCGCGATACATCTTCTTAATGTTCGCTTTCTTAAAGCGTTTCAAGTAAGCAGAAGCTGTTGTTTTCGATTCTCTTTCTATTAAAGGAATCCTGCGGTCACGCTCATCAATAAACTTCGTAACTTCCGATTTTCGTTTTGCCGCATCTCGAATGCCAAATAACGCTTGATCTAGAGCTTCATCGAACTTTTTATTTAACATTAACAAAATTTCTTTTTTCTTTTGACGCACATGAGATTGTAAAATCACTTTGATACGATCTAATCGTTTTTCAATCGGCATGTATGCAAAGTCATGAAGAAATAGTTTTTTTAATCGAGCACCGTGCATAATGCGATATTTTTCAATGTAAATATCTTCGAACTGATCGGCAACCGACTTCTCATATTGTTCGAGGTAGGCATCTATTAATTCTTTATAAAAAAGAGAGCCTTTCATTCGCGATTGCCACAACATCATTTCGTCTGGCGCATCTTGTTCGGTTAAAGCAGCTAACTTCAAGTTCGAATCTGTTAGCTTTAATTTAATGTTAGTTGCTTGTAAGACGTATTCAGCATAAGTGGTTTGACAAATCTTGCTTACCCCGAGTTCTGGTAAAACATCCGCTATATAGTCCATAAATAATTTAGATGGCGCTAAAATCATCAATTTCTCAGCAGGGAAATGTTCACCCATGGTATAGAGGAAATAAGAAATTCGGTGAAGAGCGATCGTTGTTTTTCCACTACCTGCTGCACCTTGCACAAGAATTGGTTGTTTTAAATGAGCACGAATAATTTCATTTTGCTCAGCTTGAATGGTCGACACAATTTCAGTTAAGCGAACATCCGCTTTTCCGGAAAGAGCTTCTTGAAGGAGCTCATCATTGGTCGTTAAATCAATGTCGCGAACGGATTGTAACTCACCTTTTTCAATGGTATATTGACGCTTTGAAAACAGATGACCAGTAAAGGTGTCTTCTCGAACATCATATTCAATGTCCCCGAGCCGCCCATCGTAATACACATTGGCAACGGGGGAGCGCCAATCCACAATAATTGGCTCTTGCGTTTCTCTATGGAATAAAGACGTCTTTCCGATGTACAGCATCTCACTGTCTTCACCGTCTTTTTGGAAATGAATGCGCGCAAAATAAGGTTTTTGCTGAATGGCTTCTAATCCCTCTTTTTGAGAGCGAGCCATTTCGAAAAACCGGGCGTTTGTTAAAATGTTCATATAGCTTAAACTGGAATCTAAATAATCGAGATCGGCCATGGCGTGACGAATATTTTCTTGAGCGGATTTTACATCGCGCTTGGATTCGTCTAGTAACTGTTGCATATATTTTTTGGTGTAGGTCAGGCGCTCGTGCTCTTGCTCAAAATCAGGATGTTTCTGTGTCATACAGTCCTCCGATATGAAGAATTTTGCGTCCTGCAAATGATGAATTGAAGATGTTGGGGCTTGAAAACAGAATAGAATCGTAACATAGTTTAATATCGATAAGCAATAAGAATTTTCGCAAAATTCAAGTAGTATATTAAAGTGGTAGATCTCGTGTCATAATACAGGTAGCCGAGTTGAGTGAAAGTAGAGAATTAAGGGGATTTTATGATGGACAAACAATCATTAGACAACGGACAAAACCGCGCAGCACAAGGGGAAGCGGGATTACATACAAATTTCAAAGAAGAAATGACGTACGGGGAATACCTACATTTAGATAAATTATTAACAGCACAAGATAGTTTAAGCGGCCACCACGATGAAACATTATTCATCATCATCCACCAAGTTTCTGAGTTGTGGATGAAACTCATCTTGCACGAACTCCGCGCAGCGATTACTAATATAGAAAATGATGATTTACAACCAGCGTTTAAACAACTGGCACGTGTATCGAAGATTCAAACTCAAATTATTCAAGGTTGGGATGTATTATCCACTTTAACTCCTGCCGAATATATGGAGTTCCGTTCTTCACTTGGAAATGCTAGTGGTTTCCAATCGTATCAATATCGCATGATCGAGTTTGCACTTGGCTACAAAACGAAGCATGTTTTGAAAATTTACGAAAAAGACGAAGATTTACTGAACACGCTAACGAAAGCTTTCCATGAACCAGGATTATACGATGCAGCGATTCGCAAGCTAGCCCGAGCAGGACTACCAATCGATGAAGGTATTCTGACACGTGATGTATCCACTCCTTATGAGCCGAATGCTAGTGTCTTAGCAGCATGGACGACTGTCTACCGTGATGTAGATACTTACTGGGAGCTGTATCAATTAGCAGAAAAACTCGTAGACATTGAAGATTGGCTTCAACAATGGCGTTTCCGTCATATGAAAACAGTTGAAAGAATTATTGGCTTTAAACAGGGGACTGGCGGATCATCAGGCGTCAATTACTTGAAAAAAGTGCTAGATCAATATTTCTTCCCAGAACTATGGACATTGCGCACAGAAATTTAAGGAGGTCTAGATATGAAAATATATGCCCATCGCGGTGCGTCCGGTACGCATCCTGAAAATACACTTGCAGCCTTTGAAGAAGCTTCTCGTCTTGCTATTCACGGCGTTGAGTTCGACGTACATGTATCAAAAGATGGCGAGTTAGTTGTCATTCACGATGAAAGAATTGATCGCACGTCGAACGGAGTGGGCTATGTCAAAGACTTAACACTAGCTGAATTACGTGCTTACGATTATGGAAGTTGGTTTAATGAAGACTTTGCAGGGGAATCAATTCCGACTTTAGAAGAAGTCTTAAAGACCTTTCAACACACGACACATCATGTGAATATTGAGTTGAAATCAGACGTCTTTCCCTATGAAGAAATGGGAGAGAAAGTTCTATATTTGGTCGAGAAAATGGGGATGGCTGATCGAGTGGTAATCTCGTCATTTGATCATGAAGCCATTCGGAATTTTAAACGATCGGCTCCTCATATCGAAGTGGCTATATTAACCATGGAAGTACTCGTGGATGCATACGATTATGCGCGTGTTATTCCAGCGGATGCCCTTCATATATACTTGCCAACAGCGATGCGCAAAATGACAAAAGATGCATTACTTAAAGGAGCAATCATACGCGTCTTTACCGTTAATGATGAGGACAATGCACTTGCCTTGGAACAAATAGGTGTGCATGCAATATTCACTGATTTCCCTAAAAGAATGAAGCAGTTGTTTGATTTAAAACAGGCATAGGAAGGGAGAAAGGAAGAAGTGGATATTCCTTTCTGTCCATTCGCTTGGAGCTGGACAGTTGGTCTCCTCAGTACGCACAAAACCCCACGTTCTCCTAAATAAACGGAGAACGTGGGGTTTTCAATTACCATTTTGCTGTATGTTCTTCAATGCAACCGAGTAATTGTGTTATGGCTAGTCGAGAGCCGTCTTGTAAATAAACGACGCCGTTATAATAGCCCACCATTTGATATACGGTAGACGTGACGAGTCGAGCGTTGATCTTGGCTTCACGTTTAAAAAATGGAGTGAACGTTAAATTCACATCTTGTGAAAATTTTGATCGAATATGCCAGGGTTTCATAAAGTCTGTATTGTCGTAGGTGAAATTTACATCTTCTGAGATTTTAGACATTTTACCATTAACAAACACAGCATTCTCTGTCATCCCTGTACCATCTGTCCATTTTCCGCCAAAGTTAAGACCTATTCGCTTATTTCCTACGCGTTGAGAAGCCATCGCCCAGTTCCATGAAGCGGTTCTTGGCCAAACCCCACGACCATAATCAAGCACAGCGTAGCTATCTTCGGGATTAAATGAATAGCGCTTGTCCCCAAGTTTTACGAAACCACGAGTTGGCAACGTATGATGTTTGGCAGTATGTTGAAATAATTGACGATTCCATGGAATCACCACATTTAACGAATCATCGTCTTCCGGATGCTCGATATGTAAATCGGCATGAAGCAAATCACCATCAAAATTTGAGATGGTTACGGCCATATGAGTTTCGTTTTGCATATGTAGTAGCTGAACAGTCATTTCGTTATTTGAAAATTTCACTGTTTCAAGTACTTGATTAGGCATATGTACACGTTGTCCAAGTGGAATAGTAACCGTCTTTTCGAAAAAGCGTTGCGTTTCATAATCTAAGAAATAGACACAACAAACGGTCGCATAATCCATATGACGTATGGTGGCTGAAAATAAAATATCTTCACCGAATACACACCAATAATTCCATTTTTTCTTTCGCATAAAATGACCAGACAGATTACTATCAATTAACGGTTTTCGTGAAAAACCGATGGCAGCTGGGTTTAAATTTCCTTTTGAGTCGCATAAAGATATTGGAGCTAGGATCTCACGTTCTGCGTGTTGTTGCACTTTTTGCATCTCGCCACCCTCTCGCCTCTTGAATCATCACGTAAATTTGCTATATACTACTTATTGTAACAAATATATTCATTTAGGGATATTAGCTCAACTGGCAGTTGTTTAAGTCGACGGTACAATCAGAATTAATTCAATAGTAATACGGGGCCGTAGTTTAACGGGAGAATGACACAATGGCATTGTGTAGGCGGCAGTTCGATTCTGCTCGGCTCCATACCTTTTCTTCACTCAAATTTCAACTTGTGCAAACTTAAAACTTGAATGAAGAACTACTAGCACTTTCACTATTTCAGAATAGTGAAAGTGCTATTTTTATGTCATTAAATATGGAGAAATTAATCCGTTTTGTCCTATTATCGGACCGTGTTCAACACCAATTTGTAGAGCTGGTTTTTTTAAAGGTAAAGAAAATATTGACTAAAAAGTGAATTATTTTGAAATTCGAATCGTTTTTTCTCTCTTTTATCCCTTAAAGACGAACATTAAATAGTTATTTAGAACTTAATATTCACCTTTCTGTTGAATGTCTTTTATAAGTTTGTTATATTATCAACATAATAATATTAATAACAGTACTCGTATATGCTCAGTAATATGGTCTGAGCGTTTCTACTTAGTTCCCGATGAAAGAACTGGACTACGAGTTGAAGTATTCGGTTGTTCGGCATTTTTGCTGTTACCATTTTATGATTAGCATGAGTTCAGTTTTGCTTAATTGTTATTACTTTAACTTTCGTAGGTCTAGTAGGTAGAAATCATTCTATTTCCTAGACTTTTTTCTATGGATCAAATCTTCGAGTATATCAAACACCAAGGAGGAAAACGGATTGAAAGCAACAGCTAGTATAAAGGAGAGATTATTAATGAAAAACAATAGGATGAAAAAATCCGCTTTATTAGGAATTATTGCTTTACTGTTTGTATCGGTATTAGCAGGTTGTACTTCAACATCAGAAAAGGATACTGTTCAAGAGAATACTCAAAGACCAATTATGATTCAAGGTCCAATGCCAATAGAAGCTGAAAAATTTGCTGAGAAGTTAGAAAATGTGAAAGAAGAACAATCTGGGGATTTTGTATTTTACATAGGAACTTTAGACAACTATCCTGTAATTGTTGCAAAAACAGGTAAGGGAATGGAAAATACAGCAGCTGCTACAGCAGTGGCGATTGAAAAATATAACCCTATAGCAATCATCAATCAAGGAACATCAGGTGGGCATGATCCAGATTTAAACGTATTTGATATTGTTTTAGGAAAAAGAACGACAAACTTGGGAGCTTTAAAAACAGGAGATAAGGGCGAAGGCGAAGGCATTGATCCTACTACCTGGAAACCTATGGATTTGATGGCTTCTGAAGGAAGTGCAGGAGAAGATCCTAATGCTGAAAAAGCTCGTTTCTACGAGGGAGATAAGGAATTACTCGCAGCTGCAAATGCAGTTAAAGACAAATATACTGAGGGTAAAATTGTCGAGGGTACAATAGGTTCTGCAGACGTTTGGAATAATGAAGTGGATAGAATCAAATGGTTCCACACGAAATATGGCACATCTGTTGAAGAAATGGAGGGTGCAGCGGCAGCACAAATTGCTAAAGCATACGATGTACCATTTTTGGGGATTAGAGTGCTATCTAATAACAAAACAAATGGTGGTCAATACAACCCAGATACGGCAACCGCATGTCAGGAATATGTTTATGAAGTAGTGAAAAAATATATATCTACAATGCCAAGCGAATAATATAGTAGACCCACATTTACTTCAAACCAAGTAAACAATTGCACAGCTGGAAGTGTGAAGGTCGTCGGTTAGATGCCGAGCTACTCCATTATAGTAATAAACCACTCATATCAATTAATGAGTGGTTTATTTTTTTAGTTTTTCAACCAAAAAATATGACCTTATTTTCATAGCAGTTTAATATATCCGGAATTCTCAAGTATTCTTTATTGCTATCAACCCAGTCATATTGTTAGTGGTCTACATATTGTAATTCATATGAATTGAAGAAAGGGAGACTCATTTGAACGAACACCTAAGAAACATATATAGGTTAATCAATCTTGATCCAAACGCATTTAAGCTTTTGACGTTCTCGAAGCATCACTTTTGCTTGCGGGGAGAATTAAATGTCTGACTTTAATCCACAGAAATTATCAGTGAAACTCATGCCGCCTGCTACTTCCGAACAACCAATAGAAGGAAGGAAATATACGCTCACTCATTCTGATATTACTGCTGAATTATTTTTAGATATTGGATATGTGTACAATTATGAGGCTGTTAACTGGAAAATGCGGGATGAAGTGCTGGCGAAATGGAAAAAAGATAAGCATGGTCGTTTAAATTTAGTAGGAAAGGCATATATAGATGGAGGAGAGTTCGGTGAAAGTGTTTCAGGCATTCGTTTTAACATATTCAAAAAAGAAATGGAAACTGCACTAAAAGGAATTGTATATGGAGACCTACCATTTTACGATAACTATCCCGACTTGCTTGATGCCCCCATATTTATATATTATGAATCAGTTTATCCACAATATCGTCAGATTTATTACTATGGGACACCGCGCCAATATTTAGAGCAAATCTAGAATTCAGAGACGTTAGCACCTACTTAATCTTTGTGATTAAATAGGTGCTTTTTGTTTTATGTCGAACTAGCAGACATATTGTCAATTTATGCTGAATTCAAAACAATTCCTTTTCAATGTAAGTTACTTACATTAATATGAAGATTACATCTTATTTTTCAGATTTTTTTATAGTCCTAATCGTCTATTCATAACGAGTTTTATTCTAAGTGGTGGATTAAATTTTTAATTGGAGTGAAATATGAAAGAAACTAAAACAAAATTCAAATTCACAAGACTTCAAAAAATCGTTTTAAGTGTCACTGTTTTAGCGTTAATTGGCTATATTGGTTTTAGTATGTATGGGGAAAACCGTCCTATCATTAAAAAAGACGGAACAATTACAGAAAAAGCAACTGAAGATGGTGGGAAAATTATAATTGTAGATGAAGGGAAGAAGATACCAGTTGAAGAGGAATTTCCTTTCACTATGAAAGATTCTCAAGTAGCTACCGCCATTCATGCTATGTCTCATCAAAAAATTGAAGCGGATGAAAAGTGGGGGTTGCTGCCTTTAACTACAGAACGAGTGGCAAGATTAATGGACGTAATTGAAACCAATAAGAATGATTATAAAAATGCGCGTTTATATATGGGGATTCTTACTCGTTGGTCGGAAAATGATTTCTCACAAATAGACCTTGAACACAATCAAATTTGGGAAAGCCAAGGTGGTACGATTGGAAGAGCAACAGGCATTCTTAGCTATGAAGAAGAAGTAAAGTATATTGAACAATATTATGAGTAAAAGAGGCACTCACAGATTGTGAATGCTTTTTTTGCTGTATTGTAGTAAAACCATTCCAATTCACTTGATACTATCTGATTGAAAAGGGAAACGATATGGTTACCTGTGTGCCCAATCCAACTTTACTTTGGATGGGATGGATATTTTCCCGTGTTGTCGTTCAATAATTTTATACGTAAGCATCAAGCCGAGCCCAAACCCTTTGTCGTTGTTTGAATAGAATGGCTCGCCCAACTTCTGAAAATGGTCCTCCGGAATTCCGACCCCATAATCAATACCATTCAGTGCAATCCAATCGCCGTCCGGTCTAATAGTAATGCAGAGTTCCGTCTGCAAACATTGAGTCAATGCCATTTTGAATAACATTTAAAATTGCTTGTTCAAGTAACCCTTCTTCGCTTCATATAATAGGATCTTTCAAGCCATATTGAATTATGTAGTCAGTATAATCTTGATTAGAGTTGATCTTGAATAACCACTTATGTAATAGAGTAAGATAGTTGGTATAGAACTAATTAATAGAAGAAATGTTGGTGAAACCCATCTCGTAACATGGTACATTAGATTCAAGAAGAGCTTTGTAGAATACGTGAGGCAAGGCTTCATTATAAAAAGGTTGAAGGCAGGCGGGGAGAATAGAATTTTTAGCATTTTCATTATCAGAAATTCCAAATGTATTAATTACATTGGTTATTGCCTTTACGCTTCATGAATTTATGCATGCGTGGATGGCTTCAGTTTTCGGGGATGACACAGCAAAGAATGCAGGACGTGTTACGCTGAATCTGCTTAAGCACTTGGATGTATTCGGAACCCTATTAATATTTATCGCAGGAATTGGTTGGGCTAAACCCGTACCAGTCAATAGTACATACTTTGCAACCAGACGTGTCCAATCCATCATCGTTAGTTTAGTTGGACCTCTTAGCAACTTTGTTTTAGCCTTTATCGGATTTAGTATTTTTTATTTTATTCCAGTAAACCAATCGTTTGAAGCATTTCTTAACATCTTTGTGACTCTTAATGTAGTACTAGGCGTCTTTAATTTATTACCGCTTCCACCGTTAGACGGCTACCGCATTGTATCCAGCTTGTTTCCAACAAACATCCAGATGAAACTTGTGCCTTTAGAAACGTACGGTTCCATAATATTTTTAGTGGTGATGTTAACGCCAATTGGTGATTTCACCATACTGCCATTTATCAGTAGCAGTATAGGTATAGTTATGAATTCGTTCTACTCATTTTATGAATTACTGTTGCCAAATTAATAATTCGAATTTTATCATGTACCACTCATGTTTTTTTTATGAGTGGTTTTTTGTTTATAAAGAATTCAGGAGGGAAGCCGATATGCAAAATTTTTACCATTTTAGCAACCATTTCATTGTTAACGGTGGGAATGATGACCGTCAACCTGTCTAGCACAGTACGTGCGATCAAGCTAACTCAGATGCCATATAGAAGGATTAACGGAATGGAGTAGACAGTAATTACGAATCCATACCCCTCACATTAATACACCAAATACACTCCTACTCACTAACAGACAATCCATTCTTCTAATTCATTCGATTGTTACATAATCTCTCTTGAGGGGGAATTTACATGTACAATCGCCAGGCAGCTGTTCAATATGCAAATACATGGTGGAATTCAAATAATCCTGCGTATCCGATCTTTGACGATGATTGCACGAATTATATCTCGCAGTGCTTAAGGGCAGGGGGAGCACCTATGCGCGGCTATCCCACACGTGATAAAGGGTGGTGGATAGGCGGAGGTACTTGGAGTTTTAGTTGGAGCACCTCACACTCACTTCGTTGGTACTTGGATACGTCAACGGTTGGTTTGCAAGCTACTAAAGTAGCGAATGCCAGTGATCTGCAATTAGGAGATGTCATTAGCTATGATTTTCAAAATGATGGCCGTTTTGACCATACCACAATTGTAACGGGGTTTAACGGGAGGGAACCGCTAGTAAATGCGCATACAGCTAGTAGTCGGCAAAGAGATTGGCGATATACGTCATCTCCAGCTTTTTTAGATGAAACAAGGTATATTTTCTTCCACATTAAAGATTCATTTACATGAAAAAACCCTTGGGTTACCAAGGGTTTCACTTGTTTTTATAATAAAAACGTTAAAAATTAGTCTTCTGCAGGTACATGCCACATTGCTGCGATTGTGCCCTCGCCAGCATGGACAGCAAGAACAGAGCTGATTTCACCGACGCGTACTTCTAGATTTGGTACTTTTGCTTGAATTAAGTTTTTCAATTCTTCCGCTTGAGCCAACACATTACCTTGCATAAGATCAATTGAACGAACGCCGTCTTTTTCGTAAGCATCAACGGCTTTATCAACTAAATAGTTAAGTGCTTTCTTTTGAGAACGTACTTTATCAAGTGCTTTTAATTCGCCAATTTCATTTAAATGAATAATTGGCTTAACTTGCAATAAGCTTCCTAAGAAAAATTGAACGCCACTCATGCGTCCGCCTTTATATAGCTGGTTTAAATTGCCGATTAGGATGTAGTTTCGTAAGTTTTTCACTTCGCCACGCAGTTTTTCTGCAATTTCTTGCAAATTCATGCCACGATCCTGTAGGAAAAGTCCACGCTCTACAAGTTTTGTAATCCCAGATGATAAAGCAAGTGAGTCCACACATTCCATTTGAACTTCAGCAATTTCTGCACCTGATTTAGATGAAGACATAGTTCCGCTTAATTTTGAAGAAACATGTACGGCTAAAATCGCTTCGTAATCTTCGCTGATTTTTTCGTACAGTTTGGCAAATTCACCTGCAGCTGGTTGTGACGTTTTTGGGAATTCATCGGCATTACGAATACGATCGTAAAGTTGTTCGGATGTTAAATCGACTCCATCCGCGTATTGTTCTTGTCCAAAATGAATGGCTAATGGTACAACATGTACATCAGGGTGGGCAGCAAGAATATCACTAACATAAGCGGTACTATCAACTACCCAAGCAATTGGTTTCTTTGTCATCAACTTAACACCCTATCTTTATTTAAGAATTTTGATTATTTAATATTATACCATCAAAAGTATTATATCGCGATGGTCTTAGGTTTTAAAAGAAATAAAGCTATTCCAATAATAATGTTAAGAGCGTTTCCATTTTTGTTCACCAAAGGATTGTTGGAAGTCAAAACGGTGTCGATACATAATTAATATAATCGCAACAATAATGGGCCATGCACGTTGAACTTCATTAAAATAGAACACTGATCCAATATACGCTAAATAAGCGAAAATCATGCTGAGTGTGGCACTTCGAATGAATGGAATAACAAGGAAAAACGCAACACTGAAAGCAATCGCAAATAGTAGATTAAATGTCAGTCCAATCCCTACAAAAGTCGCGATCCCTTTACCGCCTCTACCTTTTAACCAGATTGGAAACATATGACCACAAATTACGAGTAGACCACCAAGTGCAACTGCCCATTCTGGATAGCCGAAATAGCGTCCTGCAAGAATAACGATGACTCCCTTTAGAGCATCACCCAAAAATGTCAGTAGGAATGCACCTTTTCCAATCACCGCTCCTGCATTACGAGCACCTAAGTTACCACTACGATGATCGCGTAAATCAGTTTTATATAATTTCCCAACCCACCAAGCTGTTAGGACATTGCCGAGTAAAAAGGACGCGATGAAATAAACAATCATGCGATACCCCCAGTTCATACTTTCTTTCTATTATGAAGGAAAGGAAGCATTAGGGGAATAACCAAATATAATTAGGAGGAAATTGGATAGTTGCGACAATAACAGTTAAAGTTGCGACAATAACGTGAAAAGTTGCGACGATAACCAATAAAGTTGCGACAATAACATGAAAAGTTACGACGATATCTCTATTCGCTCAGGAGAATCATTTCATGCCAATAAAAAAGCCTACGATTTTTCGTCGTAGGCCACCAATTAGTTCTGTTTTAATCGCACTAAACGAAACGCGCCGTCAATTCCTTGAAGGGAAGCTTCAAAGTAATCAGTTGAATACTGGGCAAGTAATGTTTCTGACTCGGAATTCCGTAATAAATCCTCAAATCCTTGTTGACTTAATACTAAATCATCACCAACACTTTGGTTTTGAATGCGAGCAGCCATATTCACTGTACGCCCAAAGTAATCGAGTAAATCGTTGGCATTCACCGCGATTACTGGACCGCTGTAAAAGCCAACTTTGATAGAAACAGGTTGTGACAAGTTTGCATTTAACTCATGTACTTGAGCTTGAATTGCGTGCGCTGCTTTTAGAGCCAAAGTATCTTGGTAAAAGCCAGCCATAACAGAGTCGCCTATCGTTTTGATAATTGTGCCGTGATTAGATTGAATATGTTTTTTCAAGTAATCAAAGTGCTTTTTCACATCCGAATAGGCAAGTGCGTCACCAATGGCTTCATATAATTTCGTAGACCCTTTTAAATCCGTAAATAAAATCGTCATTTCACCAACGCCAATTTGTTGATCAGGAGACAATACTTCCGTTGCAAATAAATCACGGAACAGTTGGAGGGACGTTACTTCACGAGCGGTTAACGCAAATGAATCCCATTCCGTTTCTTCTAGGGCAACCACAATTTCATAGTTCGCATGATTATCAATGAGGATCTCATCTTGCGTACGAATCACGTCTGTAGTAAATCCTGATTCTGTATACGTAAGGCTATCCTTAACTTCGGAATCTTCACGATTAATGTCAACACTGTGATTAAACTTTACTACTCGCAAACGCAACTCTTGCGGCCAATTTTTCACGTTCATCGTGCGGCTTTCGCCAGGCGGAATGCGAGTCTGTGCGACAACATGTGGGGAGTTCATTGGGCCATTCAGACAAAATAGTTGTTCATCTGTTTTTCGAATGGATGGATTAATGATGAATCGCATTTCAACGTAGCGATCGAAATTCACTTCGTAATCCACTCCACACAAATCACAATGGACCGAGTTGCTCAATTGTCTCAACGAAGTAGTTTGTTCTTTAGAGACACGACAGTTTGGACACATTAAACTCCATTGTTGATTAAGTAAACCTGCCTTAGTCGCTAGTAAAAACATTTCTATCGTTTCAAGTTTCGCGTAGCCACGCTCATACGCCCATTTTAAAGGCTTAATATGACTCACTTCATCGTCGTTATGTGCAGTTATCATATGTACTAAACTATGTATCATTTGTTCATTCGAAAAAGTGTTGCGAAGTCTTTCTAGCAATATCGTCATACGCTCTGTATTTACGGATATTGACTGCTTTTTCTGAGGTCTAGGATCGTCCGCTGATGTATTTTCTTTGTACGATAAAGTGTAAGGAAAAATGCGGCGGAGTTGAGGAATAATTATCATCTTTAATGCGATCTTTCCAAGAATATTTCGAATGGTGAAATCTGAATCTAGGATAAGACGTGTTCGAGTGTCACTGACTCGTTGTAAACTGACCGTCCATAAAGCACGTGCAACAGGTCCGATTGAATAAGTTCTCTCTATGACGTAATGCGAAAATTTAACCCACTCGAACGTGTGCTCAGTCCAAGCCGTTTTTACGAGACCTAATGCTTTTGCTTCCGCTTTCCGATGTAACACTTCGTTATCGTATGAGTAGTTCGAAAACTGGACAGGGAACAGCCCAATGTATTCATTTAAATGGTTCGTATCGGATAGAAGAGTCCACAAGTCTGCAATCGATAAGTCGAATTCGCGTTCTTCGTGAAAGATGACATTCTTGTTCATAAGCAGGCTCCAATCTCTATTACGTATATTTAAGGCGGATATCAATAAATGTATCGATATTTTGGTAGAATAAATCGATTAGAGACGGATCAAAATGCTTCCCTCGTTGTTCCAATAGGAAGGTCATGATATCTTCCATGGACCATGCCTTCTTATACACACGTTCACTTGATAAAGCATCAAAAACATCGGCAATGGCAGTAATGCGTCCAAAGATATGAATCTCTTGTTCTTTTAGACCATTCGGGTAACCAGTTCCATCCCATTTTTCATGATGTTCATGTGCAATAATCGCTGCTGTACGTAACAATTGGCGGCTTGAATGTTTGAACACATGGTAACCAATAGATGTGTGCGTTTTCATCAAATCAAATTCTTCTTTAGATAATGGACCAGGTTTTAATAAAATCGTATCTGGAATCGCTACTTTTCCAATGTCGTGCATAGGGGAAGCGAGTTTTAACAAACGACACTGGGACTCGGATAAACCAGCTAACTTCGCTAATTCATAAGAATATTTTGCAACACGTTTTACATGATGACCTGTTTCTTGTGAACGACTTTCCCCGATTTCACCCATGGTCTCAATCATTTCTCTTTGGGTTTCAATGAGTTCATTGCGTAAGATGGAAGATTCTAATGACTTACCAGAGTAAGAAGCTGCTAATGTTAAGACTTCCTTATCCCGTTCTGTAAATATTTCACTAACGGTCATTTTATTGATTGCTTGAAAAGCTCCGATGACAATCCCTTCAGAGTTTCGAAAAGGAATGCATAAGACAGATTTTGTCCGATAGCCAGTGGAGCGGTCGATTGCTTCATTAAAACGTACATCTTCATATGCATCATTTACAATAATTGATTCGCCGGTAGAAAAACTATGACCTATGAACCCACTTTTCTCAGGAATAATTACTCGTTCAATCCCATGTGCTACAATAGTCCATAGTTGATGAGTTTCTGGATTGTGTAGCCAAACCGTGCAGCGATCTGCAAGGACAAGACTTTTTCCTAAGTCGGCTAAAATCATTAGTAACTTATCTAAATCAGTTTCTGCTGTGATTTTCCCCATATATTCAAAAATGACCGCAAGTAATTCTTCTGACTGCAGCTCGTTTTGAGGATGAAAAGAGGGTATTGGATCATTTTTAAACATATCGAAAATCCTTCCTAGCTAGAAGCGATGGTTGTTTTTTTAAGGAAATTGTTGGTATGATAATATTACCATAGGTTAAACGAATCTAATAGTTTAGATAAGCGACGCCTGGACTGTTTTTTCATCGATTTGGAGGAGCTTGGAATGACGGTATTTAGTTATTTGCTCATAGGCCATTTAATAGGCGATTTCTTGTTTCAAACGAGTTGGATGGCGATGTTCAAGGCAACCAAATGGCTACCTTTAGTCGTACATTGCGTCGTTTATACCATTTCCGTAACTGCCGTAGTTTTCTTTGGCTATGGTTTATTGTCGATAGGGGCAATAGCACTCTTATTCGTAAGTCATATATTCTTAGATCGACGCGTATTTGTTGCCTGGTGGGTAAAACAGATCATGCAGACAAAAGGTTCGGAGTCAAAATGGCTTAGTATTATGGTCGATCAAATTTTCCACATAATCATTTTAGGTGCAGTTGCACACATTTGGTTTTAACTTGTTAGCGAAAAGGAGAACTTACACATGAATGAACAATCTTTATCAGTACGCGATGCAATACTACAACGCCGCTCAGTCAAAGTATTTAATGGACAACCTGTAGAACGCGACACATTAATGACAGTTTTGGAAGATGCAAAATGGGCACCAAACCACGGAAACCGTGAACCATGGAGATTAGTTGTTGCTTGTGGTAGAGAATTGACTGAACTACATACGGTGTTACGCGAATTTGGCGTAGCAAAGTGGAAAGACCTTTCTGAAGACGATTTAGCCAAGCAAATGAAAAAATTTGTAACTCCTGGAGCTTATGCATTTGTGGTCGTTTCTGAAGATGTACGTCAAAAAGAACGATTAGAAGATTTTGCTGCGGCAAGTAGTTACATCCAAAATGCGCAATTATTAGCTTGGGACTTAGGTATTGGAGCTTGTTGGAAAACACCTCCATTTTTAGATGCACCGAAATTCCGTGAAGCTCTAGGCGTAAAAAAAGCTGAACGAATTATTAGCATGCTACAATTCGGTTATTTTGACGAAATGCCAAAAGCCAAACCTCGCAAATCTGTCGAAGAATTCGTTACTTTCTTCGGTTCAAAATAAAAAAATCCCGACTCATCGCACTTATGCGAGCGTCGGGATTTTTTACTTATTAGGCAAGCCAGTTTATCACTCAGGTTTCCGGTGAGCTTTGGAAAGCAATCCATGCTGCACTATTATCTAGAGAATGAGTACAATGTGGATGTGACATCGTCACATCCACATTGTAATTTTACAGATAATCTTGCGGCTCGGATGCTTTCGTCGCTCCCTTACAACCTGGGAGCAAATGGTTTGTTGAATTTGGTTTACTAAAGAATCGTCACTTTTTTCAGCAATCCAAGCAGCCGAAGATGCAATTTCGGCTACTTTTGCATTTCTATATTTTGGAGAGTTCTTTCTTTAACGAGTCCGCTAGATTGATTCGTGTTGATGAGAGCCACAATTTGAAAGACAATTGTGGCTCTTCCTCTGAGGAAATGTTCTGCGAGAGATTAGCGTCCGCTCAATTTAAAGAACTACCCCAGGTTGGTAGCCAGAGCCACAAATAAAAAACATTTGTGGCTATGGCTAGCACGCCTTTATTTTTTCTCTAGCTTATAGTGCAGCAGAGAGTTCGTCTGAAGCGCACTGAAAACCTATTTGCCTTAGATTAGAAAGGAGAATGGTCTGAAATAAAGTAAGCAGGAAGAGACCAAAATATCATTTTCGGTCGAATATCTACATAAAGATAGTGTCTATTCTTTAGTAAACCAAACGAACTTAACTAGGCGCGTCCAGGTTTTCAGGGAGCGAAGGACGAATCCCCGCCGCAGAATGATCTGAAAAAAGAAAGTTGGGCGAGTGACGCAGTCACAAGCCCAATTCTTTGTTCTCAAGATTATAGTGCAGCAGAGAATTCGTCTGAAGCGCACTGAAAACCTATCTGCCTTAGATTAGAAAAAGATTGGTCTGAAATAAAGTATGAAGGAAGAGACCGAAATATCATTTTCGGTCGAATATCTACATAAAGATAGTGTCTATTCTTTAGTAAACCAAACGAACTTAACTATGCGCGTTCAGGTTATAAGGGAGCGAAGGACGAATCCCCGCCGCAGAATGATCTAAAAAAACAGAGTTGGGCAAGTGACGAAGTCACAAGCCCAACTCTTTAATCTTTAGCTTATAGTGCAGCAGAGGAAACGTCCAAAGCGCACTGAAAACCTATTTGCAACAGTTAAGAAAATATCACTCAGTCTTATCATTCTGTAAAGAAAGGTCCGAATTAAAACTTACTTCTTCAAATCTTGTGGAGCAAACTTAGCGATTTCATAATAGTAATCGCCTATAACTCGAAGACCTTGGTCAAAATTCTCTAAATGGAAATGCTCGTTTGGTGCATGGAAATTCTCCGAAGCTAATCCGAAGCCCATAAGGACAACAGGCAGTCCTAAAATTTCATCAAATGCTGCCACGATTGGAATAGAGCCGCCACCGCGTACATAAGAAGTAGGTACATTATATACTTTTTCGTATGAACGACCTGCTGCTTGAATAGCTGGATGATCGAAAGGCGTAATAAATGGTTTTCCTTTATCAAACTCAGTGACTTCTACTGAAACCCCAACTGGTTTATGTTTTTCAATATGTGCTTTTAATTTCTCTACGATTTCATCAGGATCTTGATTTGGAACTAAGCGACACGTGATTTTGGCGCCAGCATCAGCAGGGAGTACCGTTTTAATCCCTTCACCAGAGAAACCACCGAAAACTCCGTTAACTTCTAAAGTTGGACGAACCCAAGTACGCTCTAAATGTGTATAACCTTTTTCACCAAATAACTCTTCTACACCTAATTCTCTTTTCAATGCTTCTTCGTCAAATTCAAGTGCAACATAGGCAGCACGTTCTTCTTCTGTAACTGGAAGAACATTGTCATAGAAACCTTCAACTTGAATCGTACCTTCTGCATCACGGAATGAATTAAGTACTTCTACTAAAGCATGAATAGCGTTTTGAACACCGCCGCCGTACAATCCAGAGTGAAGGTCGCTTTTCGCACCTTTTACTTGAATTTGAACACCAGCTAAACCGCGTAATCCATAACATACAGCAGGTTTCCCTGGACCTTGCATACCCGTATCTGAAATGACAATGATATCAGCTGCAAGTTTTTCAGTATTAGCCAATACATACTCAGGCAAGTTTGGACTTCCAATTTCCTCTTCGCCTTCAATACAGAATTTCACATTAACAGGTAAAGAACCTTCAGTTTTGAATAAAGCCTCAATTGCTTTTACATGCATGTAAACTTGTCCTTTATCATCACTGGCACCGCGTGCAAATAATTTGTTGTCGCGGACTTGAGGATTAAACGGCTCTGATTCCCATAAATTTAAGGGATCCACTGGTTGAACGTCGTAATGACCATAAACTAAAATGGTTGGCTTTCCTTCAGCATGCAACCAATCTGCATACACAACGGGATGACCTTTCGTTTCATCTATAGATACATTTTCTAAACCAGCTTTTTTCAATGAGGCAGCTAACCACTCAGCAGCAGTTAACATATCTGTTTTATGATCAGATAATGCACTGACACTTGGGATGCGCAAAAATTGTTTTAATTCATTTAAATGTTCTTCGCGGTTCAATTCAAAATAACTATTTAGTGCTTGTAAATGGCTCATCGAATCCCTCTTTTCGCAAAATTTCGTGAATGGAAATAGTATAGCACAAATCTATTAAAACTTTGTAGAGTGGCAAAAGGGACAGGTAAATTCGGAATATGGTATGATATGAATACTAGAAATTGAGCGGATTTTTTTTGACTCATATAGGAGGAAACACCGTTAATGGAATTTATAGCTTTGGCCATTAGTTTAGTCTTGTCGTCTTTCTTTTCAGGCAGTGAAACGGCACTAACTGCAGTAAATAGGATGAAGGTCCAGCTTCGCGCGGAACAAGGAGAGAGGATGGCACAAAAACTTCTCATGTTAATCGCGAAACCGGACCGCATGATTACGACAATTTTAATCGGAAACAATATTGTTAATATAGCCATGCCTACATTATTGACACTAATCGCATTAAAATATGATTGGGATATTGCCCTAGCAACGGCTGGTTTGACAATTATCATCATCATCTTTGGTGAGGTATTGCCAAAAACAATCGCAGTGACGTTTGCAGATAAAATAGCGTACATCGTGGCACCAATCATTTCAGTTCTTGTTCAACTTTTACGTCCTCTTACTTTCTTAATTGCGAAATTCACAAATATCTTCATTCGCATTATTTCAAAAGGTGCCGTAAAGGAAGCAACATTAACTAAAGAAGAGCTGCGTTCGATGGTAGATATCGCATCAACAGAAGGAACCTTCAAAGAAGATGAGTCTGAACGACTTAAAGGCGTTTTAGATTTCCCGCATAAAGACGTAGAAGATGTATTGGAAACGCACCGTACAGAAATAGTCGGTATTCCAACTAACGCTACATATGATGAAGTACGCGATATTATTTTAGAACATTATTACACGCGCTACCCGGTATATGAAGATAGTATGGACCATATTGTCGGTATGTTTTATTCGAAAACATTTATCGAATGGTCAATGGATCCAACGATGGATATGCATGATTTAATAGACAAAGACCCATTGTTCGTCGTCCAATCTGTTAGTGTTGAGAAAGTATTTAAACAAATGCTTACTAAGAAAAAACATATGGCAATTGTCCTCGATGAATATGGTGGTACACTTGGAATTGTAACGCATGAAGATATTATTGAAGAAATGATTGGCCAAGAAATAGAAGATGAATCTGATGAAGATGAAGATATTTTAGTTTATGAAATGACTGAAAATCGTCTCATTTGTCATGGTCGACTAGAAATTGAAGACGTAAACGAAATGTTCAAAGTTAAAATTCCAAATGATCACGATACAATTGGCGGATTTGTTCTCCAACAATTAGGACATATGCCGGAAACGGGTGAGCAGTTCAGTTATGAAAAACTTCATTTTGAAGTAAATGAAATGGACCGCAATCGCATCTTACAATTAACTATTACCATAAAAGAAAACGAAGAAGTGCTGAATGACGAATAGTCATCAGCACTTTTTTTCTGTCTTAAGAGTTCTACAAATAGAATAAATAATAGGTTAGTGATTGCTTAAAGGGAGGGGCGTTTATTCCCGTTCGTTTTGATATAATCACTTTTGTTGAAGTTTTAATGCCTTTCACTCATGTTCCGATTCCTGTCTTCTAGCGCCGGTGTCACCCTTACTCCCCCTGTTACACTTTTCTTTCTTACACGTTTGTAATTAATTTGAAAGTGAATACGATAGAGCGTAAGGTTCGTTTTTGGCAAAATAAAAGCATCAGCAAGAATCGAACGGAGGACATTTCGGATGAACGGACAAATAGAGCAAGTGTACGAGGAATATCATCGTTATATATATCACTTATGTTTAAAATTGACACGCAACCAAACGGAAGCAGAAGATTTAATGCAAGAAGTTTGGATGAAAGTAGTGCGTTACGAAGCATACGTGAAAGATGTGGATCATTTAAAAGCTTGGTTAACAACGATTTGTATGAACACATTTCGCGATCGCTATCGCAAAACGGTTCGTCGTAGCAAACACATATTAAATCAACCTGATCAATTAGATGTTCCAGTGCTTGATTTATTTCCAAGTGATTCACTAACTGCCGAAGATATTTTGGAAAAAGACGATTTATCTCAAATGGTGCAACTGAAAATTGCAGAGCTTGATGGCATTTATAAAACGACGGTCTTATATTTCTATGTATACCAATACTCACTTATTGAAATTGCCGATTTGATGAAAGTATCCATTGGAACGGTTAAGTCTCGTCTCTTTAGAGCGAAACAACGTTTAAAAGAAATGATGATAGCAGATACAGCTGCTGTTGAATATCTACCAGCATAATGAAATCACAGTCCTTGCGACTGTGATTTTTTGAATTTATAAGGTGAGCGGAGGCTCAGTCGGACTTTTTGGCATTCACGTCTGAAAAAATGCTTATGACGTCTGAAAAAAGGGCATCGACGTCTGAAAAATATCGGTTCACGTCTGAAAACTATAAAAGAAGAGATAACCTATTATGACGAATCTAGTTATAATTTAAATAGATACCTCAACTTCAATAAATTTTTTCAATACACCATCTAATACGGTTTGTGCATTTAGAAACAAGGGAATACGGAGATAAAACAGGGGTATTCACAAGGGGGAAAAGCGTATGGCCAACAAGCCTCGCAATAACTGGAGCAAGAAAAAACGTATTATCATAGCTTCTTTAGGGATCTTTGCACTTATTTATATAGCTGCTATCATGTGGCATACATTTAAGCCACTACCAAAAGGCGTTTCATATGAAGGCAAATTACATAAAACAGAAACGATAGAAATGATTACGGATTTGACGTATTCACAAGATAAAGAAGGCAAGGGAATGGTCCATGAAAACAACATTTTTGATGCCGTATATACCATGATTGAAGAGGCAGAGGACTTTGTTGTTGTCGACTTTTTCTTATTAGACGGTTATTACGATGAAAAAGAGGATTTCCCTAAAATTGCGGACACTTTATCCACAAAATTAGCAGATAAGAAGAAAGAAAATCCTGACATGCCCGTAGTTTTTATTACCGATCCGCTTAATCGTGGATACGGTTCATTTGAAAATGAATGGTTTAAAAAAATGCGAGATGCTGGAGTTGAAATTGTCTATACTGACTTGGACTCCTTGAGAGATTCCACACCAATATATTCTGGTATATACCGAACGCTTTTTCAATGGTTTGATATCGGTGGAGAAGGTTGGATTGCAAATGCTACAGCAAGCGAAGCGCCTAAAATGACAATCGCTTCGTATATGACATTACTAAACATAAAAGCAAATCATCGAAAAGCAATAGTGACGGAAAAAGAAGCCATGGTGACCTCATCAAATCCACACGATGCGAGTGGTTTCCACGGGAATATTGCATTGAAATTAACAGGACCTGTTATAAACGATATTTTAGAGGCTGAAGAAGCCGTTTCCTTATATTCTGGTGGACCTAAACTTCCCCGAGCAGAAGTGGAAGAGGTAGAAGGGCAATACGAAGTTCAGTATGTAACAGAGAAAAAGATTTTGGATGCTTTGCTTTCTGATTTGGCTGAAACCAAAGATGGCGATAAGATTTGGCTTGGCATGTTCTTCATCGCTAAGCGTGACATTGTAAATGCTATAATCGATGCTGCGAATCGTGGAGTTGAAGTTAATATGGTACTAGATCCAAATGAAAATTCATTTGGTCAAGAAAAATCCGGCCTGCCGAATCGTCCAGTGGTTCAAGAGTTGGTGGAAGATTCGAACGGAAAGATTAATGTTCGTTGGTACAATGCCGTAATCGGACAGTACCATTCGAAAGCTATTTGGATTCAGACAGATGAACACACTATTATTTCAAGTGGCTCAGGAAATTATACAGACCGAACGCTTGACGATTATAACCTTGAGGCTAATCTACGAGTCATTGCACCGAATGACAGTGAGCTGGCTGTAGAAATGGAAGAGTACTTCGAACGTCTTTGGAACAATGAAGATGCCATGTATACTTTGGACATAGAAGAGTTCCAAGATGAATATACATGGTGGCAACGATGGATTTACACATTCCAAAAAGCCATTAAGGTAACGACTTATTAATATTGAGAAACCCTGCGCTAAGGGTGCAGGTGATTTCCGTTTCAGGCGGACGCTTTCCGCGGGCGGTCCGTGAGCCTCCTCGTCGCAAGCGCCTGCGGGGTCTCACTTGGACTCGCTTTTCCCGCTGGAGTCGCCGCCTTTCACTACAATCACTTGTAAATATATTTTCTTTCATCTAAAAAAGGTGAGGTTCCTTTATCTATTCAAAACCTAACAGAATGTGTCGGCTTTTCAATCTAAACAAGCAATTCTTCCCTCAATTTGTCGAGGAAAAGATTGCTTGTTTTTGTTGTATAATACTTGCATTAATATCAGGTGGTGTCCCGTTGATTTCCAATCAAGAATCTATAAAGCTAAGTCCATTTATGCCGATTTACGATTTAGATGCGCCAAAAGATAATATGATTCGTCAAATCAATGAACTTGTCGACTTCTCTTTTAACTTAGCCCTAAATTAAAGAAATCCACAAAAAAGCCGCTGAGCATCAGCGGCTTTTCCTTTTACCTATTCTTGTGTATCGTCTACTGGCACTCCAGTTTGGAACCAATCTTCAACGTTCCAGACTTTCGTTGCTAAGCCTTCATAAAAATCAGGTTCATGGCTTACTAACACTATAGTGCCTTTATATTCAGACATGGCACGTTTTAGTTCTTCTTTTGCATGTATATCTAAATGGTTTGTCGGCTCATCAAAAAGCATCCAGTTACTTTCTTCCATCATCAATTTACAAAGACGAACTTTGGCTTGCTCACCACCACTTAAGCTTTTCATTGGGCGTGAAATATGTTCGTTTTTCAAGCCAGTACGTGCTAAAGCACCTCGAACTTGATTTTGTTCCATACTCGGATACGTTTTCCAAATCTCTTCAATAGGTGTCACATTGTCTGCCTTAACTTCTTGTTCGAAGTAAGAGGTAGTTAAGAAATCTCCACGTCTAACACTTCCGCCTAGTGCAGGAACTTTGCCTAGCATCGTTTTTAGTAAAGTAGATTTACCAACACCGTTCATACCGACAAGGGCAATCTTTTCTCCGCGCTCAATCGTAAACGATAAAGGAGGTAACAACGCTTTGTCATAACCAATGACTAAATTTTCTGCTTCAACTACATAGCGACTTGGACTACGAGACTCTTTAAAACCAAATTGAGGCTTAGCTGCAGTTTCAGGTTTATCAATGCGCTCTATACGGTCGAGTTGCTTCTGACGAGACTTGGCACGACCTGTTGTAGAGTAACGCGCTTTGTTTTTAGCGATAAAGTCTTCCTGCTTCTTAATGAAATCTTGTTGCTTCTCATAAGCATCGACATGCTGACGTTTGTTCATTTCAGCAAGTTCGAGGAATTTTTCATAAGTAGCTGTAAATCGAGATAACTTTGAAAACTCCAATTGGAAAATAACATCAACGATCCCACTCATGAATTCTGTATCATGTGAAATAAGTAAGAATGCGTGTGGATAATTTTTCAAATAATTCGTTAACCACCCAATATGCTCTTCATCTAAATAGTTGGTAGGCTCATCTAGTAGCAATACTTTTGGTTTTTCGAGAAGCAATTTAGCTAGTAATACTTTCGTACGTTGACCACCTGAAAGAGCAGATACTTCTCGCTCTAATCCAACAGCATCTAAGCCAAGACCACGGGCTACTTCTTCGATTTTCATATCAAGTGTATAAAAATCACCAGCATCTAAAGCGTCTTGAATATCAGCCATTTGCTCGAGTAATTCTTCTAATTCTTCTGGTGATGCGTCACCCATTTTGCTCGTGATTTCATTCATTTCTGCTTCTTTTTTATAAAGCGGTAAGAATGCATCGCTTAAAGTATCACGCATTGAACGACCTTGTTCTAAACGAGTATGTTGATCCAAATATCCGTAATGAGTCCCTGGAAGCCATTCGACTTTGCCTGAATCATAAATGATTTCTCCAGTAATAATGCTCATTAAGGTAGATTTCCCAACGCCGTTTGCCCCAACTAGTCCAACGTGTTCACCTTCGATTAAGCGAAATGATACGTCTTTAAATAGTGTACGGTCACCAAATGTGTGACCTAAATTATCAACTGTTAATAATGCCATGATTCCATTCCTCCATAAAGAAAACTCGCAGGCCTGTTACAGCGCCGCGAGCTTTTTGTTTAGTTCTGCGAGTTGTACTTCCATATTTCCTAAACGTTGCTCGGCTTGTTCAATCATACCGGGGTGACCAGTGGATTCTAACTTTTCCATGTCGCCTTGCAAACGTGTATAATCCATTTTTAATTCAGCAATTTGAGCTTGAATTTCTTGTGAAGTCATATAAGAGAAACTCCTCTTTTAACTACTATTGTACCACAAGATTGGATTATTTGGTGATTTCACGTGCTTCTTCTTGAATGATTTTTTCTAAAAAACGTTGCATATTCGAATTATTCAAAGACAATTTTAACGACAATTGCTTTTTAATTGCTCGTACACTGCGGTTTGGATGAAGAATAGTCTCCATTACGGCGTTTTGCAAATGGGATTGTTTCAACTTGCGGCCAAGGCCCAAATAGATAAAGCCATTCGCTTCTTTAGGAAAAGCATGTTGTGCTTCTTTTTCATCTTCCGCAACGACAATACAAGGCTTGCCAATTACTGCTACGAAATAAGGAGTATAGCTTGCATCGCAAATGACTAAATCAGATTCACTTATAAGTTGTATCGGGTCATCACAATCAACAATCCGAGTTTGCTTGCGTCCTAAAGCCATTAGTTTCAAGTCATCACGACTATGCGGATAACTTGAATGTAGAGCCACTGTAATCGCAAGAGGGATTTGTAGATGTAATAAATGACGCAATGTACGATAAGACAAATTATCTGCATCATCATCTGCAAATGTCACCACGACATGAGGGAGAGGAAGTGCTGGGGCTGTTTTTAAACCAGAATTTGCATAAGGCTCTAATTCGTCTGGAACGACAAATGCAGAGGGGCCGACAACATAATGAGAAGGTACTGGCTCACGATCTTCATGGTAAAGCGAGTGAACTACACGTGTAGCGGCTTTACCACCCTCACCAAAATCGTCAAAGTGTAGGGTAACTGGAACCAGTGACGATAGTAATTTCCCTTCATCAATATCAGTATCACAACCATCCGAAATGACCACATCAGGTTCATATTCTTGCAAGAGCTTCTTCAAATCAGCTTTTCGTGCATATGAGAGAGGGGCAAACCCCTGTTGATCCAGCTTTTGAAGAACTACTGTTTGTTTTTCAGGAGCTGCAAATAGAATGCGATGAGATGCTAGTAACTTAGCAATTTGTATACATCTCGTGACAGGATAGCCCGCACGTCCAATCGTAAATAAAATGGTTTTTTGCTGAATTTGGTTGCTCATTTCATTCCCACCTTTCATCTTCTATTTAACGTATGGGAAGTAAGCCCTCTGTATGAGTAATTGTTCAGAATTTGACCATTCATATGGTAAACTTAAACAACTAGGATTTGAGAAGGGAGTGATGATCGTGGAGAACAGAACAGCGTTAGTGGCAGGTGCAACAGGACTTACAGGTTCACATCTCGTCAAGTTTCTTTGTGAAAACGAAGCTTACGAAAAAGTAACGATCATTGTCCGCCAAGCAATTTCGTATAGCAATCCTAAATTAACAATAAAAATTAAGAATCTAGATCAAGTAACGACCAATGATTTTGAAGGGGTAGATGATTTCTTTTGTTGTTTAGGGTCTACCATGAAAAAAGCTGGATCTAAAGATGCCTTTGAGCAAGTCGATTTAATAGCGCCTGTTCAAATGGGGAAACATGCACAAGCTCAAGGCGCACAACATATGCTTGTCATTTCAGCGATGGGTGCAAATCCAAAATCATCAGTCTATTACAATCGAATAAAAGGAAAGATGGAGGAACAAATTTCCGATTTGAAACTTCCACATGTATCCATATTTAGGCCGTCTTTATTGACAGGGGAGCGACAAGAATTTCGTTTAGGGGAACGCTTTGGGGCAATGGCTATGAAGGTGTTAAAATCCTACTTCATAGGACCGTTGAAGAAATACCGGGCTATAGAAGCTAAGCAAGTGGCTTTTGCCATGATGCAAAAAGCAGTAGAAACACCTTCTAGAACAGTAGCGATTTATGAATCAGAGACGATTGAAGAAGTGAAATAAGTAGCAAAATAGTATTGAGGTGATTCCATGTTCGATTCGCTCTTATTTGATTTAATGTTCGTCATTTTTTTAGGAATTGCTTCACAGTGGTTAGCTTGGCGTTTTAGGATGCCAGCGATTGTACTTATGTCCATTGCGGGTTTGTTAGTGGGTCCGATTCTTGGATTTATTAATCCGCAAGATAGCTTTGGCGATTTATTCGGTCCAATTATTTCTCTAGCAGTAGCCATCATCCTTTTTGAAGGAAGTTTAAACTTAGATTTCAGAGAAATCCGTGGATTTAACAAACCTCTTTTTAGAATCGTGACCTTGGGTGCTTTTATCGCATGGATTGCGGGGTCCCTAGCCGCGCATTATTTAGCTGGACTGTCATGGGCCGTCGCCTTTGTCATTGGTGGATTGTTCATTGTGACAGGACCAACAGTGATTCTTCCTTTACTTCGACAAGCAAAACTTAAGCCGAAACCAGCCGCTATTTTAAAATGGGAAGGAATTGTCGTCGATCCATTTGGCGCTCTTTTAGCTGTTTTTGCTTTTGAATGTATTCAATTTATTAATGATGAAGTGACGCTAAAAGCATTGCTTATTTTCTTTGCTGCATCTTTATTTGCCGCATTGTTAGGATTTGCAGCTGGTCGAGTTCTTGGCTGGATGTTTGAAAGTGGGAATGTACCTGAATTTTTAAAATCTCCAATGGTCTTCGCAGTTGTCTTATTGACGTTTGTGTTGTCCGATGAAATCATGCATGAAACGGGTTTGCTTGCTGTTACTGCAATGGGAATGACCATGGCGAATATGCATATTGCTTCGATAAAAGACATGAGGCATTTTAAAGAAAATATTTCAGTGTTATTGATTTCAAGTATTTTTGTCATGCTGACAGCTTCATTAAATCTTCAAACGCTAACGAGAATTCTTGATTGGAGAATTATCATATTTGTAGCTGCCATGCTGTTTATCGTGCGTCCTTTATCCATATGGTTATCGACAATCGGTACAGATTTGACGAATAAGGAAAAGACATTGATTGGTTGGATTGCTCCTAGAGGGATAGTGGCGCTAACGGTATCAGGTTATTTTGCCAACGTCATGTTAGAAAAGGGTTATGAAGATGCAGATATTTTAATCGCTTTAACATTTGCCCTCGCCTTTTCGACAGTGGTAGCACATGGATTTTCAATTAGTTGGGTAGCGAAAAAATTGAATTTAGTGGCCTCTGAAAGCCCAGGCGTATTAATAGTCGGTGGCAATCGATTTACTACAGAATTAGCGAAATCGCTTCATGATTTACAACATCAAGTTCTGATTATGGACAATTCTTTTGAACACTTAAGTGAAGCGCGGAAATTAGGATTGAATTCCCAGGTGGGAGAAATTCTTTCTGAACAAACGGAGTACAAAGTTGATTTGACGCCTTATCCATTGATGATTGCTGCAACTGAAGTAGATTCCTACAACGCACTTGTATGCTCGAACTTCGTACCCGAATTGGGACGTAAATCATTATTTCAGACAGCACTACATCAAGGAGATGCTAACGATTTCCACCAATCACTTGGTGGACGCATATTGTTTAATCAAAAAGAGACCATTTATCAGTTGAATGAGCGGGTTGTAAAAGGTCAAATTATTCGTAAAACTTTAATTACCAATCAATACTCGTATACCCAATACTTACGAGATCGTGAAGAAGACACGTTGCTTTTATATGTGATGAAGGAAAATGGTAAGCTTGAATTTTACACAGCCAATCATGAAGTTCTCGCAGGCTCTGGAGATACAGTCGTTAGTTTGACCCCACCAACAAAGGAAAAAGCGAAAGTTCAAGAGCGGATTGAAGCAGACCGCGCAAAACAATCTCAGCCTAAAGAATGAACTTAAGTCTTTCAGAGCATGTGTGCTTAGGGCGATCCTCTTCTTTTTGATACAATAAGAAGAGGATAGCGTTTAGGAGGATGACGATGAAAATTTTACTTATAGATGGGACAATTATTGGCTCTAAAACAGGGGCGATTCTCGACCAAGTGAAAGTATATATTGAACAACTAAATAGCGAGTTAGATTTGGAAATCATGAAACTAGCTGATTTTCAACATCAGTTTGTGGATGGTCGACCACTTGGCGAATACAACGATGATATGCGCCTCCTTGTCCGTAAGTTTGAAGAAGCGGATGGTTACGTGTTAGCAACACCCATTTTCCAAGGGTCCATTCCAGGTGTCTTGAAAAACGCTTTTGATTTATTGCACCCTCGTACCATGCGCTACAAACCAGTTTCCATTGTCGCAAATGGTGGGACGTTTCAACATCACTTAGTTATTGAAAACCAATTGAAGCCAATCCTAAATTACTTCCGTTGCCTCGTAACACCGAACTATGTGTATACGACAAGCAGTCATTTTGGAGAAGGCAACGTTATCATTGATGAAGATGTGCATGATCGCCTACGTGAACTAGCACGAGTATTTGTGCAGTACGCAGAAATGAGCACACATCTATCAAAAGTAACAATCGATAAACATTAAAATCTTAATGGACCACTTCGCGAAGAGCTTGCGAAGTGGTTTTTTGTTGGGAATTAGTTGATTTTAGAGTGATTCGCTCATAGAATCGTGCTAACCGCTGATAGTCGACAAGCAAGCGCTTATAGAATCCCGTTAACCGCCGATAGTCGACAAAGAACCGCCGATAGACAACAAAAATCCGCTGATAAGACATCACCCAACAACAGCAATGCCATCGATTCATTTTAGAATCGATTCACTTTCCGTTATAATGGAACTTACAGAAGAGAGGGGCGGCCAATTTGTCAAAATCAGTAGTACTTGCAGAAAAACCATCCGTAGCACGCGATATTGCTCGCGTCCTCGGTTGTCATAAAAAAGGAAATGGCTTTTTAGAAGGAACACAATATATTGTGACATGGGCACTCGGACACTTAGTTACTCATGCTGATCCAGAACAATACGATAACAGCTTTAAAGAATGGAAACTTGAGGATTTGCCGATATTACCTCAGCCATTTAAACTCGTACCAATTAAACAAACGATGAAACAATTTAACGCCGTGAAAGCACAACTGAATCGATCCGATGTAAATGAAATCATTATTGCAACCGATGCAGGGCGTGAAGGGGAGCTTGTCGCTCGTTGGATTTTAGACAAAGCCAAAACCAAGAAACCCATTAAGCGATTATGGATATCTTCCGTCACAGACCAAGCCATTCAAAAAGGTTTCCGTGAATTAAAAGACGGACGTGCCTATGAACATTTATTTGAAGCGGCTGTTGCAAGAGCGGAAGCGGACTGGGTGGTTGGCATTAACGCGACACGTGCATTGACCGTGAAATATAACGCTCAATTATCGACTGGACGTGTGCAAACGCCAACTCTAGCGATGATTGCCACACGTGAAAAACAAATTAGTGATTTCACATCTAAACCTTTTTATGGTTTACAAGCGCTGACGAATGAAGCGAATTATACGTGGTCATTTGGTCCAAACAATCAAACGAGCAATTTTAATAAAGAACAAGTCGAGCAAGTTCTTAAAAAATTAGACACTAATAAAGAGGGCAAGATTTCTTCTATTCAAACGACACCAAAGAAACAGCCTGCTCCTCCATTATTTGATTTGACGGAACTTCAAAAAGAAGGGCATCGTCTGTTTGGTTGGTCAGCAAAAGAAACATTATCAACCTTGCAAGGATTATACGAGCGTCATAAAGTGGTGACCTATCCGCGTACAGACTCGAAGCATTTATCAAGTGATATGAAGTCGACGTTAATTGATCGAATTAAAGCGGTCGATTTGCAGCCTTATCGAGCAGCGACAAACAGCATTTTACGTTCAAGTACTATTCAACCTCAAAAAGGTGTAATTGATGATGCGCGTGTTAGCGATCATCATGCGATTATTCCAACAGAAGAATCGCCAGTGTTACAGAATTTATCAGATAAAGAACGTAAATTATATGACATGATTGTCAAACGATTTTTAGCAGTCTTTTTGCCACCTCATGCCTATGATCAAACTGTCATTACGCTTGAAGTTAACGGTGAAAACTTCACTGCAAAAGGAAAGACTGTTCGTGATGAAGGTTGGAAACGCGTCTATCAACAAGATAAAGATGACACATCAGAAAGTACATTACCACCCGTTCAAAAAGGAGACACGATTGAAATTCGTGCCATCACGATGACGCAGGGAGAAACAAAACCTCCTGCACGTTTTAACGAAGGAACCTTGTTAGCGGCGATGGAAAATCCCTCTTCATTTATGGCAGGGGAATCAAAAGATATCATCCAAATGGCGGTGGAAACAGGTGGACTTGGTACCGTAGCTACGCGTGCGGATATTATCGAAAAGTTATTTAATAGCTTTGTCATTGAAAAGAAAGGCAAAGATATTCATACAACATCTAAAGGGAAACAGCTTTTAGAATTGGTTCCTGAGGATTTGAAGTCACCTTCCTTAACTGGGGAGTGGGAACAAAAATTAACGAAAATTGCTAAAGGTACGTTGAAGAAAGAGCAATTTATGAAAGAAATGGTACTGTTTTCGAAAACAGTTGTATCTGAAATTAAACAAAGTGATCAAAAGTATAAGCATGACAATGTCACAGGCAAGACATGTCCGACATGTGGCAAGAATTTACTTGAAGTAAATGGCAAGCGTGGGAAAATGCTCGTATGTCAAGACCGTGAATGTGGCTACAAAAAATCAGTGTCCATGCAAACTAATGCACGTTGCCCAGTGTGTCACAAACGTTTGGAAATGCGTGGTGAAGGTGATGGTAAACTGTTTGTTTGTAAATGTGGACATCGAGAAAAATTATCTGCCTTTGAAAAACGTCGTGAATCTTCAGGTGGTGCAAAAGCTAATAAGAAAGACGTACAGAAATTCTTGAAACAACAAGATGAGCCGGAAAATACAGCGATGGCTGAGGCTTTGAATAAGTTATTGAATAAGGACTAGAGATAATTTTGATAGAAATTTGTCTTGCTTCATGCGTCATCTCTCGGGACCCTGTAGCTCGTCCTTCTAGCAAATGATGAGCTACAGATGCGCCTTCACTTTTCTAATGAAACGAGGATATGTCTATGGCAAAGTCGGCAAAACCAGCAAAAACGAATGCAGTGCGCTTGCTTGATCAACAAAATATCGGCTATGAATTGTTTGAGTATGAAGTGTCTGATGGGCTAGTCGATGGTGTTTCAGTGGCGCAAAAAATTCAACAACCTGTTGAAAAAGTTTTTAAGACACTTGTCGCAACTGCGGGACCAGGAAAAGTATTTGTCTTTTTAGTTCCTGTTGCCCAAGAACTGAATTTGAAATCTGCGGCGAAAGCAGCGGGGGAAAAGAAAATTGATATGCTTGCTGTAAAAGATCTACTTGGACTAACTGGATATATTCGTGGAGGGTGTTCGCCACTTGGCATGAAAAAGTTGTATCCGACGTTTATTGATGAATCCGCAAAAGAGCTAGATACCATGATTGTAAGTGCAGGGAAAATCGGCATGCAGATTCATTTAGCACCAAGTGATCTATTGTCATGTACACACGGTGTTTTCGACTCGTTAACAAGACAGAACTAAATTTCGATTTACGAATAACATGGACTGATATACTATAATTAAAGGATTCAAATCCATTCATGCTATGCATGAGTGGATTTTTTGTGGAAAGAAGGCGTTTTTAACATGACAAAAAATTTTTACATACGTTGGAGCTTTTTTATCGGTGGAATGATGTTCTTAGCACTGGGAATTGCCTTGACGATAAGAGGGAAATTACTAGGTATAGCTCCGTGGGATGTTTTACATGTAGGCTTATTTGAAAATTTTGGATTAACAATCGGAATGTGGTCGATTGGAACCGGCTTACTACTCGTGCTTGGTACTTCGCTTTACTCGAAGCGTTGGCCGCCTATTGGCACGTGGTTAAATATGATTTTAGTGGGCTTGTTCACAGATTTATTTCTATGGATAATGCCAGTTGTATCAAGTCCCGTTGTGCAAACCATCTTCTTTGTTAGTGGAGTAGGGATAATGGGATTTGGTGTTGGAATGTATATTGCATCAAATATTGGAGCAGGACCTCGTGACTCACTCATGCTTATCCTCGTAGAAAAAACTGGTTGGACCGTGAAACGAGTCCGTACTTTGCTTGAAATAGTGGTTGCCTTACTTGGTTGGCTTCTAGGAGGTCCAGTTGGTATTGGAACAATAATCGTTGCATTAACACTTGGTTATATCGTTCATTTCACGTTAAATATTTCAAGGAATTGGATTGCGAAATTAACGGTTTTAACTCCTTAATAGACATGTTTTAACTCTCCCTTTCATATAGTAGATTCAGTCTATACATTGAAAGGGTTGATTATATGAATGGAACTATAACGCATCAATTTGGCAGAGCTTTTACAGGACAAGGGGAAAAAAATATTTATACAGATTTGATCAATGAAGCACGAAAAGTATACTTCATTAAATCCCCACCTACATTTAAATTATCCGATTTATTTAAACAAGTTGGCTACCACTATGTAAAAAGAGGATACGATATTGAATGGTTTTATGATCCTTTGCACACTGATGTGATTGAGGCTACCTATGTGAAAAGTAATCGTATTTTATTTATTCAAGCTTCCCATCCAGTATCATTTGAACCGAAATATTATGGTAGCACTCATCATGTGATATCGTTTTATGAAGCTTATGACGAACAAAAGTTACGTGAACACGGTGGATTTTTACGAGAAAAAACATTGCACAGTGAACAGTGGCTAGCCAAAGCATTACAAACTTTAACTACTGCTAAAAACATCCATGACGAATGGGAAGTTCCCTATGTCGACGGTATGGATTGGAACGGTTTTGATACACAAGCAGAAGCCTTGTTTGCTGACACATTCACTACACTTAAATTTAATAAACCTTCACAACGTCACCATCGATTAATGGGAACGTTAACGCCGGAAGGACCAAAAGATCATTTTGACTCATTAACGAAAGGGGTCAAAAGACGCATATTCATCAAGGGTTATCCCGGAAGTGGAAAATCAACATTGATGAAACGTTTTGGAGAACATGCGGAGAGTCTAGGTCTTGATACCCAGTGGGGCTGGTGTGGACTCGACCGTAACAGCATCGATTATGTATGGTTACCAGAGCTTCAAACCATTCTTTTTGATAGCACAAGCCCGCATGAATACGAGCCTGAACGTTCGGGAGACGAAATTTACGATGTTAAAAAATTCCGAGAACTGAATGAAAATGAAGGGCTACTTGTGGACGGCATAATCGGCCGATACAGAGAAGTTATCGTACATGCAATTGAGTATTTACAAGTATATTGTACGGATGACGAGACCATAAGAGAGACTTTAGACACCTGTGTTAATAACTATAAATGGCAAGAAATCGAGATGAACCTATTCCAAAAGATAGATAATTCTTCCATATCTAAATGATTAAATAATCTCATTCTTTAGAATTATTACAAGTGTTACACTTGAACCTCTAAAACTATTGTCAGAAAATTCAATAGTCGAGAGGGGAAATGAACATGAATAAAAAGAAGTTGTTTTCAATACTATCTACAGGTGCACTGGCTGCATCACTGTTCTCACCTGCAGCAATAGCTCCAGTTGAAGCGGCAAGTCCATACGCAAATTTTAATACAGCAAAATACGGCGATCGAGTGGATATCGATCAATATTTAAATGAATTATCTACTAGTGAAAGCTTCCAAAAAGAAGCGGACCGAATCATTAAAGCGCAAGCGGATGAAGTGGAAGGCGGTAGTGAAAAAGCTGCCGAAGAAACTCCTTTCACATTTGATGGTGGAACGAAATTGTTCTTAGACCGTAATTTATCGTTTAAGGATTTCACATTACGTAGTGTCGGTGATAACGTCGAAATTTGGGTAGCGAATGATTTGGCTTATGGTCCGAACAACCCGAGACCAGCAGATGTTGTAACGCAAGCTCAAGTCGATACATTGCGTGACGAGTTTGATGGCAATATTTATCCCGTAGCTACTGATTTCTTCGGAACACCAGATGCATTAGACGGTTCCGAGTCGCCACTACCTGGCATGGTTGGATTGCCTGAAGGATACTATGAAGGTTCAGACAAAATCATTATGTTAGTAGATAATGTACAAGATGAAGGATGGAATGATCCTAGCTATCCATTCTTTGTAGCAGGCTTCTTCTGGCAAACGCTTGAAAACTACACGGATCGAAATATTGTCACCATTGATACAAACTCATGGGAAACTCGACTCGAGTCTACTTTCTTTGGGACAACGATTCATGAACTTCAACATTTAATTCAAGCAGACAATGATGGCTCTGAAGAAACTTGGTTGAACGAAGGAATGTCTACTTTCTCTGAATTTTTAGGAGGATACGGTCATGGTGAAGGGTCAATCAACTTCTATTTAGATCATCCTGAAAATTCATTAGTAAACTGGGATGAGCATGGAACAGCTAAAACAGGTCCAGAAACGATTGCAGATTATGGCCAAACATACTTGTTCACACTATATATGTACGATAAGTTTGGCAAAGAATTCATCCGTGACTTAGCGGTAGATGGAAGTTCTCAAGGGATTGAATCTGTTAATCAACAACTAGAATCATTGGGAACAGGTAAAACATTTACTGACGTTTATCAAAATTTCATGACAGCACTTGCTTTAGATGATTCAAAAGTAAGCAGTGATTACAAATTTGATAGCATCAGCTTACGTGAATTGCCAATCAACGCAGCTGGAGATAAACGTGGCAAAACAATTGATTTCGAAAAAGCATTAACGTTTGAAAAAGAAGGCGTTCCAGCATGGGGCGGCGATTTTAAAGAGTTTAACTTCGATAAAAATGTACGTTCATTGAAATTTGATGGAGTTGATTTCCTTCCGTTACAATGGTCAACCGTTGAAAATCCATTAGATTCTTCTGAGCAAGTGCTTCATGCAAACAATGGTGACGAAGCCGACCAAGCATTAATTTTCAATGCACAAGTACCGACTGAAAACCCTACTTTAACATTCGATCATTACTATGACATCGAAGAGGGCTGGGATTATGCGGTCGCTCAAATTTCAACAGATAACGGTGAATCATGGACGTCATTATCAAATGAAAATACTCGTTCAGATGTAGTAGAAGAAGGTCATCCAACGATTAAAGAAAACGTTCCTGGCTTTACAGGTCATTTAGAAGAATGGACAACTGAATCATTTGATTTATCAGCGTATGCGGGTCAAGATGTTTTAGTATCATTTAGAAACCTGACAGACTGGGGTTACAATGATGATGGGTGGTTCATAAAAAATATCAACCTTGGTGAATTCTCTGCAGATGGCACATCAACAGATGCTTTCAAATCGCTTGCAGAACTAAAAGGGGAATATGTAGACTTCACTGTATCGTTAATTCAGACACGTACTAACGGAGAACAAAAAGTAATGCAAATTGATCCATTCGACGTGACAGATACAGAAGCTTTACAAATCCGTAATTTCTTAACACAAGGAAATGTCAAAATGATTACTTCTTATGCAGCTAATCCTGGCGATTTAAATCCAGTTGATTTCACTTATGAAGTAGTATTTCAAGATAAAAAAGGCAAGACAACAAAAGATAAAATGAAAAACTAATGAACGAATGAAAAGCGGGCTCAAATTGAGTCCGCTTTTTGTTCGTTCAAAAGTTCCTTCTAACTTGCAGATGGGTTATTGTCCATTCAACCTTGTTTGTCGTCCATTCAAAATGGATTTCCGTCCACTCACGTAAGGTTTCTGTCCATTCACAATAGGTTATCGTCCACTCCAGTAGCTTTATTGTCCATTCGCCTGGAGGAGGACACAATTCCACCTAGGAAAGACACTTTTCCGACATTCAAATCTATGTTAAAGAAAACAATAGATCGTACTCAACAACGTTATAAGTATAGTTGCGCCTAGCAAGCTCATGCTGAAAGTACCGCCAGCGAAAATGCACGAAAAAATATATTAATTCAAAAGCACCGCCATGAATCGTGCAGGAGAAAATGATAACTTCATCTATCTAAAACCGAAGTCATTCCGCAATTCATCTTCTCTTTCACATCACGCTTTTCTTCATTCAATGAATGGCTTATGTTAAAATGGAAAAGATTATATAACAGCGTTTAGCCAATGATAGAGAAGTGGCACATAAATCCGCTTGAGAGGAAGATGAATTTGTCAAACGTACTAGATGCATTTTTACAAGAAAACTTACAAGAATTAAAAGATCAAGGTTTATACAATGAGGTTGATCCAGTTGAAGGTCCAAACGGGGCGAAAATTCAAATCCGTGGAAAAGAACTCATCAATTTATCTTCAAATAACTATTTAGGCCTTGCAACAAATGAAGAGCTTAAACGTATTGCCAAAGAAGCAATCGATAAATACGGAGTTGGAGCAGGTGCGGTTCGTTCGATTAACGGAACGCTTGATTTACATGTGAAATTAGAAGAAAAACTTGCTGAGTTTAAAGGTACAGATGCAGCAATTTCATATCAATCAGGATTTAATTGCAACATGGCCGCAATCTCAGCGGTAATGGATAAAAATGATGCGATTCTGTCGGATCAATTAAACCATGCATCTATTATTGATGGCTGCCGTTTATCTAAGGCGAAAATTATTGCTTTTAAACATTCTGATATGGACGATTTACGAGAAAAAGCTAAAGCTGCACAAGAATCAGGTCTTTATAATAAAGTCATGATTATCACAGACGGCGTATTCTCTATGGATGGTGACATTGCGAAGTTACCAGAAATTGTACAAATTGCGAAAGAATTTGATTTGATTACGTATGTAGATGACGCACATGGATCGGGTGTTACCGGTAAAGGTAAAGGGACAGTGAAACATTTTGGATTAGAAAAAGATATCGACTTCCAAATGGGCACATTGTCTAAAGCAGTTGGTGTTGTTGGCGGATACGTGGCCGGTAAACAACCGTTAATTGACTGGTTAAAAGTGCGTTCACGTCCGTTTTTATTCTCAACAGCAGTGCCACCTGGCGATGTTGCAGCAATTACGGCAGCACTTCAAATGATCATGGACTCAACAGAACTTCACGATAAGCTGTGGGACAATGGCGATTATTTGAAAGCTGGTCTAGATAAATTAGGATTTAATATCGGTGCATCTGAGACACCTATCACTCCTTGTATCATTGGTGATGAAAAACTAACACAACAATTCTCGAAACGTTTATTCGAAGAAGGCGTCTATGCCAAAGCAATCGTCTTCCCAACTGTGCAAAAAGGCGCAGGTCGTGTGCGTAACATGCCAACAGCCGATCATACAAAAGAAATGTTGGATGAAGCAATCGTTATTTATGAAAAAGTCGGCAAAGAGCTAGGCGTTATCAAGTAAAGCAGTTTAACACTCGAATGTGTATAAGCATTCGAGTGTTTTTTTCTTATAAGCCATTTTATTTTGAAAAGAGTATTTCTTTACTACTGGAGGTAAGCTTATGACATATGAGGAAGTTATGAATTATTTAGAAGAAGTTGGCACTGAGCAGACACGAGAAATATTTATTAAACACGGTGCACGTGATTTGTTTGGAGTTAAAGTTGCTGATTTGAAAAAGATTTTGAAGTATGTGAAAAAAGACCAAGAGCTTGCCTTGAAACTATACGAATCTGGAAATTCCGATGCCATGTATTTGGCCGGTTTAGCAATTGATGCAAAGTTGATGACAAAAGAACAATTACAGTCATGGGTAAAAGAAGCGTACTGGTATATGCTTTCCGAATATACCGTAGCATGGGTCGCCGCTGAAAGCCCATATGCACTAGAATTAGCGCGTGAGTGGATGCAATCAGATGAAGAAATGATTGCATGTGCTGGGTGGAGTACATATTCGAGTTATTTAGGCTATGCCGGTGCAGATGACTTGGATTTGCAGGAAGTCTCTCGATTATTGGAACAAGTAAGAATGAACATTCACGAAGCGCCAAATCGTGTACGGTACGATATGAACGGATTTGTAATTAGTACGGGCGTATATGTTCCAGAGTTAAGAGAAGATGCGCAACGAGTGGCACAAGAAATTGGCAAAGTGCATGTTGATGTGGGGGATACGGCATGCAAAGTGCCACTCGCTTTTGACTACATCGAAAAAGTAATTTTACGTGGTGAGCTCAATAAGAAAAAAACTTTACGATGTTAAGAATTTAAGTGACCTCGACGCGAACAACATGCGTCGAGGTTTTTCTGTTTAGTGATTCGTTATCAAGTTAAGATGTTTTCACAAGAAAACGAGTTCCGTTGCAACTTTTCAGGTTTCGTTGCAACTTTTCTATTTTCGTTGCAACTATCTAGGTTTCGTTGCAACTATCTAGGTTTCGTTGCAACTTTTCCGATTTCGTTGCAACTAACCAATTTCCTCCTAATTTTTCAACAAAAAAACCACGCGAACGAGCCGCGTGGGCAAATTAAGAATTACATATGATGTTTTAAGGAATGAATGACAATATATTTCTGTACGCCACGTGAACCGTCAATGGCTTTTTTGGATTCGATCGTATACATTTCTTGATAGCCTTGTTCAAAGGCGTAAAGTGCGTGCAATGCGTGAAGCATCCAGTCGACACTAATATTTTCTTCCTGACGTTCGGCTTCTTCAAAGTCGCCTTTTTTAGCAGCGATATAAGCAGCGTAATATGATTTCAAAGGGTCGCTATCAATCTTTTTAGCATATGTATCGGCTGCATCAATATTTTTAAGATGCAATGCCAAAATAGTTTTATATACATTTTGCATATAAGGTTGTTCGTGCTTCTCTAAAATCACACGTAAACTCGTTTCCACCTCGGCATCATTGCCGTGAGCCAAGGCAAGTGGATACGCAAATAATGGCTTCTTTTTATTCGCGATTAAGTATTTCTCAATAGATTTTTCATTATTTGATCGATACACAGTGAATATTTGAGGCAGAACAACAAAGGCTAAGAGGAAAACTAAAATAGTTAAAATAACGACAAAAAATGGAAATTGTAAATAGAATAAAAACGTAGCTAAGATAAAGGCTACAACATAGGTAATGCTCAATCGAAAGAATTTTATCATTTAATTAGTCCCTTTTCTATTTAGTATAACAAAATAGCCTAGTAAAGGAATGTCTGTCTTAAATCTATTAGAAATGTAAACAATATCTATGCTTATCTAATACTCTAATATTTAACGTATTGTACTTTCACAATGAACACACTATAATGAATACGGGATAAAGGCATTTACATCAATGTTTTATCGAAATAATTTGTATTTCTGGAAAATACAATTGTTCAAGTGTAGAGGAGGAAATTATATGAAGAAAATTATGATTACTGGCGCGTTAGGTCAAATAGGATCAGAATTAATTGTGAAATTACGTAGTATTTATGGAGCAGATAACGTTTTAGCGACAGATATTCGTAAAACGGATTCCCCTGTTATTGAAAGTGGTCCATTTGAAATACTAGATGTTATGGATGCAGAGCGCATGCACACACTTGCCAAAGACTTCGGGGCAGATACGATGATGCACATGGCTGCATTACTTTCCGCTACAGCTGAAGCAAAACCTTTACTTGCTTGGAACCTCAATATGGGTGGATTAGTTAATGCGCTTGAAACGTCACGCGATTTAGGACTTCAGTTCTTTACGCCAAGTTCAATCGGTGCATTTGGTCCATCAACTCCTAAACAAAATACACCTCAAGATACATTACAACGTCCAACCACGATGTATGGCGTGAACAAGGTAGCGGGTGAATTATTATGTGATTATTACTTCCATAAGTTCGGATTAGACACACGTGGTGTTCGTTTTCCTGGGCTTATTTCTTATGTAACTCCACCAGGTGGAGGAACAACGGATTACGCAGTAGATATTTATTACAAAGCGTTGGAAACAGGGAAATACACATCTTACATTGAGCAAGGAACGTACATGGATATGATGTATATGCCAGATGCATTGCAAGCAATTGTTGATGTAATGGAAGCCGATGCCTCAAAACTTGAACACCGCAATGCCTTCAATGTTACGGCTATGAGCTTTGAACCTGAACAAATTGCTTCGTCCATTCGCAAGCATATTCCAAACTTCGAGTTATCGTATGACGTGGATCCAGTTCGTCAAGCAATCGCAAACAGCTGGCCAGATGCGATTGACGCAACCGCTGCTAAAAATGAGTGGGGCTTCAAAGCACAATATGATTTAGACTCAATGACGAAAGATATGCTCGACAAGCTAGCTAAAAAATAAATAAATAGTAAAAAGCTGACATATCCTGATAAAGGGTGTGTCAGCTTTTTTGTATGATGTTTTCTTTCACATATCCAAGAAAAAGCTGACTTTAAAATCGCGTAGCGCGAAATTAAAGTCAGCTTTTCTATTTTTTAGAACAATAAATGTGCGACACCAGCGATAATTGGCAAAGCAATTACTGTACGTAAGACGAAGATAATCAGTAAGTCTAAGAAGTTTACTGGGATTTTTGAACCAAGTAACAATCCACCAACTTCAGACATGTAGATTAATTGTGTAACCGAAGTTGCTGCGATGACAAAACGAGTCAATTCTGACTCAATCAATTCCCCACCTAATAGAGCTGGTAAGAACATGTCGGCAAATCCAACAACTATCGTTTGTGCTGCTTCAGCAGCTTCAGGAATTCCAAGAACCATTAACAATGGCACAAATGGTTTACCTAACCAAACGAATACATCTGTATAAGTGGCAAGCATTAAAGCGATTGTACCAAACGCCATAACGACTGGCGCAACGCCCATCCACATATCGAGAACGTTTTTTAAGCCGTCCGTAATAAATTTTGTTACCGAACGGTTTTTATTCGCTGTTGATAAAGCATTTTCCAAACCATGAGTCACAACGTTATACCCTTCAGGTAATGTTTCAGTCGTCTCATCAAAGGGACGACCATCAATGTATTCATCAGGTTTACGTGACAATGGGAAGATACGAGGCATAATAAATGCTAACACAATCCCAGAGAAAACTACCGTTGCATAAAAGGGAAGGAAATAACTTCCTAGGCCAATTTGTTCAATCACGACAATCGAGAATGTAATTGACACAACAGAGAACGTAGTCCCAATGATAGCCGCTTCTCTTTTCGTGTAAAAACCTTCTTCATACTGTTTACTTGTTAATAAGACACCAATTGTTCCATCGCCAATCCAAGAAGCAAGGGCATCAATAGAAGAACGACCAGGTAATTTGAATAGAGGGCGCATGATTTTCACCATCATGGTACCAAAGAATTCAAGTAATCCGAAGTTCAAAAGTAACGGTAAAAGGAGTCCTGCAAATAAGAAAATAGTAAACAAGAATGACAATAAACCAGTAGTAGAAAGTAATAAACCACCAGTATCTTCACTTGTAACAGCTTCAGGTCCGATATTCGCAACAACCATCACGGCAAAAACTGCACCTACAATACGTACAATTGTCCAGAACCAGTTAACTTGGAATAACTTTTCGAAAAATGTTTGATCTTCAGGATTTGGGTCTTTTTTAAATTGATAAATGATCGAACCAAGTGCAGCTAAGATCATCACAATCGTTACAGTCCAAGGCATAATCGGTTCAACATAACCTGCTACTAGATTAGCTAAAATCGCCACAGGAATTTTCCATTCACCATCAAACTTGAATGGAATCATGAATAAGAATATTCCGATAATTGAGGGTATTAAGAATAATAGCCATGTAGATAGTGAAAACTTCTTCAAAAAGGGTTCCTCCTATTATGTATATTTATTCAATCTTTTAATTCTCTGATAATGATACTTGCAACCATAGAAAATGTCCACCATTGTTTTCGAGTGAATATTTACCAAGGCTCATAAAAAAACCGAGGGACCATAGTTCATGGCACCCTCGGGACGTATTAAAATGATTGTTCGAAATCTTCATGCCAGCGGTAATAATAGAAACGCTCAAATGAAAGCCAGTTTTCAGCTTCTGGTTCGCCTTCAGCTAAACGTTTATCCATTTCAGCTAACATCCAAGCCGTTTGTGAAATATGAGCTCTCATGGCACCCATTTTTTGGTCGCGAGCTTCACGAATATCATGAATGACGTCCGGTTCACCTAATTCATCTTTTGTATTATTCGCAAATGCGACAGCATACAATTTCGGACGACTTGTTTCATCCATTCGACGAACAGCTCGAACAACTGCACGGGCAGTCGCTTCATGATCTGGATGAACAGCATAATTCGGATAAAATGTAATGACTAATGAAGGATTTGTTTCTTCTATTAACTTCGTCATCATTTGGACCATTGTTTCATCATCTTCAAACTCGACGGTTTTATCGCGTAAACCCATCATGCGTAAATCTGTTAAGCCCATCGCGTCTGCTGAAGCCAATAATTCTTGTTTGCGAATATGTGGCAAAGATTCTCTCGTTGCAAATGGGGGATTTCCTAAGTTACGACCCATTTCTCCAAGTGTTAAACATGCATATGTAACGGGTGTTCCTTGCTTAATGTATGTTGCAATTGTTCCTGAAACACCGAATGCTTCATCATCTGGATGAGGGAAAACAACTAATACATGTCTTTCGTTTGGAAGTGTCATCTGTGTTCCTCCTTCATTAATACGCAAATGGTGTTTCGCTTATATGAAGCGCCACCGCTAATTTTCCGCTTTGATCGTGTCCAGCCATCAACAGGCGTCCATGTTCATCTAACTCAAAATGCGTGATGCCTTGAGCATAAACCCAACCATGAGGTAATTTTAACCCCACACGATGTGGACTTTCGCCAGCTACTTTCCCCAAATCATACTGTATAACAATATTTCGAATAAACGCACCTGCATTAAAAACCGTCTCATCAAAATGAGATGCATAGGCACCATTGGTTGTTTCAAGATGTAAATAAATATCTTTATTAGCAAAGGAATTCAATAATTCCTGCAATTTCTCAACATGTACAACTTCCATTATATTGCCTCCTCATAACACAAAACTTCTACAACTTAGTATAGAGAATTCTGTCGAACAAAGCGATTAGCTTGCTCGGAATCATTAAAAGTGTCTACTTAGCTAAAGATGCGTTTAAGGTAGACAGAGATTTTGTAATAAGAAAACCCGTTATTATGATTTTTTTTCGTCACACGAAATAAAATATGGTATTATCGAAATATCTGAATTTTAGCACAGTAGGAGGTTTGGTCTATGAAAGGCATTTTTAAATGGGTGATTCAACTCGTTGTTGCGCTGTTTAGCATTCTACTTATAAGTGGTGCTCCACTTTTGATTGCAGGTTTCCAGCGAGGTGAATTGTTATGGAAAGAATACATAGAAACGCTCCAATTTCATGTGAAGTCTCTCTGGAATTTCCGAGAGCTAAGTGTCGACTATTACATCGGACGAGGGGAAGTACGACAAGTACCTGTATTTCCGCAACTTTTAGAAAATATTAGCTACTCTTTGCAACTATTATTTTTAGCACTAGCAGCTGCGATTATTTTCGCTTTAATTGGTACCTTTATAACGATGTTATTGAGTGGAAAATTAAGGTCACGTGTGAAACTAGTTTTTTATTTTTTGGAGTCATTTCCGGATATCTTAATTATTTTATTAGCCCAATTGTCGATTGTCATCATTTTTCAACAAACCGGCGTCTTGGTATCTAAAATTGCGGCAATCGGTGACGACAGGATCTACTGGCTTCCGGTTTTGTGTTTAATGATTCTACCGATGATTCAACTATATCGATTAAGCATGCTGACTTTTGAAGCAGAAGAACGTCAAATGTATGTGGAACTTGCAAAATCATTAGGATTTAGTAAAGTATTTATTTTATTCCTACATATCTTACGTAACGCCATGATCAGTGTGTTTTTCCAATCCAAAAAAACAATGTGGTTTATGTTATCAAATCTCTTCATTCTCGAACTAATGTTTAACATTCCCGGCATTATGTATTACATGTTCGAAAACTTGAGCGGAATTTTGTTTTTAGTCACCGTCTTGAGCTTCTTCTTACCAGTTTTCTTATTATATAGTTTAGGAGAATGGTACTTCTTGCGCCGAATGAATAGGGGAGGTGCCACACTTTGAAATCCGTATGGAGACAACCCTTATTCCTCATTGGATTTGGCATCATCGCCTTCTTTTTAGGTGGGAGCTTTGTGTTTGAATGGATCTTTGGTAATGTGCCAAAGCAAACATTTTTCATTGAAGAAAACGGCCGTGCCGTTGAAGGACCACCGATTTCTCCAAGTTGGAAGCATCCGCTTGGAACAGATCAATTCGGCTATGATATGTTAGCGAAAATCATGCTAGGCGCAAAATACACAATCTTCGCGGCTATGGCCGTTGCTGCCTTACGTATGCTGATTGCCATTCCATTAGGTTTTGTAATCGGTACGTATTTACAACGTCAACGCTCGTGGATTAATGCGTTAATTGATCCCATGCATTATGTACCTATGACGATTTTTGCCGTCATCTTACTTACTCCTGTGTTGTGGATGCCTGAGGAAGGATTTTCTACGACCGTTAACGAAAGAATCGTCATCCAAGTTGTCATTATGGCACTAATAACCGTTCCAATCGTAGCAACCTTAATCGGCAACGAAGCCAATCTCTTGTACCATCATGAATATATTTTGGCTGCACGGACACTCGGTGCTAGTCGCAGACGCATTATAATACGCCATTTATTTCCGCAACTACGCGAGAAAATGTTGGTGCTATACGGTCAACAAGTCGTTGAATCGCTCATTGTCTTTGCCCATTTAGGATTGCTCCAGTTGTTCTTAGGGGGAACAGACGTCGACTATGACCCCATGTTTGGAGATCCACCTAAATCGATTTCATATGAATGGGCAGGGATTTTTGGCAACACCTTCCGCTATCTACAAGGAGCACCGTGGCTTCCATTAGGTCCAGCCATAAGCTTTGCACTCGTCATTTTAGCAATTGCCGCCATGATTGAAGGCTACACAAGAGCGATAAATGGCCAAGCCAAAATTCCGAAACGCAAAAGAATGGCCTTCGTCTCTGAAGAAACGATTGAATGGAACCAGCAACAATTTAAATCCAAGCTCATTTTGTTAAAAAAAGATACGACCACTTTTAAATAAAGTTACCCCAAAGGCTGCCGGATGCAATCGGCAGCCTATTATGATGTTTTATTCTTTAGCATTAATGCTTTTGGCAACCAAGCGATGACACTCATCTTATTATGCGTATTCCATAATTTTACTATTACAACAAAAGTGGCTATTTTTACAACTAAAATGCCCGAAATTACAACTAAACTAGCAATAATTACAACTAAACCATCCAAAATTACAACTAAGTGACGCTAAACGATTTAATCCACAAAAAAAGTCATCCGAATATGACTTCGGATGACTTTTCGTATGATTAAATTTCAGAAGTTGTTACTTCAGGTGCTCCAAAGCGATTTTTCGCTCCGTGCATGACTGGACCAACATATTGATTTAACTTCCAACCGTTTGCGATAGCTGCAGAAACGAATTTCTTCGCTTCGAGAACGGATTCATTTACAGCTAAGCCGTTCGCCAAGTTAGCAGTAATTGCTGCAGCGAATGTACAGCCAGCACCGTGATTGTAAGTTGTCGCAGTTTTTTCAGATTCAAGCAAAGTATACGTAGATCCATCATAGAACAAATCAACTGCTTTATCATGTTGCAATTGTTTGCCGCCTTTGATGACAACGTTTTTAGCGCCAGCTTCATGAATTTTAACGGCTGCACGTTTCATATCATCGATTGTTATTAACGTACCTAGACCTGAAAGTTGTCCAGCTTCAAAAAGGTTCGGTGTCACAACCAAAGCTCTTGGAAGCAATAACTTCACCATAGCTTCAACGTTTTCTGGGAATAGCGCTTGGTCTTCACCTTTACACACTAAGACAGGGTCGATAACTACTTTTTCAAGACCAGAACGGTCAATTGCTTCAGCAGCTGTTTCGATGATTTCAACAGTTGGTAACATTCCTGTTTTAATTGCATCGACATTTGTTGAAAGAGCCGTTTGTAATTGAGCTTTCAAGGTGTCAACTGGAATCGGATGGATACCATGGCTCCAACCATTTTCAGGATCCATTGTTACGATTACTGTCAACGCATTCATACCGTACGTGCCGTGCTCTTGGAACGTTTTTAAATCTGCTTGTATGCCTGCGCCACCTGACGTATCAGAACCAGCGATTGTTAATGTTTTTTTCAAAGACATATTTGACCCTCATTTCATTAAGTTTCTATGTTCTATCGTATCAAAAAATGTTGGGAATTCAATTATTGGAGCTTATCTGCACGTAATAATTGAATTAAAATAAAGGCTAAACCGAGTGTGAAAATTAAAGAAACCCCTCCGGCAATCCAGTAATTCTGCGATAGTAGCCCAAAACTAATAAATGCGAATAACAATACAACCACGATCATACCTACTGTAAAGCATCCGAATCCTAGTGTTTTCGCACGTTCGGGTACTTGACTGACTTCTTTTGTCGAGCGTTCTACTTTACGCATTTTTTCTCGCCACTGATAATCCGCCATTCGGCATCACCTCTGTAAATATCCTATCATTCGCCATAAGGTTGTACAATTTGAAACTTTCCCTTATCTTAAACATAAGAGACTCATTGTAGAAATGATAGAAAAGGGGAGAACTATGTTAAAAGATCAGAGAATAAGAGAAATTGAAAAATTACTTGAAGAATTAAAAGCACAAGATGAAGTAGCCGTTACATTAGAAAGTGTGGAACCTCACACATCAGGATTTTGGAAAGTCGGTTCGCTTTTCATGTCGATTTGGAAAAGAAAATTCTTATGGTTGCTTACAGGATTGATAGCACTTATTGTGGTTATTCCTTTTGCTGCATTCTGGATGATCCAGGGAAGTACCTTTACAGAAAATAAGGGAGCTTTTTTAGAAAAGATTCAAGCGATAAATGAATTAGCAACTGCAGAAGCGTATACAAAAGTAATTATTAACCGCCAAGATAATGAGGTTTTTGGAAAAGAAATAGGATTGAATTTACCTGGCACAAAACGTCAATTGTTAGTGGTCATACCTGGATCTGTAAAAGCCGGCATTGATTTCTCAAAAATCCAAGAAGACGATATCGTGCTCGATGAAGAAGAAAAAACAGCCACCCTTACCTTACCAAGAGCAGAGTTGTTGGGCGGACCTGAAATTTTCTTCGATCAAGTCGAAGTATTTTCATATGAAGGATTGTTCCGTGAGAAAGCGGACATAACAGAAGCAAATAATCTAATGCAGGAAGCGAAAAAACTAATGAAGGAAGAAACAACTGGACAAGGGGTATTAGAACTTGCCGAAGAAAACGCTGCTCGTTCAGTTTCGGAGATGTTTTCATTGGTTGAGTATGATGTCACGGTTGAATTCGAGGAGTGATGCTTGTGGAAAAAATGATGTTTGAAAATGACTGGCAACAAGTACTTGAAACAGAATTCGACAAACCTTACTATTTACAATTACGCGAGTTTTTGAAACAACAATATAGTTGTGAAACCGTTTACCCTGAGATGGATAATGTATGGAGTGCTTTTAATGAAACAGCCTACGAAGACGTCAAAGTCGTCATAGTTGGACAAGATCCATACCATGGTCCAGGTCAAGCACACGGCATGAGTTTTTCAGTCCAAGCCGGCGTTAAACATCCACCGAGTTTGCGAAACATGTTAAAAGAACTGAACGATGATCTCGGATGCGAACTCCCAGAAGAAGGCACGTTGACTAAGTGGGCACAACAAGGCGTCTTCCTATTAAACACTGTTCTTACCGTTCGGGCTGGTGCTGCACATTCACATAAAGACCAAGGCTGGGAACTCTTTACGGATGAAGTCATACGAAAACTTTCACAGCGCGAAACTCCTATAGTGTTCGTATTATGGGGAAGACCCGCGCAAATGAAACGCAAATTAATCGACACATCACGTCATGCCATCATTGAATCTGTTCACCCAAGCCCTTTAAGTGCATATCGTGGATTCTTTGGAAGCAAGCCGTATTCCAAAATTAATATGCAACTAACAGAGTGGGGTCAACCACCAATAGACTTTTGCTTGAAGTAGTTTTCGTGGTAAAGTGAACTCTGACAAGAAGATGTGAAAAAGGAGAGTGACACAACGTGATTCCATATAGTCGAGTTGTCACCGAAATAGAGAAACATGTATCCATTGCCAAAAGTAGAGGCGACGATCAAAGTATTCGGGAGTCTTTGCTCGCGATTCGTGCTTTATGTGATGTAGCGTTAAGCGAACAACCGAATGTGAAGCCGTTAAATATGCCGATTCAAATCGCTCAAACCTCACAAATAGTTTCATCTCCTCCAGCCGTTCAAACCATTTCTGCAGGCGAACGCGTGAAAGAAGCAGACGCAAACGGCGATTCATTGTTTGATTTTTAACTGGTTCATATTTGAAGTAAGACCGTTAAACGTATTGATCATCCATTAATGAGAGAAGGAATAAATTCATGCCATTTTTTATCATTGCCGGTGCAGTTAACGCATTTATTGCCGTTGCATTCGGAGCATTTGGTGCTCATGCATTAAAAGAAAAGCTATCAGAAAAATATTTAGCCATTTGGGAAACAGCCGTACAATACCAAATGTATCACGCGATTGGCCTAATCGTGATCGGCATCTTGATGAGCACAAATATCATTGGTAACGTAGCACAACTTAGCTGGGCTGGTTACTTGATGTTAGCGGGAATCGTGATTTTCTCTGGCTCACTATATGTCTTAAGCTTAAGTGGAATTGGTATTCTAGGAGCAATCACACCAATCGGAGGAGTAGCCTTCCTTTCAGCATGGGTTCTCGTGATTATAGCCGCAGTAAAACACATGAACTAAAAGCAAAACGTCCTCTCCATGAGGGCGTTTTTTTGTTGGAAATCTTTATAAGTGAAACCTCTGGGGTTGATTAAACGTAAAATATATGGAGATGGGTTACCCATATGAATTCTAATAATGGGTATTCATAGTGAAAAATTGTGAAGGTTTTCACTTCAACTGACTTTCCATGTTAGTTGAAGAAAGAATAGAGGATTGCAATGGATTAGTAACCACAGGAGCAACCTTGTATGCGACGAGTAACCGCAGAAGCACATCTTTTCTTGAATCCCTCACTCCAATCAAATTACTGAAATTCTTAACAAACAAAATGAATAATCTTCAAATATTCATTTATTATCCAACTAACGCTTTTTGAAATTGTCTCAAATGTTTAATGAAACTGAGGGGGTATTTTAGAACTTAAGGGGCAGCAAGTCAAAGGATCTTTACTTTTACTCAGGGAGGTATTTTGTGATGAAGTCGAGGGTAAAACAGCTTTTGTTTTTAGTTGTACCGATAATGATTATAAGCAGTGCTTTTTTGATGGAGAATATGGAATTGAAAAAGGAGCTAGGTAATCAATATCAAAGGGAGATGCAGCAGGCAAGTGGCTATTTAGGGGCTTTATCGAGAATGTCACCTTCAGAGTTACAGGCAACTGGGGAATCGAATCTTTTTCTATATCAGATAATCTATTTATCGCACATTTCTTTTACTATTCAGCATCACGAGTTAGCTGATTTATTAATGGAAACTGAACATCAATTGAGTTCGGTAAATTCACTAAATGAGGTGGAGCTAACAGTATTAGTTACAGATATACGGAAGCTAGCCTTTACAGTGAATGACTTAATCGTTGAAGTCGGAGATAAAAGAATGGATTGGTATCAATTTTACCAAAGACCATCTAAAAGTGTGCTGGAGCGAATTGATGAACGCCTAGCGATGGAGTATTAGTAGGAAAGCAAAAATTATACTTGTACTATTCATGTTAACAGTTATAGTTTAGGTGGATTTTATTACTTTCTTAAAAGTTAAAATGCACAAACTATGCAACAAGTTTCTGTTCATACTTGTTGGTTCATGGAACCATGCGGCAATCATAATTGCGAAAAAAATAATTGAATATTTAATTATCCATAATAACACGTATCTTTTATATGATATAATTCCATAAATTGTATAAAATATTAGATGGAGGATTTATGAAATTCATATTATTATTTGGCCCACAAGCAGTTGGTAAAATGACAGTCGGGCAAGAACTAGAAAAAATAACAGATTTAAAGCTTTTTCATAACCATATGACAATCGATTTAGTGCAGCCCTTTTTTGATTTCGATACGGATGCATATAAAAGATTAGTGAACCTATTCCGTCACGAGATATTTGAAGAAGCATCGAAAAGCGATTTATATGGAATGGTTTTCACTTATGTTTGGGCGTTCGATCAACAATCAGATTGGGATTTTGTGAATGAAGTTTGTCATACTTTTGAGTCAAAAGGTGGAGAAATCTATTTTGTAGAACTTGAAGCTGATGTAGATGAAAGGCTTGATCGAAACAAAACGCCTAATCGACTTGAACATAAGCCAACAAAACGAAACATTGTGCAATCTGAACATCATTTAAAAGTCACATTGGAACATCACAGATTAAACTCAAATGAAAATGAAATCACACGAGAAAATTACATCAGAATTAACAATACGAAATTAAACGCAAATGAAGTGGCAAAAATCATCCAAAATAAGTTCGGTTTGTAGTAATTATAAATGGTTTTATATGGCTGCTTCCGTTGTTCCAAGGGGACTAATCATATTTTTTTACATAATGCAGTAAATTAAAGTGGAGGGGAAAAATGAATAAAAAAGTAATGACAAAAAGAATAACCGTAATTATTCTGATTTTTATTTTTGTTTTTATTTGGGGTATGGGTGAGAGGGCTTCTTCCTATTCTGAACCTTCAGAAGCTTTGTTTGCTAGTGATCAAGATATGGTTTTAATTCCGGGCTATAAAATGAATGATGAAGCTCTTTACTTTTTCATTAAAGACAAGAAGTATTTAGGAGCAGCTTATGTAAAGAAAGGACTCTTTGGATGGAAAACAGGAGTTCTTACTTGGGGGTCTTCGGATTTTAAGGCAAGCTCTGACAACTTAAACAGTTACTCAGGGCATGGTGAAAATCTCATATATGGGTTAATTAAAAATGGTGATGAACGAATGATTAAAATGGGTGAACATGAAGCTAAGTTACTAAATTTAGAAATGTTACCTAACAGCACTGTCCAAGAATATCAATTACAAGATATGTACATTTGGTACTTTGAAAGCGAAATTACTCTTGATAGTGGAGAAATAAAGTTACTAAACAAAAGTACGGGAGAACAATTAGATTCAGTAACTAATTAATAGTTGAAGTACCATCAAAAGGAGCCTGGAAATTATCCAAGCTCTTTTCTTTTGAACTCTCTAATTAGTTAATAGAAAGATGCTAAACAGCTAAACCAATTGAAACCAACTATCCGTGTGCTCGTCTAATTGAGAAATAAGGGGGGATTAACTTGAAAAGAATTAGCTTAATTAGTGGGTTACTCTTGCTACTCGGCGCATGTGGAAGTGAGGGTCATTCGATTCAAGAACCTACGTTTGAAGAATTGAAAGAACATGCACATATTGTGAAGAGTGCAAGTGAAAGTAACGTTTTTGTAGACTTTACCTCTTATGGATATACAGATGATGCAAAGTTGCGCTCCTTCTCAGGCACTGAGATTGAATCGAAGGATATTCGTGTTGGAAGTTTAATTGACTATGAAGACACAGGAGTAATTGCGGAATCCTATCCGAGTCAAGGGACGATCAAAAGCCTTACTTTGTATGACGATGAACGAAGTAAAAGATTTGAAAAAGGCATTGCCCATTTACTAAGCAATCAAGATACTAATGCATTCATTGGCTATAAATTGCTCAACTTTGATGGTGACGAGTTGATTATTGAATTCACAGATTACCTCGATGCAGATGTCGTTTATAATGCTTCAATTAACTTAGAAACACTTGAATTCGAAGTAGCTGAAGCTTCAGGCGAATAGCAAATTACTAGATAGAAAAGTAGATAGAAAAAGGAATCTATAAGGAAATCAACTTATAGATTCCTTTTCATCTATTCGAATTTTGGTAGGGAATTGGCCTAATAGGTAGGAGCCAACTGTTTAAGAGAGCCGTGGATTTCTTGGTATTGATTAAGTAACATATCGAGTTCTTGACTGCATGCTACTACACTAGAATGGGTAAAACCAAGATGGTTTGCTCTATGGTACATCACTTTCTTTTTCAATATAATTTGCCCTAGTAAGAAATTTTTACTTTGCATAATTTTTCATCATTCCTCTTTTAAAGTAGTAAGTAATGTTGCACAAAGAACATCATATAACATTTGTCTTGTAATAATCTGTCACATTTTGTAATAAAGAATATTGTTATCAATTTGTAACGCTTAGTTAAACTTCCCGTAAAGCTTGTAATATTTCGAGGACTGAATAGATGCATAATCATAGATTATTCTTAGAAATAACAAGGATATTATAGTACAATTTTTGGAAGAGCTATCAAGCCAACTTAAGGGAGGGAACATAATGAAAACCATTTCACGAGATGTAGGGATAATATACGAATTTAATGAAACAAATCAGCCAATTGCTACTGTAGCCTCTGGAAGTATGGTGCGAATTGAAACGTACGATTGTTTCAAGAATCAAATTGACTCAGAAGATATGGAACTTACTAATCTCGATTGGGATCAAATCAATCCAGCAACTGGACCAATATTTGTAGAAGATGCAAAACCAGGAGATGTTCTGAAAGTTAAAATACACTCGATTGAAATCGATTCGCAAGGCGTTATGCTCGTTGGTCCGAATTTAGGTATTATGGGTCATCAAATTGAGAAAATGAGCGTCAAAATCTTACCAATTGAAAATGAAAAAGTTCTGTTTAATGATTTGCAACTGCCTATAAACAAAATGATTGGTGTGATTGGCGTCGCGCCATTTGGGCAAGGTGTGAACTGTGGGACACCCGGAGCACACGGTGGCAATATGGACAATAAAATGGTGACAGAAGGTGCTACTTTGTATTTCCCAGTAGCTGTCGAAGGGGCTTTATTTGGACTAGGTGATTTTCATGCAGCAATGGGTGACGGTGAAGTAAGTGTTTCAGGGGTAGAAGTAGCGGGAGCAGCAATTGTCACACTTGAAGTTATGAAAGGGCAACATTTAGAGCAACCTATGCTTGAGAATGATGAGAGCTTTACACAAATTGCGTCGGCCATGACACTGGATGAAGCTTCGAAAATGGCTACACAATTGATGATTAATAGATTGGTTGAACGCACAGATATGAATGTCAGTGAAGTGACCATGCTAATGAGTGCGGTAGGGCAACTAGAAATTTGCCAAGTAGTAGATCCACTCGTTACAGTGCGATTTGTTGTTCCCAAATGGCTTCTTTCACAACTTAATGCAACATTAATTGGATAATTCAAGACAAAACGCCCTTCCAAAAAGCAAAATTGGAAGGGCGTTTTTTAAATTTAATAGATGACGTAGGAAAAATCGGCGTTGACGTAGGAATAAAAGCTTTTGACGTAGGAAAAATCAACGCTCACGTAGGAAAAATCGTCATCCACGTAGGAAACCTACTTAAAAGTAAATAATCTCTTCATCAAATGTCACGTAATCCAAATAAATCAAAGGAATTAAATAGCGTTTGCCTGTTGCTGGTTCACTAACGATAAGATGATCGCGCCCTGCAGCTTCTATAATACCTTTGACGACCTTTGCATTCCATTCGCGGTTGTTTTCAAACGTTAAATAGACGGTAGCTAGCTTGCCTTTGTTTAAGCGTAAAATGTTTTCAATGTATGATTCCTCGCCCGCTGGACCTGGACGTCCTCCTGCTGGTATTTGAGGTGGAGTCATGGGTTGAGGCATCATTTGTTGAGGTTGTTGCATTCCTTGAGCATAAGCTGGATTCCAATAATATTGTACCAAGATATCATCCTTTCATAGTTAAATATTTGGGCAATTTGCCGCAATTGGAGAGAAAAAACAATGTGCTTTGAAGCGACCTGTGTTCGGTTGGTTATACCATGTCGCTGGGCAAGCACCTGGTGGCTCGAAAAACCACAAAGAACGACTTGCTGGATGGAATCGTTCACCAGCAATTACGCGCCTTGCCAGTGCCTTATCCTGTTCGCGAGCACGCAGAAAAAAATAGGGTTTGGTAGTTGCTTCAAAACCACCTGGACTCTGGAAAACCATTTGCTGCATGGTCCGAATGTTTTTAAAATCAAGACAATCGAAGCGTACGCGGTTAACACCGACATTGCCTACCATGAGCATTCCTTGTTTTCCTTCACCCTCAGCTTCTGCTCTCATTAAACGGGCCAACATATCTACATCTTTGTCAGTTGCGCGGATAACCGCCACAGCACAACCTCCTCAAAAATATATATGCTCTGCTCTATACGAATAGACCTGTTCGAGGCACCTTTTCACTTAAAGAATAGCGACCAGATTTGTATTAATATTATTAACGTATGCCACAAAAAAACCCCAAACGCAGTGCGTGGGGGCTAATTAGTTTGGTTTTGAATGACTCCTTGAGGAAGGGGGGATTTCCATTTCAATCTAAAAAAAGACCACGCAATTATGCGTGGCCTCGTCATTTATACTTTTAAAAATTCAGATGTTTTGTCAGCATCTAACAATGTGCCGACGAAGAATGAACCGAACTCTGCGAAACGAGCACTCACTTCATCAAAACGCATTTCGTAAATTAGTTTTTTGAATTGAAGTACATCATCAGCGAATAAGGTAACGCCCCATTCATAATCGTCAAAACCGATAGAACCACTGATGATTTGTTTAACTTTCCCTGCATATCCGCGCCCAATCATTCCGTGACTACGCATCATTGATTTACGGTCTTCCATTGAAAGCATATACCAGTTGTCATCGCCATCACGACGTTTGTCCATCGGGTAGAAACAAACATATTGTGAACGCGGAAGTTCAGGATACAAACGACTGCGAACATGTGGATTTTGATACGGATCTTCATTTGATTCGCCAGCTAAGTAGTTTGAAAGTTCAACTACAGATACATACGAATAAGTAGGTATTGTATATTCCGCGATAGCTAATTTATTAAATTGCGTTTCCAACTGTTGTAACTCGTCCATCGTTTCACGCAAAGTCATCAACATAAAATCTGCTTTTTGGCCAAGAATGGAATAAAAAGCATGGCTTCCTGTTTTTTCTTCATGTGCGACATTCAATTCTTCAATAAATGCTAAGAATTCAATAACTGCTGCTGTGCGTTCTTCAGTTGACACTTGTTTCCAAGATGCCCAGTCCATTGAACGGAAATTATGTAACGCGTACCAACCATCTAAAGTTTCTGCTGCTGCACTCATGTATTTGACACTCCTTCATAATTAAGAAATACTCAAAATCAGTCTACCACAAAGCCCTAAAGAAGCCTACAATGTCACCATTCTGACAAGACGAACCGTGACCAAATCGTGTATGCTTATTAGAAAAGCGAAAAAGCCCATCAAGCTCGACACCGGCGCTGGAAGAAACGAATCGAAAACTTGTTTTCGCTTGAGTTTCTGAAGCTTAGGTGCGAGCTAGGCTTAGTAGCTAGACAGTGAAAAGCGGAACAGGCCAAGTTTAGACCGACGCCGGCGCTGGAAGACTCGAATCGGAAACTCGTTTCCGCATGAGAGTCTGAAGCTTAGGTGCGGTCTGGCCTGTAGAGCTAGACAATGAAAAGCGGAATAGGCCAAGTTAGACCGACGCCGGCGCTAGAAGACTCGAATCGGAAACTCGTTTTCGCTTGAGTTTCTGAAGCTTAGGTGAGAGTTGAGCTTAGTAGCTAGACGATGAAAGCTGTAGAATGGAACCGATTGGGAAAATTGTTGTGAATGGTCGGAAATCAACTCCAAGTGGTCCGAAAACAAAGTTTAATGGTCGGAAATCAACTGCGAGTAGTCGGAAACCATAACTAAATGGTCGAAAACCCATTTTAGGGCATGCTGATGCTAACTGAAAACTTTTTTATCCATGAAAGGAATGATACATCATGACGAATTTATTTGAAGAAATTAAACAAACCATTAAGGATAAACATATAAAAATAGTATTACCTGAAGGAACGGACGAGCGTGTACTGCAAGCAGCTATCAAATTGCATAACGAAGGACTAGTTACGCCAATTCTAATAGGTCCACACGAACTTGTGAATGCGGCAGCAACACAAGCTGGGATTGATCTAACAGGAATTGAAATAGTTGACCCAGTGCAATTCGATCAATTAGAAGAATTGATTGAAAAATTCGTTGAACGTCGAAATGGTAAAGCAACTGCTGTGCAAGCTCGCATTCAACTAAAGGATGTTAATACATTTGGTACGATGCTCGTATACACAGGGTACGCACAAGGGTTAGTTAGCGGTGCAATCCATACAACTGCTGACACGGTGCGACCAGCTTTGCAAATCATTAAAACACAACCAGGGGTATCAAAAACGAGTGGTGCCTTTATTATGGTGCGTGGGGACGAACGTTATGTCTTTGCCGACTGTGCCATTACTATTGCTCCAACGAGTGAAGACCTTGCAGAAATTGCTGTACAAAGCGCGAAAACAGCTAAAGCATTCGGTATTGAACCGAAAGTAGCAATGCTGTCATTTTCAACAAAAGGTTCAGCCGTTTCACCGGAAACACAAAAAGTGGCAGAAGCAACGAGACTTGCTCAAGAAAAAGCGCCATCCATTAATATTGATGGAGAATTTCAATTTGATGCAGCCTTCGTACCGGCAGTAGCGAAGAAAAAAGCGCCAGGTTCTAGCATTCAAGGAGATGCAAACGTCTTCGTCTTCCCGTCTCTTGAAGCTGGAAACATTGGCTACAAATTAACTGAGAGACTCGGTGGATTTGAAGCGATAGGCCCCATTTTACAAGGTTTAAATATGCCAGTGAATGACTTGTCTCGTGGATGTTCTGCAGAAGATGTGTATAAGTTAGTATTAATGACCGCTGCTCAAAGCGTGATGGCAGGAGAATAAGATGTCCGATTTTAACGATTTATTTGTTAATCAAGAATGGCGGTTTTGGGATCAGTCTATGAGTGGGCGATCGAAATCTGCATTGGAATCTTTTGCAGCAGACGATATGTTGTGTGAACTCGTGGGTAAAGGTTTGTCGTTGCCAACGATTCGTACATGGGTTCACGAAAACACAGTGGTCTTGGGTATCCAAGATCACCGACTCCCATATGTCGCTGCTGGTCGAGATGTCATACAGGAACATGGATTTCAATCGATCGTTCGAAACTCTGGTGGACTGGCGGTCGTTTTAGATAGTGGTGTTTTAAATATCTCCATTATTGTATCTGAACAAAATTCTGCAATTGATATTAATGCGGGATACGATATCATGGTTGAATTCGTTCGCTACCTATTTCCTCAAATTGCGGACCGAATAGAAGCCTATGAAATCGTTGGCTCATATTGTCCTGGTTCATATGATTTGAGTGTTGAAGGAAAGAAATTTGCAGGAATATCACAAAGACGCCTGCGTCATGGTATTGCGGTTCAAATTTATCTATGTATTGAAGGTAGCGGAACAGAGCGAGCTGTCATAATCCGAGACTTTTATGAAGCAGGATTGCAAGGCGCACAAACGAAATTCATGTACCCAGTCATAGTGCCAGAAGTGATGGCTTCTATTAGCGAAATACTAGGGGAAAGTGTGACGGTTCAAGACACCGTGATCCACGCCCAACGATTAATGAATCACATGATGCACAATGTGCATATGCAATCGCTCCAACCTAGTGAAACGGATTTATATATGTATTACTTAACTCGAGTGGTTGAACGCAATCAAAAAATGCTGACAAAAGTTGAGTGAGACATTCGCTTTCTTCTTGTTTTTGGAAAGTAATTGGGTGAAGCCGAATAAATGCTCGATCAATTAAGTTAGTGTCCAGTAAAGAACCACCAATCAATTGATTGGTGGTTCTTTTGCGACTAAATTGCCGTTACGTTCCATTTGGAATACAGGTGACACATTATCGGCGTCATCATTTAATGTCACCAAACGTCGAGCACGGTTCATGATATGAACGAACTGTTCGTAATCTTCGCGAATAGTTGAATTCTCGCTTTCTAATCGAGCGACATCTCGTTCAAGTTGCTTAATTTTTTCTTGAGAGTGAGATAGTAATGCGCGCCAGCGATGAGACTCTCCTTCGCCAGTTCCGCTTTGTTGTAAGCGTAATAAGTAAGCAATGACCACATCTAAAGATAGAGAAGAAAGCGGGATTTGTATGCGTTCTTGTGGTTGTTCTTCACTTCCTACGAGAAACAGAGATTGACCTCTGCGGCGGTATTCTTTACCAAGGACACGCAATTTTTGTTTGCGATCTTTTTTCGCTTCTCTTAAATCTTTCTCGTATTCTCTTCTTACAACTGCGTTCCAACGAAATCCGCAAGCCGCGGCTGTACGATTCAAAGTGTCCCCAGCCTCTTCGAATGCATTGAGTTGAGTACTTCCTTCGCGAACGTGTCGTAGCACGGTTTCTGCTAGCAATTCGTCATTTTCATCTAACCAAGCATCTTGTCTTATTTTTACCATACATATCCCTCCTGATTTGTTAATAGTTTTAATGTTCTACTACTAGCTTGTACAAGATTGACAGGTTTTATTCACTGAAAGAATTAGATGTGCTTGAATCAAAGAAGAAATATACGGTACAATGACGGAAAGACTTCTTATCCAAAAAAGAAAGGGTTGTAGACAAATGGCAAACGAATTCCGAGTTTGCGATGATTGTCAGGCCGTAAATTTAAAAACATTAATTCCTAAGTTAAAAGAAATAGATCCAGACGCATCAATTGATATTGCGTGTCATTCTTACTGCGGTCCAGGCCGTAAAAAAACATTCGTGTTTGTAAACAACCGACCCGTTGCTGCGCTAACTGAAGATGAATTAATGGGTAAAGTACGGGCCAAGCTAAAGTGACAATTTCGCAACAAGCTGCTTCAACTATTTTATGTAAATTCTCATACTTTTGCCGCCTTTCGTGAAGGTGGTTTTTTCTTTATACTAATAGGAATCTATATAAAACTTTTTCTTCGATTTAATTGTCATACTGTCTTGCTTCAAGCGTCAGTCCTAAGCTACAGTGGCGCTTTCCGATTGGATATACAGAATATGGGTCATAAGGGCGTCGACTCAGGAAGCTGCGCCTTTAGCCTTCGAACATTATTGCTGAAATGGGGTGTTCACGTGAGTTACGCAACACAAAAGTTAGCTGAAGAAAAAGTATTCAAAGACCCAGTTCACCGTTACATTCATGTGCGTGATCAAGTCATTTGGGATTTAATTGGAGCCCGTGAATTTCAGCGATTACGTCGAATTAAACAACTCGGCACGACTTATCTCGTTTTCCATGGTGCTGAACATAGCCGCTTCAACCATTCTCTTGGTGTTTATGAAGTAGTGAGACGCATTATTGATGATATTTTTAAAGGTCGACCGGAGTGGGACGAGTCAGAGCGACTGGTCGTTCTCTGTGCAGCTCTTCTTCATGATCTCGGCCATGGCCCATTTTCTCATTCGTTTGAACATGTTTTCGATCTTGATCATGAGAAATTCACTCAAGCTATTTTGCTAGGAGACACAGAAGTTAATGCGATTTTATTGCGCGTGTCACCTGAGTTTCCGCAACATGTGTCGGACGTTATTGCCAAGACGTATTCCAATAAACTAGCGGTGAGCTTAATTTCTAGCCAAATCGATGCAGACCGTATGGATTATTTACAGCGTGATGCGTACTACACAGGTGTGAGTTACGGCCATTTTGATATGGAACGTATTTTGCGTGTCATGCGTCCACGAGAAGATCAAGTGGTCATTAAACAAAGCGGTATGCATGCCGTAGAAGACTACATCATGAGTCGCTATCAAATGTATTGGCAAGTATATTTCCACCCCGTATCAAGAAGTGCAGAGGTGATTTTGACGAAGGCTCTTCATCGTGCCAAAGAATTAAGTTCAAATGGTTATAAGTTTGCCTATGAACCGCGCCATTTTAAAACGTTTTTTGATCAAACATTTTCATTAGCCGATTACATCGCTCTGGATGAAGGTATTGTCATGACGTATTTTCAAGAGTGGGTGCATGAGGAAGATGAAATTCTCTCAGATCTTTGTGACCGTTTTATCAATCGTCGGTTATTTCAATACATCGAATTTGATCCAGCAAAAGACTATCGGAAATTGGCGGAACTCGAGCAACTGTTTAAAAAAGCTGGTATTAATCCTGCCTATTATTTAGTGTTCGATTCGTCATCCGATTTACCATATGATTTTTATCGACCTGGTGAAGAAGGCGAACGTGTGCCTATTCATTTATTAATGCCAAATGATGAACTAAGTGAGTTGTCGAGGTCGTCTGATATTGTCGAGGCCATTTCAGGTAAACGAAGAACGGACCATAAATTGTATTTCCCAGAAGATTTATTAACACAGGATACAAAGAAAAAAGCTGTAAAAAAACAAATTTTGCAGTTATTACTCGGAGAAGCTTAAAGTTGGAGGTGGGCTGAATTGTTACATGAACACGCGAAAATCGTGCAGTTTATTACACTTGCAGGTGAAGTAGCAGGTCGTAAAAAGCTGCAAAAAATGGTCTACATTGCAAAGAAAATGAACTTTCCATTCCAAGAAAAATACCAATTCCACATGTTCGGGCCTTATTCAGAAGAACTCACTTTACGTGTAGAAGAATTGTGTAATATGGATTTTGTATCTGAAAAAATGGAAGACAAGGGTTCATATGTTCAATACACATATGCATGTACCGAAGAGGGACGTCAATTTTTATCAACAATGACAAGTCATCATAAAAATTTGGATCAATGCATCGAGCGTTTGAATGTCAAAAGTTCTCGCTTTCTTGAAATGGTGTCAACATTGTTATACTTCGACCAACTACCACGTGTAGCACAAATTGAAAAGCTGCATGTCGTGAAAGGTAAATTGAATTTTTCAGAGAAGGAAATAGAAGAAGCCTTTGCTTTTATTGATGAACTTCAAACAGTTATAGCATGTTAAAAAAGGACGGCTCATAAAAAAGAGTCGTCCTAGTTTATTATGTTGATCTAGCTCCAAGCGCGAAGCTGTACCTAAGCTTCAGGACCTCATGCGAAAGCAAGCTTTCGAATCGGACCTTTCAGCGGCTCCTAACTTTACTTATCGCTAAATAATTTTCCTGCTACTGCGTAGTTGTTTTTTGGCATATCTTCAATGAAGACAACTACGTTTTCAACAGGTGCGTTTGTTGTTTCAGCAACTGCTGCAGTCACTTTTTCAACGAGTGCACGCTTTTGCTCATCTGTGCGACCTTCTAACATTTTGACGGTTACGTATGGCATTGGAAGTTCCTCCTTTACACAAAATTTTGTATATTGGTTATAATAACAGAACGGGGGTTGATTACGTATGGCAAATGAAGAAAAACCAAAACAAAAACTTGGATTTACTATAATAAAAAACGACCCAACTGATGGGCACGGTGGATACGGAATAGGCTCTTTAACACTCGAGCATGTATCACCCGTCATCATTGACGTCGAAGAAAATATTGCAAAGGTTGAAATCGGCGCTATGCACGCACGCAGTGATACGGAGCGTGGTATCAAATTCACGAGGAATCGTGAAGATTCAGAAGGTGGCAAGTTATTTTGGCTTGTCTGGGTAACCATTGATCATAAAGCGAGTGGTCCATACTATGCTGGTGTTACAGGTTGTGAAATGATCATCAACCGTGAAAAACGACGGGGCTTTAAACTTTTGGCTGACCATGTCAACCGAATGGATAAATCAATGAAACGACATATTATCGTCGAACATATGGATGATGAATCTAAAGTGATTTTAAGAAACTTTTTGCAAACACATAACGCTGAAATGTGGGCTCGAAGTGACGAAAAACTGCACAACGCATTGATTGTATAATATTGTAAAACAGTTGTACAAATTGTGACATTTGCATCAGTGACTTCTCTAAGGTTGAATCTCTCTATCAAAGCAAGTAAACTATAAAATATAGCTTGCAAAAGGTAAGCTAGGACAATTGGAAACGTGCCTGTACATGAGCGCCATGCGACATTTGTGTCAAACCCAAGCCAAATGCCGCATGTTTCTCATGTCAGCACTAACCAAGAAAAAAGCTTTCTGTTCCATCGGACATTAAATGCCGAGGAAGAGAAAGCTTTTTTATTTTGGAACTAATGGGAACCTTATCGCAATTAAGGGTGGGGTGAATAACACCCAATATTCCAGGTTCGAAATTTAACCGTTTATTGCCTACTGTAATGGCTTATCTAGAGGTTTCTTCAAATCCGATATCAACCACTTTTTCTGTTTTTGTAGTGTATTCAATTGTTACAAAAACCCCGAATTCCTTGTCTCCATCTTTTAACCATAACTTAAACTTTTGAATGGTTGAATCTCCTTTAGACTCGCTTCCTACATACAGGTAGTCAATAATATTCGCATTAGGATATTTTGCTTTTGTCTCCGTCATAACAAGCTTTCCCCATTTAGCGTGGGATGGAATTTCTTGTTGTGCTTGAGCAATAGTTGAGAACTGTGTGAGCGCTGAATTAAATGTAATAAAAATTAATATGGTTCCAAGTGCAATAAATGCTTTTCGCATAAGTAATCTCATCTCCTGTTCTATAGGATGAGTAACTTGCTTAAAATCATTCCATATTGAGTGGTTTTTTTTATGGAAAATGCCTATGGACTATTACTATTCAGATGCTCGCTGATTCACGTTCCCAGAGTATAATGTGAAACGATTTACGGATTTTGTTTGATGATAATTTCCCTTTAATATAGAAGAAAATACCCCCACAAAATAGAGCGAAGTGAGGGAGAGATCTGTAAGAATATGGGTGAAAGGGAATAAACCCCGATTGAAGGGGAATAAACCTACTTTGAAGGGGAATAAACCCATGTTGAAAGGGAATAAACCCCATGTGAAGGGGAATAAACCCCATATGAAAGGGAATATCCGCAATCCGCAATCGGAAACATGCATACCACATCAATTCCTAAAGAAAGAGAACGGGAACATGGACCATGGATCGTCGCTTTCCATTTCAATCACTTCATTTTCGTTTCCTTCGATGTCATCAACTAATTGTTTTTGCAGTTTTGGATCCGTACATAATCGCTTCGGTATATCTTCTCGTTTTACGTACATTAATCGCTGCTTCGTACATTCAGATACGGCTAATCCACCAGTTTCGATGTCTACAATGATTCCATTCACACCTTTTGTAGGTAGGAATGGTTCAGCAGAGATGCCTTGGTGGGCTTTCTCCATAAAATCAATCCAAATATTTTTGGTCGCCTGTTTGTCTACTGGCAGTTGCAATTCTCTGCCTTCATCATAGCCATTCCAGACACCCGTAGTTAATGTCGGCGTATAGCCAATTAATACTTGATCAGAATTCGTGGTCCCTGATTTTGCTGCATATGGACGCGTTTGTTTGCCTCGAATGGAAAGGCCTGTTGCAGGTGCATAATCATTGAAAACGGGATCAAACATGCCTGTCATTAAGTGAGTCAAAATGAACGCATCATCTTTAGACATGACGCGGTCATCATCTTGACGTTCTTTTGGATCAGCTTCAAATACTACTTCACCTTGACTATCCGTAATTGATAACACGGTTTGAATTTTCCGATCCAATCCGCCGCCTGCAATTTTATTAAAAGCACCGGTCAAATCTTTTAATGTGACTTCTGACGTTCCAAGCGCCATGGATGGAGAATCTTGAACGGAAGTTTTCACACCTAATCTTTCCAAGACCGAACGGAAAGGTTTGTAGCCAACTTTTTCAAGTGTTTTCACAGCATAAATATTATCTGAAATCGCTAGTGCTTGAGCTAATGAAATCGGGTGATTCGCAAACTCGCCATTCACATTATTAGGTTCGTATTTAGAACGTCCATCGTCATACGTGAAAATGGTGCGTTCACTTTCTAAGAATGTTAATGGAGAGAATCCTTCTTCAAGAGCCGCCGCATATAATAAAGGCTTAATGGTGGATCCTGGTTGGCGTTTCGCTTGAGTCACTCGGTTGAACGGACTATCTGAGTAAGACCGTCCACCTACTAAAGCCGTCACGTAACCTGTATCTGGTTCCATGCTAATAAAGCCAACTTCAAGGCTGTTATCTGGCATCCAGTCGGCAATGATTTCTTCCGCGACTTGTTGGTGCTGAGTGACCAATGTGGTTTCAATTGTCCAGCCGCCTTCTGCAATCGCGCGACCTTTTGATTTCAAAATACGTTCGGCTTCATTCCAAGCTTCGTCTAAAAAATAAGGTGCTACACTTTTTGTGGCTTTCCATTCTTCATTTTTTAAGACGATTTCCTCGTCGCGTGCACGTTTGACTGCTTCAGTTGTCACCATGTTTTGAGATTCCATTAAGCCTAGAACAACATTTTGTCGGTCGTATGCATTTTCTTCATTCATCAAAGGCGAATAGATGCTCGGCCCTTTTGGAATGGAAATAAGTAAAGCCGATTGAGCGAGCGTTAACTCTTTACTCGGCTTACCATAATAAAACCGACTTGCAGCTTCTACTCCGTACATACCATGACCAAAGTACACTGTATTTAAATAACCTTCCAATAACTCATCTTTTTCATAAAATACTTCCATGCGATATGCATACAACGCTTCTTTCGCTTTGCGTGTCCATGTTTTGTCGTGAGTTAAATATAAATTTCGTGCATACTGCTGGGTAATGGTGCTTGCACCTTCTACTTTTCGCATCGCTTTCACATCTTTTAGCAAGGCAGACGCAATCCGGGTGTAATCAAATCCGTGATGTTCATAAAATTCTTGATCCTCTACAGCCAAAATGGCATCACTAATAAATGGTGACATATCCTCTAACTCAACCCAGTATCGGCGCTGTTCCGCAAAACGGTCTCCGATGGAATGACTGTTACGATCTAAAAAAACGGTCGCTTTCGAAACGGCGAGAGAAGGGGGACCAAGAACTTGTGCATAAATTCGCAACGCTAAAAGAACAGTGCATATTGCACTTACTGAAACAAGGAGGTACCAAATAACGGATCGAATTTTTTGACGTTTTCGTTTTTGAAGTTGCAAATCAACTCGTCCCAATTTGACATCACTCCATTCATTAATAGTTTTAGTAGTATGGTAACTTCGCGCCTAGATTAAACGCTGATATCGCATAAAATAGTTTATATTATGCGATTATTTTGTTGAATTTACGCGTATAAAAAAGCACTGATAGGAAACATAAATACAAATGTAAATAGAAAACAGTTGCACTTTTACAAAAAACCTCTATACTTTCTCTGTATTTGTTTTTCGGCAGACCGCGTTCATTTTCGCTACATGCCGGGAACGGATCCACTAACCTCGTAAGTAAAGGAGAATGCATTATGGCTGGATTTTGGTTTACAGAAAAACAAACCGAGAATTTTGGCATTACGATGAAGGTGAACCGTACCTTGCATACGGAGCAAACGGATTTCCAATTGCTCGAAATGGCGGAAACGGCTGAATGGGGCAATATGTTATTCCTAGACGGCATGGTAATGACTTCGGAAAAAGACGAATTCGTTTATCATGAAATGGTGGCACACGTACCATTATTCACACATCCAAACCCTGAAAACGTCTTAGTAGTAGGCGGCGGAGACGGTGGCGTGATTCGAGAAATCATGAAACATCCACAAGTGAAGAAAGCAACACTTGTCGATATCGATGGCAAAGTAATCGAGTACTCTAAAAAATATTTACCAACAATCGCATCAGAATTAGAAAACCCACGTGTAGATGTACAAGTAGGCGACGGTTTTATGCACATTGCTAAAGCTGACAATGAATACGATGTCATCATGGTGGATTCAACTGAACCTGTAGGACCAGCTGTGAACTTGTTCTCAAAAGGTTTCTATGCAGGCATTTCAAAAGCATTAAAAGAAGATGGAATTTTTGTGGCACAGTCGGACAACCCTTGGTTTACACCAGATTTAATCAAGCAAGTTCAAAAAGACGTCAAAGAAATTTTCCCGATTACTCGTTTATATACGGCGAACATCCCAACGTACCCAAGTGGTCTGTGGTGTTTCACAGTAGGTTCAAAAAAATACGATCCGCTTGAAGTGGAAGATTCACGTTTCCATGAAATCGACACGAAATACTACACGAAAGAATTGCATAAAGCTGCATTCGTGTTGCCGAAGTTCGTAAAAGATTTAACGGGGGAATAATACATGAAGAGATTTGATGAAGCTTATTCAGGAAATGTCTTTATTAAAAGTCATCCAAATTACGATGAGTCTCAAGCTGTCATTTATGGCATGCCGATGGACTGGACAGTTAGTTACCGCCCAGGTTCACGTTTTGGCCCTCAGCGCATTCGTGAAGCGTCAATTGGTTTGGAAGAATACAGTCCTTATCTAGACCGTGATCTTGAAGAGGTAAAATACTTTGATGTAGGGGATATTCCATTGCCATTCGGTAACCCGCAGAAAAGTATAGACTACATCGAAGGTTTCGTTCGCCAACTTTTGCAAGATGGAAAAATCCCAGTAGGTATGGGAGGCGAACATTTAGTATCGTGGCCTGTGATGAAAGCTGTAGCCGAAAAACATCCGGATTTAGCGATTATTCACATGGACGCCCATACTGATTTACGTGTGTCGTACGAAGGGGAAGCACTTTCTCATTCCACACCGATCCGTAAAATTGCAGAACATATCGGGCCGAAAAATGTTTATTCATTCGGCATTCGTTCAGGTATGAAAGAAGAGTTCGAGTGGGCAAAAGAAAACGGCATGCACATCTCAAAATTTGAAGTGCTTGAGCCGTTGAAAGAAATTTTACCTACACTTGCAGGTCGTCCCGTTTATGTGACGATTGATATTGATGTACTTGACCCTGCACATGCACCAGGTACTGGAACAGTAGACTGCGGCGGCATTACATCACGTGAGTTGTTAGCTTCTATCCATGCAATTGCAGGATCTGACGTTAACGTTGTGGGCTTCGACTTAGTTGAAGTAGCCCCAATCTACGACCCATCTGAGCAAACGGTTAACACGGCAAGCAAATTAATTCGTGAAATGCTTCTTGGCTGGTTGAAATAAGAAAAAGGGGCTGTCCTAAAAGTCATTTTAAATGACTTTTAAGGGCAGCCCTCTTTTTTTATAATTTTAGGTCCATACATCCAGTGGTTATTTCTTCTTGAGTCAGACTGAGCGGTTGCTCAGTCTGACTTTTTGGGGTTGACGTCTGAAAAAAAGAAGATGACGTCTGAAAAACCAGGCTTCACGTCTGAAAAATCCCCATCGACGTCTGAAAACGTCAGTTCTTCCATCCAAAGTGTCCCCTCACAACCACAGAAGAGGCTGTGGAGCAAAGCGAGCAGCCCCATTTGGCATTTATTTTTACATATAGTAGCTGAGCGATTGCTCAGTTGTAAAAATCGAGCTTCACGTAGGAAAAAAGAGTGATGACGTAGGAAAAAACGTCCGTCACGTAGGAAAAATCGCCATCGACGTAGGAATCCCTCCATATTTGAGTCATTTCTCTTCACAGAAAAGGCTGAAGCAAAGCGATCAGCCCCATTATAGGTTTCTCCTTACTGTGATTGGCGAATAATTTGATACCATCAGACTGAGCTGTTGCTCAGTCTGACTTTTTGGGGTTGACGTCTGAAAAAAAGTCGATGACGTCTGAAAAAGGAGGCTTCACGTCTGAAAAATCGCCATCGACGTCTGAAAACGTCATTTCTTCCATCCAAAGTGTTCCCTCACAACCACAGAAAAAGCTGTGGAGCAAAGCGAGCAGCCCTATTTGGCATTTATTTTTACATATAATAGCTGAGCGATGGCTCAGTTGTAAAAATCGAGGTTCACGTAGGGAAAAAGAGTGATGACGTAGGAAAAAACGTCCGTCACGTAGGAAAAATCGCCATCGACGTAGGAATCTCTCCATATTTGTGCGTGTTGATGAGATCCACAAATTGAGAGGCGATTGTGTCTACGTCACTCTTTGTTCCCTATATTATAGTGCAGCAGAGAATGCGTCCGAAGCGCACTGAAAATTTCTTTGCGTCAACAGGAATTCTTCAATTAGATTTCGTTAACGAGCCCCGAGGGGTTTTTTTATTAATAATAACACTGTTAAACTACTCTGCAGATTTCCGTTTCAACGCCCTTTCATGTTTCGAAAAAAGTAGTAGGCATCCGCGTACATCTTCGCTTTCGAAGGGAAGACATAGAAAAAGCGTGATGCTCTCAATTAGAGAAGCATTACGCTTTTATATTTGTATAATGGATAACCCGATTACGACCAATCGCTTTCGCTTCATACATAGCTGTATCTGCAGCACTATAAAGTTCTTGTATCGTCATTCCGTTATCAGGGTAGGAACTGACACCAACTGAGACGGTGATGGTCACTTGTTGATTATTTGACACTGGGAAAGGGCTTCGTGCAATGCTTGAGCGAATGCGTTCACCTAAATCGAGCCCCATAGCTGGAGGGGAGTTGGGCACTAACACGACAAATTGTTCGCCACCATTTCGAGTGACGTATCCTTCGCATGAAGAAACTAGAATTTTTAATCGAGTTCCAAGCTCCTTCAGAATTTCATCACCAATCGGATGTCCATAAAGATCGTTAACTTTCTTAAAGTGATCAATGTCTATTGAAATCATGCTGAAAGGTTTCGTGGAATCCGTTATGTATGAATGGGTAAGTTGCTCAAACTTACGGTTATTATAAAGACCAGTTAAATAATCAGTTTCCGCCAACAATTCTGTATGACGAATTTTCTTAAAATGGTCGTTTAACTCGATTAAAATAAACAACACAGTAAAGAATGAAAAGGCTGAGAATAAAATAAAATACACGATGTGCAAATAATTAGTAGTTGAATGATAAATTAAGATGGCAATGAGGGCTGCCGTTTGAGTGGTTGCATAATAAAAATAACGTGGAGCATTCTTGAATGTCATCGGATATTTAAAACTAAATACGCCTATAACAATTCCCAAAACAATAACGTTTATGCCTCCTAAAAGTCCTGTCGTCGTGACAGTATCAGTCATAAATATACGGGCTAACCCAATAATTAATCCACTAATAATAGGGGCTATAGGTCCACCGGCAATTCCTGAAATAATAATCACAACATGTCTGGAATCAACCATAATTGTATCCGATAATTTAACAGACGATTCCATTAAGATAAAGCCTGCTAAACCGGACATGATTCCGATAATATACGGATGAACTTTCGGAAATGGGAAATTAGAGCGTACAGTATCTTGAAAAGGCCAGTACGAAAGAATAGCAAAAGTAAATAAGATACAAAAATTTAATAGCAAATCGAAAAGCATGACTTTCGCCTCCCCACACAAATTCTAGCGTCAGTATATCATACCTAAAAATACAAAAGCAGAAAAATTTTACAGTTAAATTGATATGTCGAGCAATAATAAAACGATATTTGAAATGAAGGGGTCAAATGCCTTATAATAAAAAGGTTATCTTGAAACTAATCAAAAGGAAGCGGGTGGACTTGTTGAATAAACAAGTAAAAGTAAAGTTGAAAACGACCATTCGACAACCTAACGAAGAACCGGAAATTTATGAATTATGGGCAAATGGCACGATTATTGAAAAAAGAGGAAAATCCTTTTTAAAATACGAGGAAATGCAAGACGATAATAAAATCAACACCACCGTCAAAATGGGCGAAACAGAAGGACTGATTTTGCGAAGTGGCGGCGTCAATATGCGACTTCCATTCTTGGAAAATGAAGAACAGACAGGCAGTTATGAAAGTGAATTTGGCGTTTTAATGGTCTCGACCATGACACGAAAAATAGCATTTGAAAAAAACAAAAACGATGGAAATTTCGTCGTTCAATATGATTTAACCGTGAGCGGACAACCCGTTGGCGAATACACACTCGAATTTCACTACACGGAGGGATCGCAATGAACGCAGTAGAACAAGTTCAACAATCCATAAAAGAAGCATTACAACAAGCTATTTTGAAAGCACAATTAACAGACTCAGAAGGTCTTCCAGCCATTCATTTAGAATCACCACGCTTCAAAGCGAACGGTGATTACGCAACAAATATTGCGATGCAGCTGACGAAGCTTGCAAAAAAACCACCTCGCGCGATAGCAGAAGCGATTCTCGAAAACCTTGAAACAGCTGGCACTGTAATCGAGAAAATCGAGATAGCTGGTCCAGGATTCATGAACATTTCGATTCGTAAAGACTACTTAGCGGATGTTTTAAAAGCAGTACTTGCACAAGGCCTTGATTACGGTCGTTCAAATGCGGGTGCTAATCAAAAAATTCAAGTAGAGTTTGTATCTGCTAATCCAACAGGCGACTTGCATTTAGGTCATGCTCGTGGGGCATCAGTCGGAGACTCTCTTTGTAATGTTCTCGACTTTGCAGGCTACAATGTTTCTCGTGAGTACTATATTAATGATGCAGGAAACCAAATTAACAACTTAGCGTATTCATTAGAAGCTCGTTATAAACAAGCTCTAGGTCAAGAAGCAGAAATGCCGGAAGATGGCTATCATGGCAAAGATATCATTGAAATTGCACAAGCTATGGCAAATGAGCATGGTGAAGCATTGCTTGAGAAATCTCCTGAAGACCGTTTTGCATTCTTCCGTGCGCATGGACTTAAAGTAGAACTGGCTAAACTACAACAAGATTTAGCTGACTTCCGTGTTAATTTTGACGAGTGGTATTCAGAAACTTCATTATATGAAAACGGCATGATAGAAGTGGCTTTAGATAAATTACGTGCGAATGGTCACGTCTTTGAAGAAGAAGGCGCGACATGGTTCCGTTCAACAACATTTGGTGACGACAAAGACCGCGTACTCATTAAAAATGATGGCTCATTTACTTATTTAACACCTGATATCGCGTACCATGAAGATAAAATTGCACGTGGCTTTGAAAAGTTAATCAACATTTGGGGCGCTGATCATCACGGTTACATCCCGCGTATGAAAGCAGCTATTCAAGCACTTGGAAACGGTGATGATACGCTTGAAGTAAGCGTTATTCAAATGGTCCAATTGTACAAAGACGGCGAGAAAATGAAGATGAGCAAACGTACAGGTAAAGCCGTTACCATGCGTGAACTAGTAGAAGAAGTTGGCTTAGATGCTGTACGTTACTTCTTCGCCATGCGTTCTGGCGATTCACATATGGATTTCGATTTAGATTTAGCTGTATCACAATCAAACGAAAACCCTGTCTTCTACGCGCAATATGCACATGCACGCATTAGCTCAATTTTGCGCTCAGCAGCAGAACAAGGATTCAGTGCATCAGAGGATCACTTAAACTTGTTGCAAGCTGAAAAAGAAATTGATGTCTTGAAAAAAATGGGCGACTTCCCACAAGTAGTGGCGGATGCAGCGAAAATGCGCTCGCCACACCGTGTGGCAACATACATTCAAGAACTAGCATCAACATTCCATAGCTTCTATAATGCAGAAAAAGTATTGGACCCAACGAACGAAGACATGACACGTGCACGACTAGCCCTTATCACGGCAGTCCGCACAACTATTGCAAACGCACTTCGCCTGATCGGCGTAAGCGCGCCAGAAAAAATGTAAAACCTATAGTAACAGCCATTTCACATGTAAGACGTGAAATGGCTGTTTTTGTTTTCTTAAATTATAATGAACATCAAATTTCCAGGTAGATTATAAATTTGGACATAGTTTCATGTAATGTTTCAAAAAGTTAACTAGGTTGAGAGACGCGTTTGAGCGATAAAACGCCAGATTGAGCGATAAATCTCTAGTTTTGAGCGATAAATCCTCAGATTGAGCGATAAACAAGGCAATTTGAGCGATAAATTTTTCGTGATTGAAAAAGACAATCAAAAAGCGTCTCATTAACCAAGTCGACTAGCTATTGAACGCCGATCTTTCAATGAGAATCAAAAGGAATAAGATGTGGGGTATAATTGCAACAACAATTAATGAGGATGTGATGAAAATTAAGAAGATAGAATTAAATTCAAAAGAATTTAATCGAGTTCTAACAACTTCAAAGGAATACACTTCAAATATTCGTGTATCATTCATCAAAAGACATTTGTGAAATTGACTAATTTGAAAACAATCTTTTAAGTGCCAAAAACTTGTTATTTCAAAGTTAAGCTGAATATTAAAAGAGGTACTTGTACTCGTAAAAAAACAGGGGATTTGGGGAGTGAGTTCATTTGATTAAGGCAGTGTTATTTGATTTTGATGGAACTTTGTTAAATCGAGATCAATCAGTAATGAATTTTATCGATATGCAATATGATCGATTGAACAAGTGGGTTGGACATATACCAAAAAAGATATATACCACAAGATTTATAGAGCTAGATAGCCGAGGATATGTTTGGAAAGATAAAGTGTATCAACAGTTAGTTAATGAATTAAATATTACTGGGGTAAATTGGGAGTATCTACTTCAAGATTATATAAATGAATTTAAAAATAATTGTGTTCCTTTTCCTAATCTCCTAATAATGTTAGAAGAATTGAAAAGAAATAACATAGTCTTAGGAATGATTACAAATGGATATGGACAATTTCAGATGGATAATATTAAAGCTTTAGGAATTGAAGACTATTTTGAAGCTATCTTAGTGTCTGGATGGGAAGGATTAAAAAAACCAGATATCCAAATTTTTAAGAGAGCATTGAACCAACTGAATGTGGTATCAAATCAAAGTGTATTTGTTGGAGACCATCCAGAAAATGATGTTAAAGCTTCACAAAATGCTGGTATGAAAAGTATTTGGAAAAAAGATGTTCAATGGGATAATGTTGATGCGGATTTTATTGTTGATGATTTGGCTGAAATACCTATTATCATTAAAAATTTAAATAAATTTAATTAAGTAAAAAATCAGAATCAAAAATATAAAATAAGCTTTATAGGTGGATTATTTATGATGCAAAATGATGACTTATTAATTAGAGTGATGAACAATAATAACTAAGACATTATGGTGAAGTCTGTGAACACAATCAGTTTTAAGTCAGGATTATCCCCTACACATATACAACTAAAGTGGACTAGTGTTTATTTGGTACATATAATGGAATTACAGTAAGTGAAATATAGATTCTTAAAGGAGCATACAAGTAGTGGGTACAAATTCTAACATTAATGTAGCTGGACTAGATTTCACATGGGACTTGGAACAAGGCCAATTTATTTTTGAAGGGCAAGACTCCGTTCTCTTCTGGATATCTACTGCTATGAGAGAGTTCTTCGATACCATTGAGGAAATTTCAGGTGAAGAAGCATCGAGTTTAGTTTTTGAAACAACCGGTTTTAGACAAGGGCTTGTGGTTGGAGAATACTTCGAGAAAATAAAAGATGTAAGTGTCTCTGAAGCGGCAGAGTTAATCACAAATACATATGCCTCAGCTGGATGGGGACGCACCTCCATTCATCACTTAGATTTCAACTCAAAAACATTAACGGCTCATCTGAAAGATAGTTGGGAACATAAAATTAACGTGGCACAAGGAAAAATTCAGGGAGGTAAATTCCTCGCTGCACATTACGCAGGCATTTTTTCAGGTCTATTCGGCACAAATATTTGGTACAAAGTCGTTCAACAACAACTAGAAGGTCATGAATACAGCGTAATTGAGTATTTCCCTTCGGCTGTGACTGTTTCAGATAATATTCATCAATTAGCAAGAAAAAAGGAATCAGAACTAATTTCCCATTTGGAAGCACTTGTAGAAGATAAAACAAGAGATTTAAAAGAGCTCATTCAAGAGCTTTCTTCACCAATTATTCCAGTGTTAGAAGGGGTAGTTGTAGTCCCACTACTAGGGAAGTATGATGAAGAACGTTCTGAAGAACTCCTTATTAAGACGTTAAGCAATTTGCCAGCACATAAAGCAAAGTATTTAATACTAGACTTAACTGGACTCAATAAAGGTATCACCCAACATACAGTAAGCTTGATCGAAAAAATTGGTCTGGCAGCTACACTCATTGGAACGAAAACAATCATTGTAGGCATTTCTGGTGAATTAAGTCAGGTTATTATTCAGGCGGATATAGATTTAACGAAAATAGATTGTTTCCAAACGCTACAACACGGAATACATTATGCTTTAGCTCAGAGCGGACGAAGAATTATATAAAAAAATAATGATGAGGGGCTATCTAATTAGCCCCTGAAATAAAACAGGTGGAGAAAAACGAATCGTTTTCTCTACCTGTTTTTAATGGTAGTGTAGTAACTTGCATTTTACTGAAAGGCAATTTTTATATGCTTTTTCAGTACAGGCTGATTGGAATGGAGGCGGCGACTCCAGGGGGAACAGCACGAGCTGAAGACCCTGGACTGAGCGCCGCGAGGGAAGCGGCTGAAGCCGTGCCCCCCGGAAAGCGTCCGCTGCAATGGAAATCAGCTACATCTTTTTAGAGAAGGACGTCTCGACACTCCAAGGAATTCATGTATAATAAAAAATGAATTACATAGCTCTAACACGAAGGTGCTCTGCTTCAATCGCAGAGTTAAAAGGGAAGTCGGTTCAAATCCGACGCGGTCCCGCCACTGTATGTGAGGGGAAAGCGCATCAAGTCACTGAAGCATTATGCTTTGGGAAGACGCGCCGCCCACTGATCACAAGCCAGGAGACCTGCCTACGTGCGAAACACCCGCAACCCTACGAGGATAGGAATGGTGTGAATCAGCTCGTGCTCATTTAGCAAAAGCCTATATTCAACCAACCATCTTCCGACTATACGCGGAGGATTTTTTTGTGTCTAAAAAACTTTGTTTTGCGACACACAGATACACAATTGATCGAGGAGGAACACACAATGAAAAAGATTTGGCAATTATGGATCGCAACAGCACTCGCTGCAATACTATTAACAGCGTGTGGGCAAGAAGAACATGGAGAAGATCACGCATCACCTGAAACTGAAGCAGGGAAAGAGACTGCACAATTCCCGATGACAGTTAAGGATGTCACAGACAATGAAATCACATTGGAAGAAGCACCAAAAGCAATCGTTTCAATGATTCCAAGTAATACAGAAATATTGTATGCACTTGGCTTAGAGGAAGAAATCGTGGGCGTTTCTGATTTCGATAATTACCCAGAAGAAGCTGCCTCAAAAGATAAGATTGGCGGCATGGAGTTTAATGTTGAGAAGATCATCAGTTTAAATCCTGATTTAGTGTTGGCGCATGAATCTGCACTTGGCACTTGGGATCCAGGTTTAAAACAACTGAGAGATGCAGGCATAAAGGTTTATACGGTTGCAAATGCTGAATCATTCGATTCAACGTATGAAACGATTGAAGATATTGGCAAGCTTACAGACAAGTCTGAGGAAGCAAGCGAGATTGTTGAAGAGATGAAAACAACCGTGCAAGATGTACAAGATAAAGTGGCAACAGTTGATACGAAAAAGAATGTACTTGTTGAAATATCTCCAGAACCTGAAATTTATTCACCAGCAGGTAAAACGATGATGAACGAAATGTTGAATTTAATCAACGCTGAAAATTTAGTGGGTGATCTTGAGGGGTGGATTAAATTAGATCCTGAAGAAATCGTCAAACGAAATCCCGATGTCATCATTACAACATACGGAGCATACACACCGGATTCAACTAATATAGTTTTGAATCGCAATGGTTTTGCGGATGTGACAGCTGTTAAAAATAAGGCAGTGGTAGACGTTGATGCGGATGTCACAGGTCGTATGGGTCCACGTCTTGCAGATGGACTTGAAGTATTAGCGAAAGCCATTTATCCAGAGGCTTTTGGTGAATAAAAGAGTCATTGCGTACGTTGTGTCCATCGTCTTCCTTATCGTGTCAATCGGTTTCGGTGTGACGATTGGCACGGTGTCCATACCCATCTCCACTTTGTGGAATGGACAAGGAGACGCAAGCGCAGCAAATATTTTGTGGAATATTCGTATGCCTCGTGTGGTACTTGCTGGATTAGTAGGAGCTTCACTAGCTATTGCGGGTGCATCGTTTCAAGGGTTACTGAAAAATCCTCTTGCGGACCCCTATACGCTAGGCATCTCTTCAGGTGCTTCAGTAGGAGCCGTTGTCACGTTGTTTTTTGGAATCTCCATTCCTGTTTTAGGAATGTTTACTTTACCTGTCTTTAGCATGATTGGTGCATTCGCAACGATGATTGGCGTAATGGGGTTTGCAAAACTCGTCGATCGCTCGATGAAAATGGAAACCATCATCTTAACAGGGATTGTTTTTAGTTCATTTCTAGGTTCCATCATTTCACTGATGATTGCTTTAACAGGTGAGGAACTTCGACAAATTATCGGTTGGTTGCTTGGAAGTGTTTCCATGCGTGGATGGGACTACGTAAATATGGCCCTGCCATTCATCATCATTGGAACTTTCTTAATGTGGCTGAACAGACGTGAACTAAACGCCATGTTATTCGGTGAAGAGCGTGCGAAGCATTTAGGTGTTAATATTAAAAAACGAAAAATGATGATTTTAGTTGGAGGCTCTATGGTAACAGGCGCAGCAGTTGCAGTGTCTGGAACCATTGGCTTTGTTGGACTCGTTGTCCCACATATGGTTCGTTTATTATGGGGAGCAGATCATCGCCATGTTCTTCCGTTATCATTTATTAATGGCGCTACATTACTCATTATCTGTGACCTTGTGTCACGCACGATCATTGCGCCAACTGAACTACCAATCGGTGTCATCACTGCATTCATCGGAGCTCCAGTATTTGCTTTTATTTTCTTTAGACAACGAAGAACGGGAGGGATGTAAGATGTTGCAAGTGACTCATTTATCAGGCGGCTATCATGAAGTCCCAATTGTTAAAGACGTTTCGTTTGAAGTGAAAAAAGGTGAAATGCTTGGAATTCTTGGGCCGAATGGGAGCGGGAAATCCACACTTCTTAAAATTATTAGTGGGATTTTACCTGCACTCACGGGTACCGTGAACTTAAAAGGGGACCACATCCTATCGTTTTCAACAAAAGACCTTGCCAAACAAATGGCCGTATTGCCTCAACTTCACGCTCATGCATTCACACATAATGTCCGTGAAACAGTGTCATTAGGTAGATACCCACATCAAACTGGTTGGTTTTCATCGTGGTCTATGGAAGATGAAAAAGCTGTCGTTGAAGCAATGAAGTTAACCGGTATTTCACAATACGAAAATACATCTCTCGACCAACTTTCAGGTGGCGAACAACAACGTGTCTTTGTGGCACAAGCATTAGCACAACAAGCGCCACTTCTATTGTTGGACGAACCGACTAACCATCTCGACATCGCCCATCAAACACAATTGCTCGATACCATCAAAAAACAATGCATCGAACATGACATGACCGTAATCTCTGTATTCCACGATATCAATCTCGCATCTATCTATTGTGACCGACTATTGCTAATGGAAAACGGAACGATCAAACATCTAGGCGAACCACATGCCGTCATAAAAGAGCAACAAATTCAAAACGTTTATAAGGCACGTGTCAGTACTCATCCACACCCTGAACAACCGAAACCACAAATTACATTAATGCCAACGGTGCAAAATCGCCCAACCAATTTGTTGGTAAATAAAACACACTTCCGTATTACTGATCAATTCGTTTTACTGCAAACGGAACAGCCACTAAAAACCGCATCATCCGCTGTGGTGAATGCAGGTTCTGGATGGTATCGAACATTTATCAACCGATGTGTGCCACGTACATATAATCATGAAAACATTACATTTGAAATGTTCGAATACTTGCAAACTAATGGCTTCACCGCAACCGACACAGTCGGCATGATGACCGCTATTGACCCTAGAAATGTAGAGATTGCAGATTACCAAACCTCATTTGGCAGCATCACTATCGCAGTAACTGCAGGTGTAGGAAACGCGATCGACGTTTCTAAATCTTTCGAACAAGACCGCCAAGCACCTTTAGGCACTATTAACACATGGATCATTATTAATGGCATTCTATCGGAAGAAGCATTTATCCAAGCCATGATTACGGCAACAGAAGCAAAAACGAAAGCACTATTCGATCAACAAGTGTTGGATCCATTTACCGGGACGCTCGCTACAGGTACGCCAACTGATAGCCTGCTCGTAGCCTCCACACAACAAGGACAATTTCTTCAATACGCTGGCCCTGTACACGATCTGGGGAAAATCATCGGCCGTGGCGTCTACGAATGCACAGTAAAAGCTATTAAGAAAACATCATCAAGCTAAAGAGGTGCTAAGCACTTTCGGTTAGTGAGACAAAAACGTCTTGCAAACTTGAAAGAGGCTGGCACTTTTTTGGTTTATTCCCTTTCATTTTGATTTATTCCCTTTCCGGAGGTCTTTATTCCCTTTCGCAACCGTTTTATTCCCTTTCAAATTGATTTATTCCCCTTCAACTGTGGTTTATTCCCTTTCACCCAAATTCTCCCACAAAAACACCCCTCAAAACGAAGTGTGAGGGGGCCAATTAGTTTGGTTTTCGCTGCGCTGCTGTTTCAAATAAACCCTTTTAAAGAGAGGCTTTTCTGCAACTAGATGCAGTTAATTGATACTTTCAATTGAAAGTAACGATGCGCTAAAGTCTTTGAAATATAGATAGAAGGAAGAGGCCGAAATTTCATCTTCGGGCGAATATTTACTTAAAGAGAGCAACGATTCATTCGTAAACCAAATCAAAACTGTTTGTCCCATCTAATAAAAACTCCAAAAAGTATTTCTACTATTTGCTATTGACTGAATGCTCATTCAGTTTTAAACTTAAACTTAGCATCGACAACATACCATCTATCTACTAAACTGATGTTATTAGAATAATAACAAATTATATTTTTGACAAAGGAAAGGGGAGAGAGTGATGAGCCCGCTTTTAATAGCAAACTGGGTCTTATTTTTAGTTGTAACCGCTTACGCAATTGGTCTTTTTACATATTTGTTGAAGACACGCTACGAATTCATCAAGCTCGGTAAGAAAGTAGAGTTTGAAGATAACTTCAAAGAGCGCATGCGTAAAATAATGGTGAATGTATTTGGACAAAAGAAATTATTGAAAGATAAGAAAAGTGGAATCATCCATGTGATGTTCTTCTACGGATTCCTTTTAGTACAAGCTGGAGCAATCGATTTTATTTGGAAAGGGTTGAAACCAGGATCACATTTACCTTTAGGTCCATTGTATCCTGCGTTCACATTTTTCCAAGAAATCGTTACATTAACGATTCTAGTTGCGGTCGTGTGGGCATTCTACCGTCGTTACATTGAGAAGTTAGTGCGTTTAAAACGTGGATGGAAATCAGGTCTTGTCCTTGTATTCATCGGCGGTTTAATGGTTTCCGTATTAATCGGAAACGGGATGGGTATGATTTGGCATGATCACGCAGCAACTTGGGCTGAACCAGTCGCATCTGCTGTAGCAACCATTTTCGGCTTCTTACCAGAAGCAGCAGCAATCACGATTTTCTATATCATGTGGTGGGCTCACTTACTATTCCTACTTACATTCTTGGTATACGTTCCACAATCGAAGCATTTCCACTTAATTACTGGACCTGTGAACACGTACTTCAACCGTACTGATAACGTTGGAAAGCTTCGCCCGATTAATTTCGAAGAAGCTGAAGATGAAGAATCGGAAGAAGAGGCAACATTCGGTATCGGTAAAATTCAAGACTTTACACAAAAACAAATGATCGACTTATACGCTTGTGTAGAATGTGGACGTTGTACAAATATGTGTCCAGCAACGGGAACAGGAAAAATGCTGTCGCCGATGGACTTAATTACAAAACTACGTAACCATTTAACCAATACAGGTGCAGTGCTTACTCAACAAAAACCATGGGTACCTGCTATGGCATTTGCGAATACGCAAGGAAATCAATTAGCAGTTGCGGCTCGTGTTGATGGGGCTGTTATCGAAGACATTTATAACCCAGCATTAATTGGTGAAGTTATTACAGAAGAAGAGCTTTGGGCATGTACGACTTGTCGTAACTGTGAAGATCAATGTCCAGTTATGATTGAGCACGTATCCCACATTATCGACCTTCGACGTTACTTAGTAATGACTGAAGGACGCATGAATCCGGATGCACAACGCGCGATGACAAACATCGAACGTCAAGGAAATCCATGGGGTCTGAACCGTAAAGAAAAAGAAAACTGGCGTGACGAACGTCCAGATGTACACATTCCGACTGTTAAAGAAGTATCTAAAGCAGGAGAAGAATTTGAGTTCTTGTTCTGGGTTGGATCAATGGGTGCATTCGATAGCCGTTCACAAAAAATTGCACTTGCCTTTGCAAGATTGATGAATGAAGCAGGCGTTAAGTTCGCTATTCTTGGGAATAAAGAAAAGAACTCTGGCGACACACCACGTCGTTTAGGTAATGAATTCTTGTTCCAAGAACTAGCCGCAGCAAATATTGCGGAGTTTGAAAAAGCCGGAGTAACGAAAATTGTTACGATTGATCCGCATGCATATAACATTTTTAAAAATGAATACGATGATTTCGGTTGGAGCGGAGAAGTCTTGCACCATACTGAAATGCTCTTTGATTTAGTACAACAAGGTCGCTTGAAACCACAACATGCAATCAATGAAACGATCACGTTCCACGATTCATGTTACTTAGGTCGTTACAACGACGTGTACGATCCACCACGTGAAATCTTGCGTGCCATCCCAGGCGTGAAGCTTGTGGAAATGGAACGTAACCGCGAAACGGGTATGTGCTGTGGAGCTGGTGGCGGAATGATGTGGATGGAAGAACATGTTGGAAATCGTGTGAACGTAGCGCGAACGGAGCAAGCAATTGCTGTCAATCCAACCATGATTTCATCAGGTTGTCCTTACTGCTTAACAATGCTGTCAGACGGTACGAAAGCGAAAGAAGTAGAAGAAACAATCGGTACTTACGACATCGCCGAACTACTAGAACGCTCAGTACTAGGGGATTACTTACCTCCAGTAGAAGAAGTAGAAGAACCAGTATTACAATAAAGCACCACATTACCTCATTACAGTAGATTGATTAATACGCAAAAATTCGTTATAATAGATTTAATTGGGAAAGGGAGTCTTTGTACTCCCTTTTCTTTTGATGTTTTGTCGAGCGAGCGTTCAGTCAATAAAAAAGACCACCGAAAGTGGACTATTTTATTTGCGACGAATAACCGCAGGGAAAAATAGCAAAAAACACTCATTTGGTCGGAAAGTCATCAAAGTTGGTCGGAAACACTTCGCAAATGGTCGGAAACCAAAAACAAGCCGATAAAAACACAATTTCGAACCAAACACACATATTAAATTATCCGAATTCTTAAAAAAGATAAAACTGTAAGCGTATACAAAAATAGAGGAGGAAATATTCATGGCAAAAACAGTTATTTTAGATGGAGCACGAACAGCATTCGGCAAGATGGGTGGCTCATTAGCTTCACTTACAGCAAGTGATTTAGGTGGCGTGGCCATTAAAGAAGCGTTGAACAGAGCGGGCGTAGCGCCTGAATCGGTTGATGAAGTCATTATGGGGACTGTGCTTCAAGCTGGTCAAGGGCAAATTCCTTCTCGCCAAGCTGCTACAAAAGCAGGCATTCCATGGGGTGTTAAAACTGAAACGATTAACAAAGTGTGTGCATCGGGTATGCGTGCAGTAACTTTAGCTGATCAATTGATTCGTTTAGGCGATGAGGAAACGATTGTTGCTGGCGGTATGGAGTCGATGTCAAACGCGCCATATTACTTGCCAAAAGGTCGATTCGGCTTACGAATGGGTGATGCTCAAATGATAGATGGCATGATTTATGATGGTCTGTCTTGTTCATTCAATCCACAGCGTGTACACATGGGTACTTATGGCAATGCAACTGCGGAGAAATTTGACTTATCACGCGAGAAACAAGATGAATGGTCATTCCGTAGTCATGACTTAGCATTAAAAGCAATCGACAATGGAACGTTTGCTGAAGAAATTATTGCAGTAGAAGTTGCTCAACGTAAAGGCGATGCATTAAAAATCGATCAAGACGAATCACCACGTAGAAATACATCTACAGAATCACTTTCAAAATTAAGACCTGCATTCGGTAAAGACGGTACGATTACGGCGGGGAACGCTCCTGGCGTAAATGATGGCGCAGCAGCACTTGTGTTAATGAGCGAAGATAAAGCGAAGGCAGAAGGAAAAACACCTTTAGCTTATGTAATTGGACACGCAGAAGTGGCAATTGAGCCGGAACACTTCCCACAAACACCTGGTCTTGTTATTAAGGCAATCTTAGAAAAAACAGGTAAAAAGCTTGAAGAAATCGACTTATTCGAAATCAATGAAGCATTCGCGGCAGTGGCTTTAGCATCTGCTCAAATCGCTAACTTAGATGAATCAAAAGTAAATGTAAACGGTGGAGCTGTCGCACTTGGACATCCAATTGGAGCAAGTGGTGCACGTATCATCTTAACTTTAGCTTATGAATTAAAACGCCGCGGTGGCGGTATTGGAATTGCAGCGATTTGTTCAGGCGGCGGCCAAGGCGATGCCATTATGATCGAAGTTCCAAAAGCTTAATAGACGTTTCGTTTAAATAGAGGAGGCAAATTTAGATGGCAATTCAAAAAGTATTAGTAATCGGTGCAGGACAAATGGGTTCAGGTATTGCGCAAGTATGTGCACAAGCTGGATTTGATGTGAAATTAAATGACATGAAGGAAGAATATTTCCAACGTGGTCTTGGAATCATCACGAAAAATCTATCACGCAACGTGGAAAAAGGACGTATGACTGAAGATGAAAAATCTCAAGTCTTGTCACGCATTACAAAATCATTAGATCTTAACGATGCATCTGACGTTGATTTAGTCATTGAAGCGGCTGTTGAAAATATGGAAATTAAACAAAAGATATTTAAACAACTTGATGAAATCACTCCAAAACATGCGATTTTAGCATCGAATACTTCTTCACTTCCAATTACGGAAATTGCTGCAGCAACGAACCGCCCAGCACAAGTAATTGGCATGCACTTTATGAATCCAGTACCGGTGATGAAACTTGTTGAAATCATTCGTGGACTTGCAACGACGGATGATGTTTACACAAGCATCGAAGAAATGACGAAAAAACTTGGGAAAGTTCCAGTAGAAGTGAACGATTTTCCAGGATTTGTGTCAAATCGTATTTTAATGCCAATGATCAACGAAGCGATTTATACGTTGTACGAAGGTGTAGCGACGAAAGAAGCAATCGACGACGTGATGAAGCTTGGTATGAATCATCCAATGGGACCCTTGCAATTAGCTGATTTTATCGGCCTAGATACATGTTTATATATAATGGAAATCTTGCATGAGGGCTTCGGCGATAGTAAATATCGTCCGTGTCCACTGCTTCGCAAATATGTTAAAGCTGGCTGGTTAGGTAAGAAAACAGGTCGCGGTTTTTACGAGTACGTATAGGGGGCTTCACCAATGGAATTGAAATTCACAGAAGAACAAATTATGATGCGCAATATGGTGCGCGACTTTGCAAAAATGGAAATCGAGCCGAACATTGAAAAAATGGAAAAGGGCGAATTCCCACGTGAAATATTGAAAAAAATGGCTGCACTTGGCTTAATGGGTATCACGATTCCAGAAAAATATGGCGGATCTGAAATGGACTTCACAAGCTACGTTATCGCCATTCACGAATTATCAAAAGTGAGCGCAGTAGTAGGAGTTATCTTATCTGTTCATACATCAGTTGGAACGAACCCGATTTTATATTTCGGTAATGAAGAACAAAAACAAAAATACGTCCCGAAATTAGCTGCAGGAGAATATTTAGGAGCATTTTGCTTAACTGAACCATCAGCTGGCTCAGATGTTGGATCTATGAAATCAAAAGCAATTAAAGACGGAGATCATTATAAAATTAACGGTTCAAAAGTATTCATCACAAACGGTGGCGAAGCAGATGTCTATATTGTTTTTGCTTCAACAGATGCAACACAAGGTTCAAGAGGTGTATCCGCTTTCATCGTAGAAAAAGATACGCCAGGTCTTATTATCGGTAAAGACGAGCGCAAAATGGGCTTGCACGGTTCTCGAACAGTACAACTGACATTTGAAGATATGAAAGTTCCAGTTGAAAACTTATTAGGTCAAGAGGGCGAAGGCTTTAAAATTGCTCTTGCGAACTTAGATGTAGGTCGTATCGGGATTGCAGCACAGGCATTAGGAATTGCAGAAGCAGCATTTGAAGCATCAGTTGGCTACGCAAAAGAGCGCGTACAATTTGGCAAACCAATCTCTGCTCAACAAGGTATTGGTTTTAAATTAGCGGATATGGCAACAGCTGTTGAAGCTTCGAAATTACTTGTGTACCGCGCAGCAGATTTACGTTCACGAGGCTTAGCTTGTGGTAAAGAAGCGTCAATGGCAAAACTATTCGCTTCAAAAACCGCAGTGGATACGTCAATTGAAGCTGTTCAAGTATTTGGTGGTTATGGCTACACAGAAGATTACCCAGTAGAACGCTATTTCCGTGATGCCAAAGTAACGGAAATATATGAAGGTACATCTGAAATTCAACGCTTAGTAATCGGTAAACACTTACTTAAATAAAAGTCTGTTATAGATATGAGTCGCTACAGGTGGACGCTTTCCTGGGGGCAAGCATCAAGCCGCTTCCCTCGCGATGCTCAGTCCAGGGTCTTAATTAGCTTGCTGATCCCCTAGGAGTCGCCACCTTTCGCTCGTTTATACAAATAATGATGTAACTAACCATTGTAGTGAAATTTCGCATTGTAATATAGTGTTTTATTGACGGAAATATATGCCTAGTAATCGGCAAACACTTACTTAAATAATAGTTCTTTTAAAGATATGAGTCGCTAAAGGTGTACTCTTTCTTGGGCAAGCATCAAGCCGCTTCCCTCGCGATACTCAGTCCAGGGTCATAATTGGCTTGCTAATATCCCTAGGACTTTCACAACAATCAATTTAATGAATTAAGATCAACAATGTAATAAGAGTCTAATTAAAATGTATATAGATATGGAGCAAAACAGCGGAGACTCCTGCGGGTAAGCGAGACAGCCGAGACCTTGGCTCGGCGCCCGCCCGCGGAAAACGCAGCTGTTTTGCGGAATATCAACACGATTATTTAACATAACCAAAAACTAAAAAGGGTGGAATAAAAAATGAACTTTAAACTATCAGAAGAACATGAAATGATTCGCAAAATGGTACGTGATTTCGCGACAAAAGAAGTAGCACCTTCAGCTGCAGATCGTGACGAAGAAGAACGTTTTGACCGTGAAATTTTTGACAAAATGGCGGAGCTTGGCTTAACAGGTATTCCTTGGCCGGAAGAGTACGGCGGAATTGGTTCAGATTATTTGGCTTACTGTATCGCAGTTGAAGAATTATCACGCGTTTGTGCATCGACTGGTGTAACACTTTCAGCTCATACTTCTTTAGCTGGATGGCCGATCTTCAAATACGGCAATGAAGAACAAAAGCAAAAATACCTTCGTCCAATGGCAGAAGGCACAAAAATCGGTGGTTATGGTTTAACTGAAGCAGGATCTGGGTCTGACGCAGGCGGCATGAAAACAACAGCTAAATTAGATGGCGATGACTATGTATTAAACGGCGCGAAAATCTTTATCACAAACGGTGGTATTGCAGATATTTATGTAGTATTTGCTGTAACTGATGCAACTTCAAAACATAAAGGAACAAGCGCATTTATCGTTGAAGCTGATTTCGCAGGTTTCTCAGTTGGGAAGAAAGAAAAGAAACTTGGAATTCGTTCATCTCCAACAACTGAAATCATTTTCGATAACTGCCGCATTCCTAAAGAAAACTTGCTAGGTGAAGAAGGCGAAGGATTCCTGATCGCAATGAAAACTCTTGATGGCGGTCGTAATGGTATCGCTGCACAAGCTGTTGGAATCGCACAAGGAGCACTTGACGCATCAGTTGACTACGCGAAAGAACGCGTTCAATTCGGTAAACCAATTTCAGCAAATCAAGGGATTTCATTCAAATTGGCTGACATGGCTACATCTATCGAAGCATCACGTTTACTAACGTATCAAGCTGCTTGGTTAGAATCAAATGGACATTCGTACGGTAAAGAATCGGCGATGGCTAAATTAATGGCTGGAGATACAGCGATGAAAGTAACAGTGGAAGCTGTTCAAGTATTCGGTGGATATGGTTATACAAAAGATTATCCAGTAGAACGTTATATGCGCGACGCGAAAATCACACAAATTTACGAGGGAACTCAAGAGATCCAACGTCTTGTTATTTCTCGTATGTTGACGAAGTAAGTCTTGACGCAAATGAAGGCCAAGCGCGAAGTTCAGTCGTCCGTAAAAGATGAAAGCCTCATTTCAAAACGCCGGAATCAAATGATTCAGGGGGCTGTCGCGCTCTTCAAACAGAAGGGCTTTCATCGTACAACGACTCGTGAAATCGCTAAAGAAGCGGGATTTAGCATTGGCACACTATACGAATACATTCGTACGAAAGAAGACGTGCTGTATTTAGTTTGTGACAGTATTTACGAAGAAGTACAAGAGCGTTTATCGGCACTTCCATCACAAGCAGGTACGTTAGATGGCTTGAAAATAGCGATTCGACACTATTACTTATTGATAGATGAAATGCAAGATGAGTATATCGTGATGTACCAAGAGTCAAAATCGTTACCGAAAGACGCTTTGGGATATGTATTAAATAAAGAACTTGAAATGGTCGCGATCTTTGAAGATATCCTTCATGCATGCTGTAAATCAGGAGAATGCCAGCTGTCTCCTGATGCCGTGAAATTAGCGGCGCACCATGTTGTCGTACAAGGCCAAATGTGGGCATTCAGACGCTGGGCGCTTCATCGGGATATGACAATTGAGGGATTTATTGAACAACAAACAACATTTTTCTTACAAGGGATACAAGGGAATGGGGGAACAGTATGACAGCAACAGTAGAAATTTATCGTCCAACTAATCATGTGCGTTTTGTAACAGCTTCAAGCCTTTTTGATGGTCATGATGCGTCTATAAATATTATGCGTCGTATTTTACAATCAACAGGTTCAGAAGTCATTCATTTAGGACATAACCGTTCAGTAGAAGAAGTTGTAAACGCGGCCATTCAAGAAGATGCTCACGGTATTGCGATTTCTTCTTATCAAGGCGGTCACACCGAATACTTTAAATACATGCATGATTTATTAGCTGAACGTGGAGCTCCACACATTCGCATTTACGGTGGTGGTGGTGGCGTAATCATTCCAAAAGAAATTAAAGAATTACATGATTACGGGATTGCTTGGATTTTCTCACCTGAAGACGGTCGTACACTCGGCCTTCAAGGCATGATCAATCGCATGGTTGAAGACTGTGATAAAGCAATTGATACGAAAAATGCTGTTGATCAATTAGCTCTAGCTAACACGGATCATCCTCAAATTTTAGCTCACTTAATTAGTGTTGCTGAAGACGGAGTGAACAATCCTAACGCAGAAGCAAAAGCATTAGTTGAAAAAGCTCGTGAAATGTCAAAAGGAACACCCGTACTTGGAATTACTGGTACTGGTGGCGCAGGGAAATCTTCGTTAACTGATGAATTAATTCGTCGTTTCTTATCGGAATTACCAGACAAAAAAATAGCCGTCATATCAATTGACCCAACTAAACAAAAAACGGGTGGGGCATTACTTGGTGACCGTATACGTATGAACGCGATTTTCAATAAACGCGTTTTCATGCGCAGTCTAGCAACACGTGGTTCACGTACTGAATTGTCGGGAGCCATTGGCGATGTACTAGATGTAGTGAGAGTAGCTGGCTACGACTTAATCATTGTGGAAACGAGTGGTATTGGTCAAGGGGATGCAGAAATCACGAACGTTGCTGACGTTTCTATGTATGTCATGACAAGTGAATTCGGAGCACCTTCACAATTAGAAAAAATCGATATGATCGATTACGCTGACTTAATTGTTATTAATAAATACGAGCGCAAAGGTTCTGAAGATGCACTTCGTCAAGTGCAAAAACAATACCAACGCAGCCGTGGGTTATGGAATGAAAGTCTTGATACAATGCCAGTTCATGGCACGATTGCTAGTCAGTTTAACGACAAAGGCACCAACTCATTGTTCGCAGCTTTAGTAGCACGCGTCAACGAAGTATGTGGAACAGACTGGGAAACAAACTATGAGCAATTTGTAAAAACGCAAAAACAAAATGTTATCATTCCAAATGATCGTCGTTACTACTTACGTGAAATCACGGATGCAGTTCGAGGCTATCATAAAAAGTCTGACCAACAAGTGGACTTCGCTCGTCGTTTGTTCCAACTTGAAGGCGCAATTCAAACAGTTAATGAAAAAGCACCAAACGATGCGTTAGTAGAATCGTTAACTTCACTGGCTGAAGGTATGCGTGACGAATTAACAGCAGAATCAAAACGTATTTTAGACAACTGGAAAGCGTTAAAAGAAGCGTATTCTGGTGATGAATTCGTTACTAAAGTTCGTGATAAAGAAATCCGTACGATTTTAGTTACAGAGAGCTTAAGTGGCTTGAAAGTACCTAAAGTGGTATTGCCTAAATTTGTAGACTACGGTGAAATTTTACGCTGGGTTTATAAAGAAAACGTACCAGGTTCATTCCCATACACAGCTGGCGTGTTCCCGTTCAAACGTGAAGGGGAAGATCCAAAACGTCAATTCGCAGGGGAAGGTACACCTGAACGCACTAACCGTCGCTTCCATTACTTGTCGAAAGATGACGATGCGAAACGTTTATCAACAGCATTCGACTCGGTTACTTTATACGGCGAAGATCCAGACTTACGACCAGATATTTACGGTAAAGTCGGAGAATCAGGCGTTAGCATTTGTACACTTGATGACATGAAGAAACTATATGATGGCTTTAATTTATGTGCACCGTCAACATCAGTTTCTATGACAATTAATGGACCTGCACCGATTATTTTAGCTATGTTTATGAACACAGCGATTGATCAACAAGTTAAACTAAACGAAGAAAAATTAGGTCGTACATTAACAGTTGAAGAATTTACTGAAGTACGCACTACGACACTTCAAGTAGTTCGTGGAACTGTTCAAGCGGATATTTTAAAAGAAGACCAAGGACAAAATACATGTATTTTCTCTACGGAATTCGCACTCCGCATGATGGGTGACATTCAACAGTACTTTATCGATTCAAAAGTACGTAACTACTATTCTGTATCGATTTCTGGTTATCATATTGCGGAAGCGGGAGCAAACCCGATTTCACAATTAGCCTTTACCCTATCAAATGGTTTCACGTATGTTGAGTACTACTTGAGCCGTGGAATGAACATTGATGACTTTGCACCAAACTTATCATTCTTCTTCTCAAACGGTTTAGATCCAGAATATACAGTAATTGGACGTGTGGCTCGTCGTATCTGGGCTATCGTTATGCGTGATAAATACGGTGCCAATGATCGCAGTCAAAAACTGAAGTATCATGTACAAACATCAGGTCGAAGCTTGCATGCGCAAGAAATCGACTTCAACGATATTCGTACAACATTACAAGCATTAATGGCGCTTCAAGATAACTGTAATTCACTTCATACAAATGCGTATGACGAAGCGATTACGACGCCAACAGAAGAATCTGTTCGTCGCGCAATGGCTATCCAAATGATTATTACAAAAGAACTGGGTCTTGCGAAAAATGAAAACCCACTTCAAGGAGCATTCATTATTGAAGAAATGACAGATTTAGTTGAAGCTGCTGTGCTTTCAGAATTTGATCGCATTGATGACCGTGGCGGTGTACTTGGCGCTATGGAAACTCAATACCAACGCGGTAAAATCCAAGAAGAATCTATGCATTATGAGATGTTGAAACATACGGGTGAATTGCCGATTATCGGAGTGAACACGTATTTGAATCCAAATCCACCATCTTCAGAAGACATTGATAACATGGAAATTGCTCGTGCAACAAGCGAAGAAAAAGAAACACAAATTGAAAGCTTGCGTGCCTTCCAAGAACTCCATGCAGATGAATCAGCTGCAGCATTAACACGTTTGAAAGAAGTAGCCGTATCTGGTGGCAACATCTTCGAACAATTGATGGACACTGTAAAAGTGGCGTCACTTGGTCAAATTACCAATGCACTATACGAAGTCGGCGGACAATATCGCCGTAATATGTAAAGTTTATTGAAAAGCGACCCGCTGTAGTGGGTCGCTTTTCAATTTGAGTAGACTGAGCGATGGCTCAGTCTGACTTTTTGGGGGTGACGTCTGAAAAAAAGAGGATGACGTCTGAAAAATGAGGCTTCACGTCTGAAAAATCGCCATCGACGTCTGAAAAAGTTATTTCTTCCATCAAAAGTGTCCCTTCACAACCACAGAAAAGGCTGCGGAGCACAGCGAGCAGCCCCACTAAGTTTCACCTCACTGTAGTTACCGAATAATTTGATACCATCAGACTGAGCGGGTGCTCAGTCTGACTTTTTTGGGTTGACGTCTGAAAAAAAGGGGATGACGTCTGAAAAATTAGGCTTCACGTCTGAAAAATAGCCGTCGACGTCTGAAAAAGTCATTTCTTCCATCAAAAGCCACCACCCAAACCCACAGAAAAGGCTGGTGAGCACAGCGACCAGCCCCATTTTGAATTTTTTTACATATTAGTAGCTGAGCGATGGCTCAGTTGTAATAATCGGGGGTCACGTAGGAAAAATCAGAGGTGACGTAGGAAAAAAGGCTGTCACGTAGGAAAAATCGCCATCGACGTAGGAATCCCTCCATATATGTGTCATTTCTCTTCATAGAAAAGGCTGATGAGCACAGCGATCAGCCCATTATAGGTTTCACCTCACTGTAGTTACCGAATAATTTGATACCATCAGACTGAGCGGGTGCTCAGTCTGACTTTTTAGGGTTGACGTCTGAAAAAAAGAGGATGACGTCTGAAAAAGGAGGATTCACGTCTGAAAAATCGCCGTCGACGTCTGAAAAAGTTATTTCTTCCATCAAAAGTGTCCCTTCACAACCACAGAAAAGGCTGCGGAGCATAGCGAACAGCCCCATTTAGCATTTATTTTTACATATTGTAGGGTGAGTGGTGGCTCAGTTGTAATAATCGAGGGTCACGTAGGAAAAATCAGAGGTGACGTAGGAAAAATGGCCATAACGTAGGAAAAATCGCCATCGACGTAGGAATCTCTCCATATATTCATGTTCAGTAAAAATGCGCATTAAAATAAAAAAAGTAGAAGAGGCAGAAGTTGCATCTTCGGCCGAGTATTTACATATAGATAGTATCTATTCTCTAATAAACCAAACGAACTTAACTGCGCGCGTCCAGGTTTTCAGGGAGCGAAGGACGAATCCCTGCCGCAAAATGATCTAAAAAAATAGAGTTGAGCGAGTGACGAAGTCACAAGCCCAACTCTTTATTTAGCGCACTGAAAATCTCTTTGCATCAACAGGAATTCTTCAATTAGTAGGGGTTTTTCTATGTGTTATATAAAATATGGACCTAATAACAAGAATAAAATGAATAAATTCAGCCCCGTTGTGTGCAAGATAAGTATATTACAATTATCGTCCGTCACTTTTGTACGCGACAAGAGAATTGGCAAGATACAACCAATACCTGCAATGATAATGACAAGAGACACATGCCAATCTTCTGTTAAATAAGGTGCTTTCAATACGATTCTTTCAGGATGAAGAACTGTTGAAAACAATATAAGTTGACTGATTACGAGACCAATTGTATTTACATAAAGGGAGACTGGAAATGCATAGGGTTTACGCATTTTTTGAAGCAATGCAAGTGTCCCATATCCTATACCAAGTCCTGGAACTATCCACGCGAATGCCAGTAACAGCAGTACCACACCGACAAACAACAAACTGATTAATGAGTAAAATGCTTCTTTACTATCACCTTTTAAAATAGTAGCACTTTGGGCAATTTTCTCATCGCTAGATGAAGAATACATGAGCTCTTTTTCAACGCCTTTTAATTTAAAGTAAGCAATAGTTTGATCGTTTACAAACGTGGGTTGGACGAATAAATCACCTTGTTTCGTAACAGCAGAGACCTCAATCGGTGATTCAGTATAATTTCCAACAAAGATTTTATTTACTTTTTTCCCGTTCATATTGTACATGTAAGCGGAAAACGTAATAGATGAGCTATTTTTTCCTTGATACAATAAGGGTGAACGAATGTCGAACAATTCAGCACCTGATTCTTTATCAAAGAATTCCAGTTTAGTAAATGGCGGGTTTTGATTTTCTGTTAAATCAAATGAAGCAGCACTTAAAATTTTGGTCACAACGCCGCCTGAATTAATTCCGCTCTCTTGCAATAAACGATATTGGGTAGTAGAATCTCCCGAAAACGCCATAGAAACTAGATTTTCATTTGATTTTAAGCGGAATTTAAACAATTCCTTAAATTCATTTTTTCCACCAAGCACCATAAATTCATTAACACGTGTATTTTTCGTGATGATAAAAAGGTGTTCATCTATAATTTTGCCAGAAAAGATAGGGTACTCTGATGTATACGACACGGGCTCACTATCACCTTGTTGGATGACAACTTGTTGATCTTTAAGCCAGTACATGAGGGTTTCATCAGATAGCGCAAAGTCATCCACATTATCAGAGATGGCTATTTCACCGCTAGTAGTAGAACGTATTAAGGTATCTTCTTTAATAAAATATGTAGTTTCACCATCACTCCACGTATTTTTATACGTATTCAGTTCTGAATTTGACCAAACTTGTGAACACTGTAATTCATCAGTGCATGTTAGAAAGTCCATTTTATCAAAATTAAGTAAGCTTATGGCATAGCCACTTTCAGTAGGAATGCTTTTTAGTTGGGCATGATCTCCAGCATCAACATTTGACGGAAATGAACGACTCCAGTCTTCAGAAGGTAATGATTTTTGCCCATCAAGTACAATAAAATATTGAAAACCTACTAATAGTAATAGGATGACAATACTTATGGTGTTAAATTTTTTATTCATAGTTTTGTCCTTTTCTGTATGTATTTGTGATATCAATTATGGCATAGATTACCAAATTCTGAAATATAGAAATTAATATTTATTTTGATATTCTTATGCTTATCAACGACCTTTATCTTAGTTTTAGGTATAATAGAACAAGAAGAATGGGAGGGTGTCAGAAATGAGAGGAACTATTCATTTTATCGTGATAATGACATGCCTTGTCTCTACATTTTTCCTGTATAATAAACAAATGGGATCCATTCCGTTAATTATATTATCGATTTACTTGTTTTATTTAGGTTTTCTCAAGCTACGAGAAGCAAAAAACAGCAAATTACAGTAGCATATTTGAATGAGGTTTGTATATAATGGGTACTATGCGAACGTATGTAGAAAGGACGTGCACAATTTGAAATTTCGTGAAATGACAAAAGAACAAATATGTGAAGAATCGTTTATCGATTTAGGACATGCAATATTAGAAGAAAAACACGAATCTTTAACTTTACAAGAATTACTAGATGAAATTAAAAAATTAAACAAGTTTACTGAAGCACAAATGAAAGAGCGTAAACTTCAGTATTATACAGATATGAACATTGATGGTCGCTTCCTTGCGATTTCTGAAAACCGTTGGGGTTTACGTGAATGGTACCCGGTTGAACAAATCGAAGAAGAAACAGCGCCAACAGTTAAAGTTCGCAAAAAGAAATCAAAATCTAAAGGCGAAGATGATATCGAAGACGACACAGATGATGATGAAATCGCATTTGAAGAGGATTTCGATGAATTTGTTGAAGACGTTGAAGATTTCGATTTAGATGATGACGACGACGATGATGACGATGAAGATGATGATGTAGTGGAAATTGAAGAAGTTGTTGCAGAAGAGCTTCTTACGACCACTGATGAATTTGAAATCGTTGTCGATGAAGAAGACGAAGAAGAAGATGAAGATGAAGACGAGGATGAAAAATAATTAGTCTTGACTTATTTAGTCATTCGGATTACTCTTTTACTTGGGCTCCCTAAAAAGGGAGATTGAACGCTTATATAATGCGCTCCCTCTGCAAACACTGCAGGTGGAGCGCTTTTTTATTTTAAAAGCAAGCGCTACTCTTGTTTGAAGCAGATTTACGTAAATCTGTAGCAATACTAGCAATATTCAGAAAACCAAATTCACCTTATAGGAGGAGTTAGCTTTGACAAAATACATTTTCGTAACTGGTGGCGTAGTTTCTTCACTAGGTAAAGGAATTACAGCGGCATCACTTGGCCGTTTGCTTAAAAATCGTGGTCTAACTGTAGCGATACAAAAATTCGATCCATACATCAACGTAGACCCAGGAACAATGAGCCCGTACCAACATGGGGAAGTATACGTAACTGACGACGGTGCTGAAGCGGATCTAGATCTTGGTCACTATGAGCGCTTTATTGACATCAACGTTAGTAAATTCTCAAATGTTACGACTGGTAAAGTTTACTCAGCAGTTCTTAAAAAAGAACGTCGCGGGGACTACCTTGGAGGAACTGTTCAAGTAATTCCTCACATAACGAACGAAATCAAAGAGCGTTTAGTACGTTCGGCAAAAGAAACAAATGCAGATGTAGTCATAACTGAAATCGGGGGAACGGTTGGGGACATCGAGTCACTGCCATTCCTAGAAGCAATTCGCCAAATGAAAGGCGACTTCGGTGCAGAAAACGTGATGTACATTCACTGTACGCTAATTCCTTATCTTCGTGCGGCTAAAGAAATGAAAACAAAACCGACTCAACATAGTGTTAAAGAGCTACGTAGTTTAGGAATTCAACCAAACATCATTGTGGTACGTACTGAATTTGCAGTGCCACAAGACATGAAAGATAAAATCGCATTGTTCTGTGACATTAAAGCAAGCGAAGTAATCGAAGCGCGTGATGCGGAATCATTATATGAAGTACCGTTAATGCTTCTAGACCAGCATATGGACCAAATCGTACTTGACCATTTCGGTATAAAAGCACCTAAAGCAGATATGACGGATTGGATGGCTTTAGTAGATCGTGTGCAAAACTTATCGAAAAAAGTGCGTATTGGTTTAGTTGGAAAATACGTAGAATTACAAGATGCCTACATTTCAGTTGTTGAAGCAATGAAACATGCAGGATTTGCATTTGACGCAGACATTGAAGTGAAATGGATCAACGCTGAACACGTCAGCGAAGAAAATGTCGCAGAATGGTTAAGCGATGTCGACGGCGTATTAGTTCCTGGTGGTTTCGGTGACCGTGGAGTAGAAGGTAAAATTGCTGCAACTGCTTACGCACGTGAAAACAATGTGCCTTTCTTAGGTATTTGTTTAGGTATGCAACTTGCAACAGTAGAATTTGCACGCAATATTTTACATTTAAAAGATGCACATTCATCTGAATTAAACCCACAAACTCCATACCCAATTATCGACCTATTACCTGAACAAAAAGACGTTGAAGACTTAGGTGGAACATTACGTTTAGGACTGCAACCATGTAAATTAGTGCATGGCACTAAAGCGTATGAAGCATACGGTCAAGAATTGGTGTACGAACGTCACCGTCACCGTTATGAGTTTAACAACGAATACCGCGAGCAATTTGAAGCAGCTGGTTTCATCTTCTCTGGTACGAGCCCAGATGGCCGATTAATCGAAGTGATTGAAATTCCAGATCACAAATTCTTCGTCGCATCTCAGTTCCACCCAGAATTCATTTCGCGTCCACACCGCCCACAACCTCTATTCCGTGAGTTTATCAAAGCGGCATTAGGAGAATAACCAGATCAAATCCCGCTCCTTTGAAAAAAGAGCGGGATTTTTTTGAACTAAACGACAGTCACATAGAGAATGGTTACAGTTTGTCACTCAGGTTTAGGGTGAGCTTTGGAAAGCAATCATGAGCTGCACTATTATAGCAAGAATAAGATACATGTGGATGTGACGATGTCGCGTCCACATTGTAGTTTTACAGATAATCCTGCTACTCGGATGCTTTCGTCGCTCCCCTACAACATGGAGGCAAATGGTTTGTTAAATTTGGTTTACTAAAGAATTGTCACCTTCTTTAGCAATCCAAGCAGCCGAAGATACTATTTCGACTGCTCTTACATTTCTTTATTTTGGAGAGTTCTTTTTATAACTAGCCCGCGAGAGTGTGGATACTGGATGAGAGACACAATTTGAAGTGCAATTGTGTCTCTTCATCAGAGGGAAGAGCTACCGCAGGAAATTAGCATCAACTTACAGTATAAGAACTGCCCTAAGCTCTTTCTTCTCTAGAATATTATGCAGCAGAGGTGCCGTTCGAAGCATACTGAAAAACTAGCTGTGCCCAGTGTAGTGCCCTAAATTTTGTGCTAATCATGTTATTCAGACGTCAATGCCCATTTTTCAGACGTAGAGGTGTTTTTTTCAGACGTCAACGCTATTTTTTCAGACGTCAACCTCGAAAAGTCAGACTAAGATTTATTCGAAGAATGAAAAACGGGATTTTCAACCTCAACCACTGTCTATTTTGCTTTATAGTAAGTGTCATCACTGACTTTATAAAATGGTCTGAATTAAAATTAGCAAAAAGAGGCCGAAATAGTATCTTCGGCCGAACATCTACGTAAAGAAAGTGTCAAATCTTTAGTTTTCTTTAGGTAATCCAAGTAGGCTAGAGGTTCACTTTTCGATTGAGATAACAAGGACTAAACTCATACTTTTTAATAGCAAGTAAAACATTTTTTTGATATATGCATAATTTTTTACATATAAATTGGATTATAATGTATGATTATAAGAGAACTATATTTTCTCTTTTTTCGTAAAGAAGTATTAAATATATTTATTTAATGCAGGAAAATGGAAAAGATTGTAGAATAAGTGATGTATTATCAAAGTGAAAAAGGGGAAATTTTCATGAAACAGTTACTGATTGTGGATGATCAACAAGGCATTCGCTTGCTCTTGAACGAAGTGTTCAAACGAGAAGGTTACACTACATATCTGGCTGCTAATGGAATTGAAGCATTAGAGTTAGCTGAGAGAATTAAGTTTGATGGTGTCCTCTTAGATATGAAAATTCCAGGTATGGATGGGATCGAAATATTAAAACGAATTAAATCACGCACTCCAGATGTGCCAGTTCTCATGATTACGGCATACGGTGAACTAGACTTAATTAAAGAAGCGATGGATTTAGGAGCGTCTCACTATTTCACAAAGCCATTCGATATTTACGAAGTACGCGATGCTGTAAACGGAATGTTAAAAGAATGAAACACGCAGGCAGTGGCAAACACTGCCTGTTTTTGTTATGATTTAAAAGAAAAGTGGAAGTCGCCACTCTATCTCAACACTTGCACTTGGAACTAGAAATGAAGAAAACAAGCTTATCGCTTGAAACCAGATTATAGACGATGAAATGGAGGATTTCTCAATGGCTTTAGTATCTATGAAAGACATGATGATCAAAGGTAAAAATGAAGGCTATGCAATTGGACAATTCAACATTAACAACTTAGAGTTCACTCAAGCTATTTTAATGGCAGCTGAAGAAGAAAAGTCTCCTGTGATATTAGGGGTTTCTGAAGGAGCGGCTAGATATATGGGCGGGTTTACAACCGTTGTTCACATGGTAAAAGGATTAATGATCGATTACAAAATTACTGTACCAGTGGCAATTCATTTAGATCATGGTTCAAGTTTTGATAAATGTAAAGAAGCAATCGATGCTGGTTTCACTTCAGTAATGATTGATGCTTCTCATCATCCGTTAGAAGAAAACATCGCAATCACTTCTCAAGTTGTGGAATATGCACATGCACATGGCATTTCTGTTGAAGCTGAGTTAGGGACTGTTGGTGGTCAAGAAGATGACATTATTGCTGCTGGCGTTATTTATGCAGATCCAAAAGAATGTGCTGAACTTGTGTCACGTACAGATATTGATTGTTTAGCACCAGCACTAGGTTCGGTTCATGGTCCTTACAAAGGAGAACCAAATTTAGGCTTTGCTGAAATGGAAGAAATCTCGAAACTGTCTGACCTACCACTTGTATTGCATGGTGGAACTGGAATTCCAGAAAAAGATGTTCAACGTTCTATTTCTTTAGGTACAGCGAAAATTAATGTCAATACAGAAAGCCAAATTGCAGCAACAAAAGCAATTCGTGATTTCTTAAATAGCGATGCAGAAGAGTACGATCCACGTAAATACTTAATTCCTGCTCGTAATGCAATTAAAAGCACGGTACAAGGAAAAATGCGTGTTTTTGGAAGTTCAGGCAAAGCTTAATTATATAACACAACTCGAAAATATCGGGAGAAGTGTCCGTGTTGATGAAATGCGGCCTTCTCCTCTTTTTCCATGACTTGGAGGCAACTATTAATGAAATTTTTTATAGATACAGCAAACTTTGAAGAAATAAAAGAAGCACACGCCTGGGGGATTTTGTCAGGAGTAACAACGAATCCAACACTTGTAGCAAAAGAAAACATTTCTTTCCATGATCGCTTACGTGAAATCACAGCACTTGTTGATGGTTCAGTAAGCGCTGAAGTTATTGCGTTAGATACTGAGGGAATGATCAGAGAAGGTCGCGAATTAGCTGCCATTGCTCCAAACATCACAGTAAAATTACCAATGACTCCAGATGGGTTAGCTGCATGTTCAGTTTTTTCAAAAGAAGGCATTAAAACAAACATCACATTAATCTTCAGTGCCAACCAAGCACTTCTTGCAGCACGTGCTGGTGCATCATATGTTTCACCATTTTTAGGTCGTTTAGACGATATCGGTCATAATGGAATGGATTTAGTAGGGACGATTGCGCAAATTTTTGACATTCATAACATTGATACAGAAATAATTGCAGCCTCAATTCGTCATCCACAACATGTTACTGACGCGGCGCTTCACGGTGCACACATTGGTACAATGCCAATTAACGTGATGAAACAAATGTTCAAACATCCTTTAACGGATAAAGGAATTGATGCATTTTTAGCGGATTGGAATAACAGAAATAGTGCACAATAAGTTAACTCTTGAATTGTAGGTGAAATACATGGACGTTTATAAAATTAATGGTCAAAAGCGTTTACATGGAACAATTAAAGTAAGTGGCGCTAAGAATAGTGCGGTTGCTTTAATACCAGCTTCCATATTAGCGAATTCGGCTGTAACGATTGAAGGCTTACCAGAAATTTCGGATGTTTGGACTCTGAAGGAATTACTGGAAGAAATCGGTGGAGAAGTAACGATCGAAGACGGTACGATGAATATTGATCCGTCTAAAATGCAAGACATGCCATTACCAAACGGGAACGTAAAAAAATTACGTGCATCGTATTATTTAATGGGTGCCATGCTGGGACGTTTCAAAAAAGCAGTCATTGGATTACCAGGTGGTTGTTTCCTAGGACCACGTCCAATTGACCAACATATAAAGGGCTTTGAAGCACTTGGAGCAAAAGTTACAAACGAACACGGTGCTATTTATTTACGTGCAGATGAATTAATCGGTGCGAAAATTTACTTAGACGTTGTAAGTGTAGGTGCAACAATTAACATCATGCTTGCTGCTGTCATGGCAAAAGGGCAAACAACAATTGAGAATGCTGCAAAAGAACCTGAAATCATTGATGTTGCGACGTTGCTAAGCAACATGGGCGCAAAAATTAAAGGTGCAGGAACTAATGTCATTCGTATTGATGGTGTTGAAGAACTGCACGGGACGAACCACACCATTATCCCCGACCGAATCGAAGCAGGTACTTTCATGATTATGGCAGCAGCAGCTGGCGACGGGATTACAATAGATAACGTCATTCCATTCCATGTTGAAGCATTAACAGCGAAACTGCGTGAAATGGGTGTCAAAATTGAAGAAGGCGAAGAAAGTATTTTCATTCCTAAATCAGTGAACTTGAATGCAGTGGATGTTAAAACCCTCGTGTATCCTGGTTTTGCAACGGATTTACAACAGCCATTCTCAGTTTTAATGACACAAGCAACCGGTTCTTCCGTTATTACAGACACGATTTATTCAGCACGATTCAAACATATTGATGAATTGAAACGGATGAATGCAAGTGCTCGAGTTGAAGGTCGTACAGCCATTATTGCTGGCCCAACGAAACTAGAGTCTGCTTCTGTACGCGCATCTGACTTACGTGCAGGCGCTGCACTCGTTTTAGCTGGATTATTGGCTGAAGGTGAAACTGAAATTCGCGATATCTATCATATTGAACGCGGCTATAGTTCGTTAATTGAGAAATTACAAGGACTTGGTGCAGATATTCGTCGTGAAACTCTTGAAGACGAGTCTTCTAACGACAAAAAATAAAATTCGACCCCACGACACATATGGTATAATGACTGGGGTAGAATGACGTAATTAAATGACCGGTAACGGGAGGAACACTTCACATGGAACGCAGTTTATCAATGGAAGTTGTACGTGTAACAGAGGCAGCGGCGATCGCTTCGGCACGTTGGATGGGCCGAGGTTTGAAGAATGAAGCGGACGAAGCGGCAACTACAGCTATGCGTAACGTTTTTAATTCAATTCCCATGCAAGGCGTCGTTGTAATTGGCGAAGGCGAAATGGACGAAGCGCCAATGTTATACATCGGTGAAGAACTAGGTCTTGGTCTAGGTGGACCAGCTGTAGATATAGCTGTAGATCCATTAGAAGGTACAAATATTGTCGCTTCAGGTGGTTGGAATGCTTTAGCAGTTCTTGCCATTGCTGACAGAGGCAACTTGCTTCATGCGCCAGATATGTATATGGACAAACTAGCAGTAGGGCCAGAATCAAGAGGCCAAGTCGACATTAATGCTTCTGTAACGGATAACCTACGAGCTGTTGCCCGTGCAAAAAATAAAGACATTGAAGACGTTGTCGCAACCATTTTAAACCGACCACGTCACCAAAAAATCATTGATGAAATTCGTGCATCAGGTGCTCGTATTAAATTAATCAATGACGGAGACGTAGCAGGGGCAATCAACACAGCGTTTGATGAAACGGGCGTTGACATTTTATTCGGACTTGGCGGCGCTCCAGAAGGCGTAATTGCTGCAGTAGGATTAAAATGTTTAGGTGGGGAAATTCAAGGTAGACTTGTTCCTCAAAACGACCAAGAATTACAACGATGCATCCGAATGGGCTTAGACGTAAACCGTGTGTTCCGTATGGAAGACCTTGTAAAAGGTGATGACGCAATCTTTGCAGCTACCGGTGTAACTGATGGTGAATTACTTCGTGGTGTTCAGTTTAAAGGGGCATACGCAGAATCTCATTCATTAGTAATGCGTGCGAAATCAGGTACAGTCCGTTTCGTAGAAGGTCGTCACAGCTTGAAGAAAAAACCTCATCTCTTATGATGAAAGACTAACTTCATAAATTATGCCTGGCCATACCTCGGTCAGGCATCTTCTACTAAATTCAATTCTTGCAAAACCAATCCAACCTTTCAGCTTGAGTCGACACAACAAAATATGTAAAAGAGTGGTGCCATTTTATGTCAACCTTAAAAATTGCTGAACTAGAAAGTATGACGTTAAAAGAACTATATGCGTTAGCGCGTGAGTTCAAAATCTCGTACTACAGCAAACTCACTAAAAAAGAACTTATTTTTGCTATTTTAAAAACACGTGCAGAACAAGAAGGCTACTTCTTTATGGAAGGTGTCTTAGAAATCATTCAGTCTGAAGGATTCGGTTTCTTGCGCCCCATCAACTATTCTCCAAGTTCTGAAGATATCTATATTTCCGCATCACAAATTCGTCGTTTCGATTTGCGTAACGGGGATAAAGTAACTGGTAAAGTGCGTCCTCCAAAAGAGAACGAACGTTACTACGGTTTACTACACGTTGAATTAGTAAATGGGGAAGATCCAGATTCAGCAAAAGAACGTGTACATTTCCCTGCATTAACACCGCTCTATCCAGATCGTCATATGAAACTGGAAACAGAGTCTAGCAAATTATCGACACGCATTATGGACTTAGTAGCACCTGTTGGTTTCGGTCAACGTGGTCTAATCGTGGCACCGCCAAAAGCAGGTAAAACGATGTTACTAAAAGAAATAGCGAACTCGATTACGACAAATTATCCAGATGCTGACCTAATCGTTCTACTGATCGATGAACGTCCAGAAGAAGTAACTGATATCGAGCGTTCAGTAAAAGCTGATGTCGTCAGCTCAACGTTTGATGAAGTACCAGAAAACCACGTTAAAGTGGCGGAATTAGTACTTGATCGCGCCATGCGTTTAGTAGAACACAAACGTGATGTTATTATATTAATGGATTCAATTACACGTCTTGCACGTGCCTATAACTTAGTAATTCCACCAAGTGGGCGTACATTATCAGGTGGTATTGACCCAGCAGCTTTCCATCGTCCTAAACGTTTCTTCGGTGCAGCACGTAATATTGAAGAGGGCGGAAGCTTAACGATATTAGCTACGGCTTTAGTTGAAACAGGATCACGTATGGATGAAGTCATTTATGAAGAGTTTAAAGGAACTGGTAACTTAGAACTTCACTTAGATCGTAGTTTAGCAGAACGTCGAATCTTCCCAGCATTAGATATTAGACGCTCAGGAACACGAAAAGAAGAGTTGCTATTGCCAGCTCAGCAACTTGAAAAACTGTGGGCAATCCGTAAAACATTCTCGGATACTCATGATTTCGGGGAACGTTTCTTGAAAAAATTAAGCCAATCCAAAACCAACGAAGAGTTTTTTGAACAACTTAATACAGAAATGAAAGAAAAAAGAGGCGGTAAAGGCTTACTTTAAAGGTATCGTCCACTGTGCGTTTATTTAAATGAAACGCTTGATTTCTTAACAGTCATTTGCTATACTTTAAGTCGGTAGAATTACCATTCTCTGTTACATATCCGACCGAATTGACGGGTCGTGTAAGGTGACAGTCAAATAATAACATCTCTGTTCCAGATGGTTCAGGGCGGGAGGAGATTTAATATGAAAACAGGAATTCATCCAGAATACAAAACAGCTAAAGTTACTTGTTCATGTGGTAACGCTTTCGAAACTGGTTCAGTAAAAGAAGACATCAAAGTTGAGTTTTGCTCAGAATGTCATCCATTCTACACTGGTAAACAGAAATTCGCTCAAGCGGATGGACGTGTTGACCGTTTCAACAAAAAATACGGCATCAAAGAAGAAATCAACGAATAATATCAAAATACCCGCTTAGAGCTTCTGCTCTAAGCGGGTATTTTTTTTGAGGGTTGGGCTGAGCGGTGGCTCAGTCTGACTTTTTGGGGTTGACGTCTGAAAAAAAGCGGATGACGTCTGAAAAATGAGGCTTCACGTCTGAAAAATCGCCATCGACGTCTGAAAAAGTCATTTCTCCATCAAAAGCCACCACCCAAAATCCACAGAAAAGGCTGAGAAGTAAAGCGAGCAGCCCATTTACATGGTTCTCCTCACTGTAATTACCGAATAAATTGATATCATCAGACTGAGCAGTGGCTCAGTCTGACTTTTTGGGGTTGACGTCTGAAAAAAAGCGGATGACGTCTGAAAAATGAGGCTTCACGTCTGAAAAATCGCTATCGACGTCTGAAAAAGTCATTTCTCCATCAAAAGCCACCACCCAAAATCCACAGAAAAGGCTGAGAAGCAAAGCGAGCAGCCCATTTAATTGCCCCGCACACTGTCGTTTGGCGGGTATTTCTGTTTGATATTACTCCTTTAAAATTTAAAGAACGGCCGCTTACTTATTTAACAGTATTTGCTGATTCCTTGGTAATCCAAAATGATGTGGTGAAAGTATAGTGCCTATACTTGTTAAGATTAATGGGTTCAAGTTCTAAACTCTTCAAGATGTATGTGGCTTGGTGTTTGTTTTGGAGATTTAAGAACTGAACACATTCTCCATTAGAAATGGTGGATTTACAGAGATAGAACCATTCTTCTATTGCCAAATGACAAAGCATTTTACGAGACATTTTGCATTTTGGACAACTTTTTTGTTGGGATAATTCGATTTTACAGTTCGGACAGAAGACACCTTTTGAAAGTGAGTTCCAGTCAAAGTTGAATTGCTGGGCAATAGGTTTTGGGTGGTAGGTAATTAAATTAGATGTGAGAAAATGGATTAATTTATTAAATGAGTAGGATGTGATAACGTCAGGAAGTTGGTTAAGCTTGTGCATGTGATTTGGGAGATCACAAGCCATCAAGACAGGCACTTTTTCAGGGGGTTCCATTACATGAATGGATGAAAAAGCGAAGATAATTTGATTATGAATTGGAATATTAATCTTGAGATGCAGTAAAAGCTTTTGCAGTTTCATGTTGTGTCTAAGAATTTGTTGTTCTGGACATTTGTATGTTGTGGTAGTGCCGTTTAATTCACGAACAAGTTGTTTTGGGTTCTTCTGAAAATAGATTGTCCCTTTGATATTCTTGATTTCAAGTATTGCGATATATTTCTGAGTAACGATAAGCGTATCGATTTGTAGATATGACTCGGGACCAGTTTGAATATAGAGATCCTTAAAGATTGCGTGATTTTTGGGGAAATCACATTGCTGCATAAAACGGTCGGTATAGGATTCTCCGATATACCCAGCAGTAATAGCTTTAATTTTTGTTGAGAATTCTTGTAAATAAGGGTGATTTGCTGGAAATCTGTGCAAGGCCCGATTATAGACATGAATTTCCTGTGGTAAAGTTCGTTCTTTGTAAATGTAAATTCCCCTTCCTTTATTTGAATTTTGGAATAACTAAATAAAAGGTAGCATTTTATTGATAGCATTGGCAAGTTTCAAACGAAGTGATTATATGAGCGAAGGCTCAGTCTGACTTTTTGAGGTTGACGTCTAAAAAAATGATGAGGACGTCTGAAAACCAGCACTCTACGTCTGAAAACCGTTAAATGGCAGCACTCGCTGAAGCTTGGCTTTTTGAAAGAGAGTTGAAAGATGTATAGGACATTAAAGAAAGCAATTTCCAAACAGTAAAGAAGCAGTTGGTGAACCAACTGCTTCCATTATAAAAATCTTTCACAACAAGTACATATCACATTTCCCATTGAAAAAAAAGACGAGTAATCTATTTTTATTTTCTGTATGATAGGGAATAGAGAGTTTTGAAAGGAGTGACTTCCATGTATGTGATGTCACAATCCGGTTGGGTTGAAATCATTTGCGGAAGTATGTTTTCCGGCAAATCAGAAGAATTAATTCGTCGTGTGAGACGCACGCAATTTGCGAAACAAAAAATTGCTGTGTTCAAACCACGTTTAGATAATCGATATAGTGAAGAAGAAGTTGTAAGTCACAATGGAACGAAAGTGATAGCGATACCAGTTGAGCGTTCAAAAGACATTTGGGCGTACATTACGGATGAATATGATGTGATCGGAATTGACGAAGCGCAATTTTTTGATGATGGAATTATTGAAGTCGTACAACGCCTAGCGAATCATGGCTTCCGCGTAATTGTTGCAGGTCTTGACCAAGATTTCAGAGGAGAGCCATTTGGTTCAATGCCGACCTTAATGGCTATGGCTGAACTTGTAACGAAATTACAAGCCGTTTGCCAAGTTTGCGGTTCACCAGCTAGCCGAACACAACGACTAATTAACGGACAACCAGCAGGCTATGAAGATCCAATCATTTTAATTGGTGCAACGGAAGCATACGAACCACGTTGTCGCCACCATCACGAAGTACCAGCAGGTGTTACACATCAAACTTCATTAATGTACGAAAAAGAGTAGCGAAAGCTGCTCTTTTTCATTTTAAATGTTAAAAATTTTTATCTATGCTCCTGTTTCAAAATCGCCCCGCTAGCTACAAAACATGAAAGAGCGTTGCAACGCTACTTTGCTTCCTCGGAAACGGAGCAGATTCCTGTGTATTTTGTCCATCTAAGCTGGAGTGGCAATTTCTGCTCTTTTTCTATATAATTATAGTGTTAATCACATGAACGGATGAGGTGAAAGTATGTTTGATCGCTTACAATCGGTAGAAGACCGATATGATCGTTTGACTGAATTACTCAGTGACCCAGAGATTGTTAAGGATATGGATAAATTACGCACGCTTTCTAAAGAACAATCGGATTTGCAAGATACTGTAGACGCGTACCGTCAATACAAGCTTGTTAAAGAACTGCATGCCGAAGCAAGAGCCATGCTTGATGATAAATTAGATAGCGATATGCGTGAAATGGTAAAAGAAGAAATGAATGATTTAGCTTCTCAAATTGACGATATTGAAGAAAATCTAAAGTTATTGTTAATTCCAACAGATCCGAATGACGATAAGAACGTAATTATGGAGATTCGAGGAGCTGCAGGTGGCGATGAAGCCGCTCTTTTTGCAGGGAATCTGTTCCGTATGTACAGCCGCTACTCTGAAGCACAAGGCTGGAAAATTAATATCCTGGACGCTTCTCCCACAGTAATCGGTGGCTATAAAGAAGTCATCTTTATGATTAAAGGACAAGGCGCGTACTCGAAACTGAAATATGAAAATGGGGCTCACCGAGTGCAACGTGTACCGGAAACGGAGTCTGGTGGACGTACTCATACATCGACTGCAACTGTGGCATGTCTCCCCGAAGTGGAAGAAGTAGAAGTAGATATTCACGAAAATGATATCCGTACAGATACGTATGCATCTTCAGGCGCTGGAGGACAATCGGTTAATACGACGATGTCGGCAGTTCGGTTGACACATATTCCAACGGGTACAGTTGTTACTTGCCAAGATGAAAAATCACAAATTAAAAACAAAGCGAGTGCAATGGTCGTTCTTCGCGCACGTGTTGCCGATAAATTCCGTCAAGAAGCACAAGCTGAATATGATGCTGTTCGTAAATCTGCAGTAGGTACAGGTGACCGCTCAGAACGAATTCGCACGTACAACTATCCACAAAATCGTGTAACCGACCATCGTATTGGTTTGACGATTCAAAAACTAGATCAAATCATGGAAGGTAAACTCGACGAAGTGATCAACGTGTTGATTTTAACTGACCAAACTGAACGACTTGAGCGAATGAATGATACCAATGAGTAAATATATTTATGAGGCCCTTTCACGGGCTTCTTCTTTTTTATCAGGACACGGACGAGAAGAACCGGTAGCACGCATGTTGCTTCAGCACGTATTAAACAAAACGCATGTTCAGTTACTGATGGACATGCGTGAAGAAATCTCAGCTGAACAATTTGAGCGCTACTGGTCACTTATTGAAGAACACAGCACAGGAAAGCCTGTTCAATATATTATCGGATCGGAAGAATTTTACGGTCGAACCTTTAAAGTCAATGAACATGTGCTCATTCCACGTCCTGAAACGGAAGAACTCATTGTCGAAACGACATCTCGCATGAAACGGATGTTCACAGACCATTCCCAGTTAAACCTTGCAGATATAGGGACTGGAAGTGGTGCGATAGCGGTAACAATGAAATCAGAAGTTCCTGCTTTGCTAGTAACTGCAACCGATATTTCATTCAAAGCACTAGAAGTTGCACAACTAAACGCAACTGAGTTAGGTGCACAAATCACATTCAAACAAGGGGATTTAACTGCCCCTATTTCAAATGAAAAATGGGATATTGTCTTGTCTAATCCACCCTATATTTCACATGACGAGGCTCCAACTCTATCAGATACCGTACTAAACTATGAACCACATAATGCCCTTTTTGCAGATGATGAAGGACTTCATCTATATAAACGGCTAGCAGAAGAACTGCCAGCACTCATGAATAGACCTGCTCTAATTGGCTTAGAGATTGGCTATACACAAGGTCCTGCCGTACAATCGTACTTCCAAAAATCGTTTCCAACTGCTCAGGTAACTATCGTAAAAGATATCAACGGAAAAGAAAGAATGATTTTTTGTGAGATTACGTGAATAAATAATCCACACCTTGTCCACAATGATGGCAAGGGGGAGATAACAATGATAGAAGATTACGAGATTTTCAGAAACGACCAACCACAAACGAAGAGGTCTCCATGGATTGAACTCCTAATGTCACTAGTATTTATTCAAACTCTATTATTTCTATTACCAGTAATAAGCGGAGCGGCAGATGCAGTGCCTGCAGATGCCATTCAAATAAGAATCGTAGCAAATAGCAACACGAAAGAAGATCAAGAAATTAAATCATTGGTTCTTCAAGAAATTCAACCATTATTACAAAAAGCAACTGACACATTTCAAACAACAGCGCAATTAGAACAAGAACTAACTCAAGTATCTAAAGAATTCTCACAAAAAGCAGGAGATATTACGGAGCAAACCATCCACATTGGTTTAGCAAAAGCACTGATTCCACCTAAAAAAGATGGCATACACTTTTACGGACAAGATTTCCACAAAGCACTGGTTATTACAATTGGCAGTGGCAAAGGAGACAATTGGTGGTGTGCATTATTTCCAAAAGTCTGTTATCAAGAAGAAGAAGTGGTAGAAGAGCCAGTGAAGTTTTGGACATGGGATTGGATTAAAAGTAAGTTTTAGTCAGAGTTATCCCCATTTTCACTGCTAGTTATCAACAGTATGTGCATAACTATCAACAAATCACGGTAGAAAGGAGATTTATCGAATGAAAACGACTCGTCTAATTGTGGATAACAATGTGAATAAAATTGAAGTTTATACACAAGCTGTGGAAAAATTAAAGATGGGCGAAGTTGTCGCATTTCCAACTGAAACAGTTTATGGCTTAGGAGCAATTGCTACGAATGAACAAGCAGTGGCGAAAATTTTTGAGGCAAAAGGTCGACCATCTGATAATCCATTAATTGTTCATGTGGGAGAAGCGCATCATGTCTTAAAATACGTCAGTGAAATCTCTAAAAAAGCCGATGACTGCATCGAAGCATTTTGGCCAGGTCCTCTGACACTGATCCTACATGCCAAACCGAATGTCTTTGCACCAAATGTAACAGCCGGATTATCAACAGTTGGTTTACGAATGCCAGACCATCCAGTCGCTCTTGAATTACTAAAATTGCTTGCAGAACCAGTTGCTGCACCTAGTGCCAATCGCAGTGGAAAACCAAGCCCGACAACAGCTCTTCATGTTGAAAATGATTTACAGGGACGTATCCCGCTCATTTTAGATGGCGGTGCAACAGGAATTGGACTGGAATCAACCGTAGTCGATTTCACGGTAGATCCTCCCGTAATCCTTCGTCCTGGTGGCGTTACAGCACAAATGCTACGAACAGTCATTGGTGAAGTGATTGAACCTGATACCACAACAGTCGACGATGCGACAGTCCCACGAGCACCAGGAATGAAATATGCACATTATGCACCGGATGCTCCAGTGTTCTTAATTCAACCGGATCTAGATGCTGTGGATCGCGCAATTCAATCTATACATACGCAAAATCAAAAAGTCGCTTTGCTTGCACCAGATGAATTTAAGCATAATGAAGCAGACTGGTTCTTTTCATTAGGCAATCAACAAAATCTCGAATCAACCGCACAACATTTATATGCGCATTTACGTGAATGCGACGACACGACAGCGGATATCATTCTGGTCACGGTACCTCTTAAAACGGGTGTTGGAGCAGCCATTTTTAATCGTTTAGAAAAAGCCGCAGATGGTAACTGGTGGCACTCCTAATCTCTTCCTTTTTTGCATAAGCTAGTAGACATGCAAAGAGAGGGGAGATTTTTTCATTGTCTACAGAACTGTTCGCGGGACTTCTAACAGCACTGGACGTCGTTGCCCTATATAGTGTGCTACCGAAAATTCGTTTCCCGCTGATGCTCGCCATTTGGACAGGGTTGTTACATATGGTCTTCCCACTTCTCGGATTCCTTGCTGGAGAATGGGTAACTTCATTTATTGTTGAAGGCGGCCGCTACATTTCAAGCATTTTGTTATTTCTAACAGGTGTCCACCTATGTTTATACCAACAAAAACCTACATCTACTTTCATTCCTCCCATCTTCCTTGCAATCGTTGTTAGCGTTGATACCTTTTCAGTTAGCTTATCTTTTGGTATGCTTCAATTACAAAAGTGGTTTTTCTTATTTAGTGCCGGTTTTTTTGCGTTAACGTTTTCCTATCTCGCGCTTAAAAGCAAACTAATTAAAGGACCTTTGTTGACACGTCTTTCTGGAGTATGTCTCATGTTGATGGGAGTGCTCACTTTATTAAATAAATGAGGGATTCACATGAATATCTATTTTATCTGTACGGGGAATACATGCCGAAGTCCAATGGCAGAAGCAATATTTCAATCACATAATAAAGAAGGAATGAACGTTCGTTCCGCAGGCATATATGCCATGGACGGTGGCGATATTTCTGAACATGCGAAACGTGTTATTCGAGATGCCGAAATTAATTACAGCCACTTTTCACGTCAAGTAAGTGAAGAAGATGTTCGCTGGGCTGATTTAATCTTAACGATGACGTCCGCACATAAACATCTTGTCATGCAAGCATTCCCTTTTGCAGCAGACAAAATATTCACCTTAAAAGAATACGTACGACCATATGGTTCCCATGATGTGTCTGATCCATTTGGCGGCGACATTCACATGTATCGTCACACATTTCAAGAGCTAACGATATTAACGAATGACTTATTTAGTAAATTAAACGAAGAATAAATACCGTACAGCTCCTGTTAAAAGGGGCTGTATTTTTTTGTGGTTAAAAAATCGCCACTTTTTTTAACAAATGGGAGCAGCGTCAGATAGAATTTTGGCTGCGAAGGCATTTCTTTATTTAAGCATTTCTCATAGTGTTACTTTTTTAAATAGGCTGTATTTATGAACACGTCACTTCATTAATGGGTTTTTATGGTAAAGTAACTAAGGAAATACTTAGAGGTTGCATCCATCCTAATACTGCAAAAATATTTGGAATCTTAGGAAACAAACTAGAAAGTATAATGGTTCAAAATCCATATATTTTGTGCAGAACAGCATAACTAGTTCCAATAAGTGGTGTTATGTCAAACTAGTATGAATGTTCTATACAACCCGGTTCATGTATAGAATCGATGGTTGACAGAATACGTTACGAATAAGGAGAGAGCTAACTTGGAAGAAATTTGGGAAACTTGGGAAATTGACAATACTATGACTTCAAAATATTACGTTGAATCCATCACGGATAGTATAAAAGGATTCCGCATATTACTGTCTGACGCTAAGGTTGAATCCAAGAAATTAGTGGTGTTATTTGAGGATTCGGTACATTCGTACAGAAGTTCAGATGAAAGTTATAGGCTAAACACGATAAATAACCTTGATGAGCGTTACGGTACAGAGTTCTATCGAGACAACACTTTTTTTAAAGTGACTAATTCAGAATACATTAAATGGGTATGACTAGAGTCATATGGAATTGTTGAATCAGCGTTAATATTTCACTTTTCATTTATAGCAGTTGATCTATTGTGGATGTAATTGCCGCATACTAACCGAAATTGTTTTGGTTAGAACATACAAATGAATTATTTAGTGAGTAGTTCCTTAAATAAATTTGATAGGGGATAGTTATGAAAAGGAGTTTAATTTATTACACACTATGTTGCTTACTTGCTTTGATTTCGAGTATTTATTTATATCGAGCAGCAGCATCGTTTGAGAATATTAATCATCTAGGTAATTTCTTTTATTTTCCAATCTTACTTATAACTTTTTTAGGCATAAATATATTTCTTATATTCAAAGAAGATAAGCAACACTTAACAAATAGATATATTTTGACTTCGAGTGTTTTAATTATTGCAATAATTATTGCATTCGAATTTTTAAAACCTAACTATACTTTTCAAGAAGCAGAATCTCAAGTCCATGAAAAGTTTGATGTTCCTGTAATTGAAAACAGACATAAAGTAATATTCACAGCTGGAACTGGTCAGAATTACAAAGAAATTTACCAAATTACTGTACAAAAGAATGCTAGTTTTATTAATTACTCTTTTGACCCTTATTCGGGTGAATTGTATGAGATAGAAACTGATTCTTTAACTCAATAAAATATGCAGAGACTTAAGTAATAAAGGCAGAAAGAGGCCGAAATATCAGCTTCAGCCGAATATCTTCAGAAAGAACCCATCGATTCTCTAGTAAACCAAACGATCTTAACTGTGAACGTCCAGGCTTTCAGGGTGCGAAGGACGAACCCCCGCCGCACATGGATAGTCAACACTAAATCATACAATTTTTTTAAGGGCTAAGTTTCTATAAGCTACCGGACTTAAATAGCTTAAAGAGCTATGCGAACGGCTATTGTTGTACCAATTAACGTAATCAAAAAGTT
>NZ_JBHSRI010000026.1:0-606 GCF_042658845.1 Paenisporosarcina macmurdoensis
TGGGGTGAAGTCGTAACAAGGTAGCCGTATCGGAAGGTGCGGCTGGATCACCTCCTTTCTAAGGATAATTACGGAATATAGACCTTGGGTCTATAAGTTGACGTTTTGCGTTCAGTTTTGAAGGTTTGTGGAAAAGCGAAAATCGCTATCCAACTCGATAAACATTTGAATATTTCTATGTGAGATGCTTGCATTTCTGCGGAGAAATTGACAATGGCATACGAGTTAGCGCTTTGAGCTAGACATAAGTCTTTTTTAACTTGTTCTTTGAAAACTGGATAAAACGACATTGAAAGCAACAAACATTCAAGTAATTCATTTTTAATAAGTTCAAACTTATTAAATGACTTTAATGAGGGTTTTCAGACACGAGCAGGTCGAGGAAGCAAGCGAGCGAACACCGGAGCGTACTAATCGTACGTGAGGATGTGAGTGAGTGCAGCTGACGAAGAGATGCGAAGTGTATGGAAAGCCGAACAAGGTTAAGTTAATAAGGGCGCGCGGTGAATGCCTTGGCACTAGGAGCCGATGAAGGACGGTACTAACACCGATATGCTTCGGGGAGCTGTAAGTAAGCTTTGATCCGGAGATTTCCGAATGGGGAAA
>NZ_JBHSRI010000027.1:0-2445 GCF_042658845.1 Paenisporosarcina macmurdoensis
GTGAGCGTCAAATAGTGCACACATTCTAATAGAAGAAGATTCATGAGATACTCCTCCCAGATTTGATTTTCTGGGGGGATTTTATTTGAAAAGAAAAGAAAAAGAACAAGTTTGGTTAGAAAAGATCAACGAATATCGCGAGAGTGGAAAGTCACTTGTCCAGTGGTGTTCAGATACAGGTGTCGCAATTCACAATATGAACTATTGGTTGCGCAAACAGGCTCCGATAACTAAGGTTGCCGATCAGGAGACCAGTTGGGTCTCTTGTATTGTCGAAGGCCCTGCAAGCGATGCGATCACTCTAAAGATGAAGAATGTCGAGATTGAAGTGACAAGTGGCTTTCAAGAGGAACTGTTGCTCCAGATCATACGGACCCTTAACCGACTATGATGAATGGACGGATAGTCGAACGGGTCTATCTGGCGGCAGGTCCTACAGACCTACGAAAGTCAATCGATGGACTTGCTGTCATCGTACAGGAACTCTTCCAGCTTGACCCGTTCTCGAATGCACTCTTTGTTTTCTGTAATCGAAAGAAGGACAAGCTAAAGATCCTTTTTTGGGACCACAATGGTTTCTGGCTCTACTATCGTCGTTTGGAGAAGGGATTGTTTGATTGGCCAGACCTCGGGTCTGTACAGCCACTTCCCATCACACCACGACAGTTGAACTGGTTGCTCGACGGGCTTCCTCTAAATCAGCGCCATGCACATCCTTCTGTCCAAGCGAAAAAAGTCATTTAACTCTATTTCGCTGTGTCATTTTGTGATATCCTTATTCCTATGAAAAACACGGACGAGAACACACAGACTACAATTGAAGAACTTGAGAAGAAGAACTTGCAACTTGAGAACCAGATGAAAACATTGCATCTGAAGTTACAGTGGTATGAGGAGCAGTTCAGACTGAGCCAGCAGAAACGCTTTGGCTCATCCAGCGAGAAGACGGATGAAAACCAGCTGACACTCCAACTGTTCAACGAGGCGGAGGTCTCTTCTTCTGTGTTATTGGCAGAACCGACAATGGAGACAATTAGCTATAAACGCAAGAAAATCGGCGATCGCGCTGAGAAACTGAAAGACCTCCCTGTCGAGACGATCCATCACGACCTCTCTGATTCAGAGAAGGTCTGTTCGGCATGCGACCATGCACTACATGAGATGAGCACCCAGGTCCGAAAGGAACTGAAGATCATCCCAGCACAGGTCAAGGTCACTGAACATGTCCAACACATCTATAGCTGTCGCCATTGTGAGAACCATTCTCTCGCTACGCCGATCGTGAAGGCGAAGATGCCAAACCCAGTTATCCCGAAGGGACTTGCATCGCCTTCTGCAGTTGCGTTCATCATGACTCAAAAGTTTGCGGATGGATTGCCACTCTATCGCCAGGAGAAACAGTTGGAGCGAATGGGGATCCCGTTGAACCGTCAGACGCTCTCGAACTGGATGATCTCAAGTACGACGAGATGGTTAAAACCATTCTATGAACATCTGTACCACCAATTGTTGAAAGAAGAAGTACTCCATGCGGACGAGACTGTCCTCCAAGTACTGGATGAGCCTGGCAAAAACGCGCAGTCCAAATCCTATATGTGGCTCTATCGCACAAGTGGCAAAACGCAACGCCCAATCGTCCTCTTCGATTACCGAGCGAGTCGCGCCAAGAAGAACCCTCAGGATTTCTTGAACGGGTTTTCTGGTTTCCTACACGTCGACGGATATGCTGGCTATGAATCAATTGAAGGTGTCGAGCTGGCTGGCTGTTGGGCCCATGTACGGCGAAAATTCGATGAGGCTCTTAAGGCTCTGAAAGGTGCACCTCCTGGGGCTGGTCGTTCTACGACTGCAAAAAAGGGGCTCGAATTTTGTAACCGATTGTTTGCGATCGAACGCAAGATTAAAGGTCTGAGTGCAGAAGATTGTTTAAATACGAGACTTAAGGACAGTCAGCCCGTGCTGGATGCTTTTTTGGCATGGCTCAAAGAACAGCGGGAACTTGTGACACCTAAATCTGCGACGGGTATGGCAATTTCCTATACGCTGAATCAGTGGCCAAAATTGATTACATTTATGAAGGACGGACGCGTCGAAATCGACAACAACCGAGCAGAGAGATCGATCAAGCCTTTCGTTATCGGACGGAAGAACTGGCTGTTCGCAGCTTCGACAAGTGGTGCGAATTCAAGTGCCATCAGCTACAGTCTCGTAGAGACTGCCAAAGAGAACGGATTGAATCCTTTCTTCTACCTTAAATATCTTTTCGAAGAACTTCCTCAGCTCGATATGAGCGCGAATTTAGAAATCGATCATCTCATGCCCTGGTCCAAGGATCTTCCGGCTGATTGCTATATCCAATTTAAGAAATAGAAAATGCCTTTCTGACAAAAGTCAGAAAGGCATTTTCTTTGAGAAGAAACAATGTGTTCATTATTTGACGCTTAC
>NZ_JBHSRI010000028.1:0-2664 GCF_042658845.1 Paenisporosarcina macmurdoensis
TATGTGTGGCCGGGATAAGTGCTGAAAGCATCTAAGCATGAAGCCCCCCTCAAGATGAGATTTCCCATTACGCAAGTAAGTAAGATCCCTCAAAGACGATGAGGTAGATAGGTTCGAGGTGGAAGCGCGGTGACGTGTGCAGCTGACGAATACTAATCGATCGAGGACTTAACCAAAATTTTGAATGGCTTTCAATGGCCCGTTTATCCAGTTTTGAGTGAACAAGCACTCAATAAGTCTAGTGATAATGGCAAAGAGGTCACACCCGTTCCCATACCGAACACGGAAGTTAAGCTCTTTAGCGCCAATGGTAGTTGGGGGTCTCCCCCTGCAAGAGTAGGACGTCGCTAGGCAAATAAGAAACCGATACCCGTTAAAGGGTGTCGGTTTTTTTGTGTCTTTTTTTATTTCATAGTGAGGTTGAAGTGAAAAAAACTCTATATAACTGTAGATATTGATTAACAGATCGTCTTGCCACTAAAAAATCTTAATCTCCAGAGAACGATATGAATAGTTTCATCACTAAACAGCAGCGAAGCGAAAACAAAACCAATCAAAATGGCCCTCCTCGAATAGACTCTCGAGGAGGTTTTTTGTGGGGAAATATGGGCGAATCGGAATAAAACACGTTTCAAGCCGAATAAATGAGTCGTGAAGCCGATTAAATGTTACTTCAAGCCGAATAAACCTTACCTCCATTAGAAAATTCTTAGTATGCCAATACGTTGAACAGCATCTTCTGAAATTTGTGCAGTGACCGTAGCTACTGCAAGAGTAAGATATTGCTAGGAAAATAAATAACCGATACTTGTAAAAGGGTAACGGTTTTTTGATTTTGATTTGTAACACAAATATTAAAAAAGGATATATTTTCCTTACGTCAAATAATATAAAGAAAAAGATTGCTATTAAATAAAGGAAATTAATATCAAACCTAACTAGGGGGATAGTTATGAAAGTCTTGATAAATATGATTATGATTTCTGTCTCAAGCATGTTGTTATCCTCTTGTGGCAACTTCAGTTCAATCACTGGATGTCCTGATGGTGAAATTGAGTGGGTCGATATGGTTATGATAAATGATATTAAATACCAATATCTTCCTAAACCTGCTGATGTGAATAATCCTTTGCCAATTGAAAAAGGCAGGGAGCTAGGCAAAGTAACTTTTAAGATGGCCGATCGTGCATGTAGTAATCATAAGATGAAAAATGGGGATGCTGCATATTTGGAAGAGGGTACATCAATTTACGAAATCAAAGGATATCCAACTTCTCTTATTGTTGTAGCAAATGATAAGGCATTTTTAGTAGATACTAATATAAAAGCAAAAACTGCTGACAATTTATTCCCTTTAGATGGTTGGGTTAAAAATATTTATATCGAAAGCACAGAAGATGGCAGTCGAATACAACCCTATAAACAGGATTCCACAAAAAAATTCCTGGATGATTGGTCTCAATTAAAATTAGAGGACCCAGAATCATTATATAAGAAAGGCAAAATGGAAGGAGACCGAATCTTTTTAGAGATTGAACTTAACAATGGTGTTTCTTTCAGACTAGTTTATTGGGTTAATTCAAATATTTTCAGTAATGGAGTAATAGGAAGCAAAGAAATAAAGAATATCATTGAGGATGAATTATCACACAAAATTAGTGAATAACTATTATTTTCTTAAAAGTTGCTTGAGCAACTCTTTTTCTATCGTTTACCAAGAATATTAGTGCTGCTCTAATTGACGATGATGTTCAATTGATGAGGTAGGTTAAGCCAAGAAGGTATTCTTGCTCTCAATAAAACTTATAGAGGAGAAAATGGATTGAAGAAAGATTTTAACAAAAGCAATAAATTAAGAAGAATATTGACTGTTTTTATGGTTGGATTTATTTTACTAGGAACAATTTTTCATATTATAAAGTTACCGGTACATATGGCTGATTGGTTCGTTCCTTCCTTCCTTTTAAAGTAGTGGAACCTTTCTATGATGTTGAGGATCTCGATAAAAAGTACTTTAAAGTGATGGGCTATAATAAAGTGAAATTAGTTTACGAAAACCAAGAGGGAATTTTAACTGTTTGGGCAACGAGCGAAATAGGTTGGAATAAGGTTGCGAATTGGGAGGAAGAGGTTGAATTATTAAACTGAGCAACTGGATATTATAATGAGACTAATCTTGTTCAATCAATTAGTTTTGGAGTAGATGAAGTTGAATATTCAATTGACTATATAGGGAATGCCTCCATTCCCAAAAGCGACCTTATTAAAATTGCTAATTCTATTGTAACAACTAAATTTACATAGGGTGTCTAAACCTGTATAAGGTTAAATATATTTGGGATTGTGAATTACACACCTTGTGAAAATATCATAAATACATAGCGTTACAGCATTCCTTACGGGTCTTTTCGGAGGATATCCAACTATACAGTGATTAAGAAGCAAACTTAGTTTAATAAACTTTCACTATTGTGTTGACTTTTATAAGTCAGACTGATATATTTATTAAGTTGCTGATTTAAGCGCAACGAAGTAAATGAATAAGTAAAACTTTTTGTTGACATGACAATGAAGATTTGCTAAGATATAAGAGTTGCTGTTGAAACAACGACGCCAACTAATGAACCTTGAAAACTGAACAGCAAAACGTCAACTAACAAGCGG
>NZ_JBHSRI010000029.1:0-1284 GCF_042658845.1 Paenisporosarcina macmurdoensis
TTCGAGGTGGAAGCACGGCGACGTGTGCAGCTGACGAATACTAATCGATCGAGGACTTAACCAAAATTTTGAATGGCTTTCAATGGCCCGTTTATCCAGTTTTGAGTGAACAAGAAATAGTTTTTTAATAAAATAAAAAACCCTTGTAAATCTCGTCAGACTTGTTATAATAAGTCTTGTCTTAAAAAAGAATACTAGTCCAGTGATAATGGCAAAGAGGTCACACCCGTTCCCATACCGAACACGGAAGTTAAGCTCTTTAGCGCCGATGGTAGTTGGGGGTCTCCCCCTGCGAGAGTAGGACGTCGCTGGGCGATTTATTTTGGAGGATTAGCTCAGCTGGGAGAGCATCTGCCTTACAAGCAGAGGGTCGGCGGTTCGAGCCCGTCATCCTCCACCATATATTTTTATAGTGTGCCGGTGTAGCTCAGTTGGTAGAGCAACTGACTTGTAATCAGTAGGTCGAGGGTTCGACTCCTTTCGCCGGCACCACTAATTTTTTTAGAGCCATTAGCTCAGTTGGTAGAGCATCTGACTTTTAATCAGAGGGTCGTAGGTTCGAATCCTACATGGCTCACCATTTTTTAATACTAAGTTGCGGGTATGGCGGAACTGGCAGACGCACTAGACTTAGGATCTAGCGCCGCAAGGCGTGGGGGTTCGACTCCCTTTACCCGCACCATTTATTTAATTGCATACGAGCGGAAGTAGTTCAGTGGTAGAACATCACCTTGCCAAGGTGGGGGTCGCGAGTTCGAACCTCGTCTTCCGCTCCATACATTCCTTGCCGGGGTGGCGGAACTGGCAGACGCACAGGACTTAAAATCCTGCGGTAGGTGACTACCGTACCGGTTCGATTCCGGTCCTCGGCACCATTTTTTATAAAATAGCATATTTAGCGCCCGTAGCTCAATTGGATAGAGTACTTGACTACGAATCAAGCGGTTAGAGGTTCGAGTCCTCTCGGGCGCGCCATTATTTTTATCTTCGGGAAGTAGCTCAGCTTGGTAGAGCACTTGGTTTGGGACCAAGGGGTCGCAGGTTCGAATCCTGTCTTCCCGACCAGTATTTATATCCCTTTAAGGGGCCTTAGCTCAGCTGGGAGAGCGCCTGCCTTGCACGCAGGAGGTCAGCGGTTCGATCCCGCTAGGCTCCACCATGAACCTTGAAAACTGAACAGCAAAACGTCAACTAACAAGCGGAACGCACTTCGGTGCCGGAAGCACAAACGTTTTCTTACGCCGACACCTGTTGGTATCGAAAACAAACTTGAACTTAACTGTT
>NZ_JBHSRI010000030.1:0-646 GCF_042658845.1 Paenisporosarcina macmurdoensis
CACTTGTTTTTTAAACTCGGTTGAAAATGTTCTTCTTTTTTTGGACATAGTAGATTCTCCTCACTGGTTGTGTATTATTCTACTTGCCCTTAATTTCGTTGTCCAACTAATTGTATCCTATCCAATATAATAGAGTGTTTTTAACATCTAAAAAAACATTATTAAATGATTTTAATCATTTTGAAGGAAATATGAATATTTTCCAACCGGCAATAGATATTACAGATTCATCTCTAAATAAAGAAAAGAATGATATTATTGATTTTTTAAAAGATATTAGAGAAAAACATACAGTTCATAATAAACCAGTACCAGTATAGAAAATCAAATAATTATATACAGTTCCAATTACTTTTACTACTAGGATTCAAGGATGGCACTACTTTTCCTGAAATCTGTTTCAAGAGTCCTTAATATATTTCCAAGGTGGTGGCTCAGTTCTTTGTCCGAAGGGGCTCATTTTCATGGAAGTATTAAGAATTCGAGTAATTAATAATGTCTGTCATCAAATGAAGTAATTTCCGTAAGCGTCAAATAATGAACACATTGTTTCTTCTCAAAGAAAATGCCTTTCTGACTTTTGTCAGAAAGGCATTTTCTATTTCTTAAATTGGATATAGCAATCAGCCGGAAGATCCTTGGACCA
>NZ_JBHSRI010000031.1:0-1333 GCF_042658845.1 Paenisporosarcina macmurdoensis
TAGACTGGCCCCCTGAATCTCCAGACAACCAATATCACTTAAATAAGTGATAGTCTTAATACTAGTTTTTAGACTAGTCATTGGAGAGCAGATGATTGATGTCTTAGGACCGGAGAAACGCAGACGGCGTACTACACAGGAAAAGATCGCTATTGTTCAGCAGAGTTTTGAACCGGGAATGACGGTCTCCCTTGTTGCCCGGCAACACGGTGTGGCAGCCAGCCAGTTATTTCTCTGGCGCAAGCAATACCAGGAGGGAAGTCTTACTGCTGTGGCCGCAGGAGAGCAGGTCGTTCCTGCCTCTGAACTTGCTGCTGCCATGAAGCAGATTAAAGAACTCCAGCGCCTGCTCGGCAAAAAAACGATGGAAAATGAACTCCTTAAAGAAGCCGTTGAATACGGGCGTGCAAAAAAGTGGATAGCGCACGCGCCCTTATTGCCCGGGGATGGGGAGTAAGCTTAGTCAGCCGTTGTCTCCGGGTGTCGCGTGCGCAGTTGCACGTAATTCTCAGACGAACCGATGACTGGAAAGATGGTCGCCGCAGCCGTCACTCAGATGATACGGATGTGCTTCTCCGTATACACCATGTTATCGGAGAGCTGCCCACGTATGGTTATCGTCGGGTATGGGCGCTGCTTCGCAGACAGGCCGAACTTGATGGTATGCCTGCGATCAATGCCAAACGTGTTTACCGGATCATGCGCCAGAATGCGCTGTTGCTTGAGCGAAAAACCGCTGTACCGCCATCGAAACGGGCACATACTGGCAAAGTGGCCGTGAAAGAAAGCAATCAACGATGGTGCTCTGACGGGTTCGAGTTCCGCTGTGATAACGGAGAAAAACTGCGAGTCACGTTCGCGCTGGACTGCTGTGACCGTGAGGCACTGCACTGGGCAGTCACTACGGGCGGCTTCGACAGTGAAACAGTACAGGACGTAATGCTGGGAGCGGTGGAACGCCGCTTCGGCAACGAGCTTCCGGCGTCTCCAGTAGAGTGGCTGACGGATAATGGTTCATGCTACCGGGCTAATGAAACACGGCAGTTTGCCCGGATGTTGGGGCTTGAACCGAAGAACACGGCGGTGCGGAGTCCGGAGAGTAACGGCATAGCAGAGAGCTTCGTGAAAACGATAAAGCGTGACTACATCAGTATCATGCCTAAACCAGACGGGTTAACGGCAGCAAAGAACCTTGCAGAGGCGTTCGAGCATTATAACGAATGGCATCCGCATAGTGCACTGGGTTATCGCTCGCCACGGGAATATCTGCGGCAGCAGGCCAGTAATGGGTTAAGTGATAACAGGTGTCTGGAAATATAGGGGCAAATCCAGG
>NZ_JBHSRI010000032.1:0-1236 GCF_042658845.1 Paenisporosarcina macmurdoensis
TGGATAGTCAACACTAAATCATACAATTTTTTTAAGGGCTAAGTTTCTATAAGCTACCGGACTTAAATAGCTTAAAGAGCTATGCGAACGGCTATTGTTGTACCAATTAACGTAATCAAAAAGTTCAAGCGCGAGCTGGGCAAGGGTCGGGAAGTGCTTCCCGTTGATGAGCTCTGTCTTTAACGCTTTAAACGTAGCTTCTGCTACCGCGTTGTCGTAGGGGTTACCTTTGCGACTTAACGATCTTTCTATTTCGTGTGTAAGTAACAGCTTGTCGATTTCTACATTTTTAAACTCGGAACCTCTGTCGGTATGAAAGATTTTTACGGCTCCTAAATCTCGATTGACTGATTTGAAAGCGCGTTGAACTAGGGCTGAGTCTTTACGCTCTCCTAAGCTGTACCCAACGATTTCTCGGTTGTATAAATCAATCAAGAAGCAGACGTAATTCCAGTTCTTCCCTACTCTTACATAGGTAAGATCACTCACCAATACTGAAAATTCTTCGTCTACTTTGAAGTCACGGTTGAGCACATTTCGAAAAGATTCTTCGTTTGGAGCAGAAGTCATCGGTTTATAGGAAGGTTTCGCGTATTTCGATTGGATGCCAAGCTCCGCCATTAGGCGTCCAACACGTCGTCTTGATACGGTAATATCCATTTTGGTAAGTGCATCTTTTATTTTCCTAGTTCCATACACAGAGCGATTCTGCTTGAATATTGTTAGAATCTTTTCTTTTAATGCTTGTTCTTCATCGGCTTTTTCTTGCGCTATTTTTGCCGATATTTCCGTTTCATAATAGAAGGTACTTCGAGCTATATTCAGGACTCTGCACATTGCTGATACCGAATAGATGTGGCGATTTTTCTGAATGACATCTATTTTCGTCCCATGATCAGCGCTGCTTGCTTTAAAATATCTACTTCCATTTCCAGCTGCTTGGTCCGTTTTCTTAACTCGATTAATTCCTGTTCTTCTGGAGGTCGGTTGTCCTTCTCTGTAAATGATCCAGACTGTTGAAGTTGAGTAATCCATCTGTCTAATGCGGATGCAGTTAGTTCATATTCGCGTACAATATCTTGACGGCTTTTTCCGTTTTCGTATAGAGCTACCACTTGTTTTTTAAACTCGGTTGAAAATGTTCTTCTTTTTTTGGACATAGTAGATTCTCCTCACTGGTTGTGTATTATTCTACTTGCCCTTAATTTCGTTGTCCAACTAATTGTATCCTATCCA
>NZ_JBHSRI010000034.1:0-2876 GCF_042658845.1 Paenisporosarcina macmurdoensis
ATACTTAGTTTCGTATAGGTTAGTGAACTTAGATTGTTGAACGAGTTCTTGAACATGAATGAAAGTGCCAAACCTGAGAAAACACTGTAAATAGGGGGTGTACATTAACTCCTGGTTTTCTGAACATAACCTTGCGGGCTAAGAAAACTTACCAAGTAAATAAAAAAACTAAAAAACGGTAGCTAAGATTATCTTGACTACCGTTTTTTGCGTTGCTACCTATGGATTTCAAAAACCTTAAAATAACAATAAGAATCAGCCGCCTTGAAAGGCAGCTGATTGTTATTAAGTAATAAAGTCGGATACTTCCGAAACAGTAGATCGGTTTCTCTCTATGTAAGAAACGTAGCGATTCTGTCCAAACAGTCTTGCACAATCTCTGGGGGTGCTTGTCCTTTTATTTTCAGATTCCGAGCCGACCAATCCAAATTTTTCACTTGGTCCGTCAAAATAACACCCTCAAAAACTAAACCACTAGACAACGGAACTTCATATCCCCATCCCCTAGCAGTATTAGTTATCGGGGCAATCGCTACAAATCCGGTTATACTATTAAAAATTTTCGGAGATAAAACAATCCCAGGTCGATGTCCTGCTTGTTCATGTCCTGTTTGTTGAGAGAAGTTGATTTGAACTAAATTCCCTCTGTCTGGCACTATCACCGGCATTAAAACAATTCCTTCCCTACGACCCCAAAATCAACTTCTTCATGGCGATTTTCGGGTGTGCATTTTGATAATAATTCTTCTAATGTTGGTTTTCTCTTCTTTGGAACTAATGTGATGCCCTGAAGTCCAACATTCATGTCCATTTCAGAACCTTGTTGGATATTCATTTGTTCGGCAACTCCGGCAGGAATACGAATCGCTAAACTATTACCCCATTTTTGAACGGTCGTCGTCATAGAGCGTACCTCCCCTTCTTTTTGATTCTCTTTCATTGTATCACCTCTCCGTTCACATTGTATACACACAGTATATACAATGGTGCAGTGAATGATACATGACTGTACAACATAATTATTTGCCAAGTTGTTGTTTGGTTTCTATCAACTTTTAGGAATTAGCCATTTTAAACTGATTAATAAATAATTAAAACACCTAGTAATTATTAATCTTGATATTGTAGTATTTATACAAAAAAGGCACTGCCTTCGGGTGGTGATTTTTTTCGGATGAGACATTGAGAATCAAGTAATGTATTCTCATGAGAAAAATCCTATTCAGTCTTTATATATCAATACTTTTAAAAATATGAGAAACTGGTGATTATATGAATGAGAATCGTGAGAAAGGATGATTTTATGGATGAAAAATGGCTTACCTTTGCCCAACTAGAGGAAAGAACAAAGATTCCTCACCAAACTATCAGAAGATATATTGACAGGCACGGTCACCATTTAAGAACAAAGAAGCAGCATAGAAGTATTTATATTCAAGAGGACAGCCTGGAGACTCTTGTTGCGATTCGCGAGATGTACGAGAAAAATTACAATGTTCAACGGATAGAAACCGAACTTGCGAATTATGGCTTTCTTACAACAATTGTTATCGAAGATGACGAAAAAAAAATAAATGCGATTGATGTCCTTGAAAGTCTTCAAAAATCCAACAATGAGCTGCATGAGAAGATGAAAAAACAGGAAGAATTTAATTTATTGTTGCTTGAACAAATGAAAAAACAACAAGAATACATAGAGAGCACTTTAAAGAAAAGAGATGAACATTTAATGAGTGCTTTAAAGCAGACATTAGAAACAAGAAAGCAAGTGGCAACTACAGAAGAAGTAAAGAAAAAAAATTGGTGGAATAAAATTTTTTCAAAATGAATTACAACTATTTTTTAAAGGGAAGATAGTCAAAAAGCGAGATTTTATAATTGGCTTGAAGATAGAAGTTAAAGAAATGAAAAACGATAAAAAAAAAGCCCAATTAGGGGCTTTTTTTAAAAAGAAATATTAAAAATTCACATGAATTGTTCAAAGTATTTTTTAGGATCAGTAATTTTATTTTCAATAAATATTTTTGCCCAATCATTAATCTCATTAATATATGATTCTTCATCTCTACTAGGCAATACGGCCAATATCTCATCAAAAGAGCCATTCTTATATACCTGATTCAAATGTAAATCAATAATTATAGTTATTTTGACTTCGTCATCACAAGAGATTGTTGATATAACTTGTTTTTTCGATAAATCAACAAGGGTATAAGTTATTTTTATGCCTATAGGTTGAAAATCAGCGTATCCTTGTTCAAGGTTCAAAATTCCACCGCCTATTTAGTTAATCTTAAAATATGATGAGCCATTTGCAACTGCACTGTATATACCATTTTTAGCAGTTGTAAAATTCCCCCCAAGCTTAACTCTGTAAGAACCTTTTGGCAATTTAAAAGATGCCTCATTTCTTATTGTTGAGGTCGCAATATTAACTGGGTATCTAAAATTGAAAGTAGAATAACGTTCCCATCCACCATTCAGAAAGCCCTCATCTCTTTCGAGATATACGATTACATTACTGTAGATAATAACGTCTCCCCCAACCTGAATATTCCACGGACAATAAGCATTCGAACTAATTGTATAGCAACTAACGCTTCCTCTAGCGAAACTTAATCCATAAGTTTGAAATTCACCAGTATTAGTTGATTGAGGTGTAAATGTAGTTTCCACTACATTCGGTAGAGTGTTTACGTCTACTGACGCTTCTTTCTTGCACTTGAACTGGGGGAAGGACAGCATCCAGCAGGAGGAAGTCACCCCTGCACTCACCCTCGGAGAGCACACCTTTACGCATGTAAAGTATAGTGTGTTATACTTTTCTTGGAAGTGTTGCCGGTAAATCTCGTGATCGGAGGGAATCGAATGAGCTT
>NZ_JBHSRI010000035.1:0-1262 GCF_042658845.1 Paenisporosarcina macmurdoensis
AGAAACGGGATTTGCCTCGTTTCACGCCTCACTGCTTGAACGCACATAACCAACAGTACGCTTACCCTATCCTTCTGCGTCCCCCCATTACTCAAACGGTGGAGTGGTGGTACAGGAATATCAACCTGTTGTCCATCGTCTACGCCTATCGGCCTCGACTTAGGTCCCGACTAACCCTGAGCGGACGAGCCTACCTCAGGAAACCTTAGTCATTCGGTGGACGGGATTCTCACCCGTCTTTCGTTACTCATACCGGCATTCTCACTTCTAAGCGCTCCACCAGTCCTTACGGTCTAGCTTCAACGCCCTTAGAACGCTCTCCTACCACGGATTCCCGAAGGAATCCATCCACAGCTTCGGTGAATTGTTTAGCCCCGATACATTTTCGGCGCAGCGTCACTCGACCAGTGAGCTATTACGCACTCTTTAAATGATGGCTGCTTCTAAGCCAACATCCTGGTTGTCTAAGCAACGCCACATCCTTTTCCACTTAACAATTACTTGGGGACCTTAGCTGGTGGTCTGGGCTGTTTCCCTCTTGACTACGGATCTTATCACTCGCAGTCTGACTCCCAATTATAAATCTCTGGCATTCGGAGTTTGTCTGAATTCGGTAACCCGGGATGGGCCCCTAGTCCAAACAGTGCTCTACCTCCAGGATTCTCAAAATTGAGGCTAGCCCTAAAGCTATTTCGGAGAGAACCAGCTATCTCCAGGTTCGATTGGAATTTCTCCGCTACCCACACCTCATCCCCGCACTTTTCAACGTGCGTGGGTTCGGGCCTCCAGTAAGTGTTACCTTACCTTCACCCTGGACATGGGTAGATCACCTGGTTTCGGGTCTACAACTACATACTCTATCGCCCTATTCAGACTCGCTTTCGCTGCGGCTCCGCCTTCTCAGCTTAACCTTGCATGCAATCGTAACTCGCCGGTTCATTCTACAAAAGGCACGCTATCACCCATTAACGGGCTCTAACTACTTGTAGGCACGCGGTTTCAGGATCTATTTCACTCCCCTTCCGGGGTGCTTTTCACCTTTCCCTCACGGTACTGGTTCACTATCGGTCACTAGGGAGTATTTAGCCTTGGGAGATGGTCCTCCCAGATTCCGACGGAATTTCACGTGTTCCGCCGTACTCAGGATCCACTCAGGAGGGAACGAACTTTCGACTACAGGGCTTTTACCTGCTGCGGCGGACCTTTCCAGATCGCTTCGTCTAACTCGTTCCTTTGTAACTCCGTATTGAGTGTCCTACAAC
>NZ_JBHSRI010000036.1:0-863 GCF_042658845.1 Paenisporosarcina macmurdoensis
TATATGTTATTAAACTATTCTGACCGTTAATTGAATAAGAAACTGGATGATCCATCCTCAAACCACCGATTCGAATGCTCAACCTAGGGTGTATTCTTCATACACCCTAGGTTGACATAACACATCTTCAAGGAAGTTAGCCCCACCGAACTAACCCTTACGGGATCTCACTTCTTCTCTTTTTCACCCATCCATCTTTTATTCACCGAATATACATCGTTGAGTTGACGGGCTTTTGGTTGATTCGCTTTTCCCCTCTACTGAATAAATATCCAATAAAAAAAGACCGTCTCTGACGATCTCCTGTTCTTCCACTAAAGTACCTGTTAGTTTAATAAGGACAGAGACGCTTATTGAACTAGCAAGTTACAAATCGCAATCGTCATCCGTATTATTCTTCTTCTTTTTATCACCAAAATACTTCCAGAGATGGTATGTCGACCAGAATAAAGCCGCATAGATAAGTAATGAAAATGGTAAAATATAAGTATTTCCAAGAATATAATCAGGGTTAAAAACTGCGAACAAGACCAAGATAATTATAGCTGGAATCAAAAGAATCCAATAACGTTTGTCTTTAAAAGTGTTAAAACTCCACATACAATCCCCCCCTGTACCAACGTGTGATTTTCAAACTAAAGATATCCATATATTAAACAAAATGCCCGATTGTTGAACACAAGTTAAACAACATTCTTCAACTAACCTGTCCCGTTAGTTAAAGATGTTTTTGTATATGATCATTTTTGATTTCTCTTTATGTATTTAATTGATATCACAGTAGCAATGATTGCAACCATAACAATACTAAGTGGATACATAAGCTGTAACAGTAAATTGTGATCAGGACTCGTAATCCAACC
>NZ_JBHSRI010000037.1:0-1279 GCF_042658845.1 Paenisporosarcina macmurdoensis
GCTACCGGAGCTACCGGATTTGGAGTGACTGGTGCAACTGGGGCTACCGGAGTTACCGGATTTGGAGCGACTGGTGCAACTGGGGCTACCGGATTTGGAGCGACTGGTGCAACTGGGGCTACCGGATTTGGAGCGACTGGTGCAACTGGGGCTACCGGAGCTACCGGATTTGGAGCGACTGGTGCAACTGGACCAACCGGATTAACCGGATTTGGAGCAACTGGGGACACTGGCGCAACCGGAGCTACCGGACCAACTGGAGACACAGGTGCAACTGGACCAACTGGGGACACAGGATTAACTGGTGCAACCGGAGCAACTGGGGACACTGGTGCAACTGGACCAACTGGACCAACTGGGGACACTGGTGCAACTGGACCAACTGGAGCAACTGGGGACACTGGTGCAACCGGAGCAACTGGACCAACTGGACCAACTGGGGACACAGGATTAACTGGTGCAACCGGAACAACTGGGGACACTGGCGCAACCGGAGCAACTGGACCAACTGGGGACACTGGTGCAACTGGACCAACCGGATCAACTGGACCAACTGGGGACACAGGATTAACTGGTGCAACCGGAGCAACTGGGGACACTGGTGCAACTGGTGCAACTGGTGCAACTGGACCAACTGGACCAACTGGGGACACTGGTGCAACTGGACCAACCGGAGCAACTGGACCAACTGGGGACACAGGATTAACTGGTGCAACCGGAGCAAATGGGGACACTGGTGCAACTGGACCAACTGGAGCAACTGGGGACACTGGTGCAACTGGACCAACTGGAGCAACTGGGGACACTGGTGCAACCGGAGCAAATGGACCAACTGGGGACACAGGAATAACTGGTGCAACCGGAACAACTGGGGACACTGGCGCAACCGGAGCAACTGGACCAACTGGGGACACTGGACCAACCGGAGCAACTGGACCAACTGGGGACACTGGTGCAACTGGACCAACCGGAGCAACTGGTGCGACTGGCGCAACTGGGGACACAGGATTAACTGGTGCAACCGGAGCAACTGGGGACACTGGCGCAACCGGAGCAACTGGACCAACTGGACCAACTGGGGACACCGGAGCAACCGGAGCAACTGGAGACGCAGGTGCAACTGGACCAACTGGGGACACAGGATTAACTGGTGCAACCGGAGCAACTGGACCAACTGGGGACACAGGATTAACTGGTGCAACCGGAGCAACTGGGGACACTGGTGCAACTGGACCAACCGGAGCAACTGGACCAACTGGGGACACAGGATTAACTGGTG
>NZ_JBHSRI010000038.1:0-246558 GCF_042658845.1 Paenisporosarcina macmurdoensis
TTGAATGGCTTTCAATGGCCCGTTTATCCAGTTTTGAGTGAACAAACACTCAATAAGTCTAGTGATAATGGCAAAGAGGTCACACCCGTTCCCATACCGAACACGGAAGTTAAGCTCTTTAGCGCCGATGGTAGTTGGGGGTCTCCCCCTGCGAGAGTAGGACGTCGCTAGGCTTTTTTTATTTTATTCCGAAGTAGCTCAGTGGTAGAGCAATCGACTGTTAATCGATTGGTCGTAGGTTCGAGTCCTACCTTCGGAGCCACTTTCTTGCTTCCATAGCTCAGCAGGTAGAGTGCTTCCATGGTAAGGAAGAGGTCACCGGTTCGAGCCCGGTTGGAAGCTTTTTTCCAAGAATACATACTCGTTAAACTTTATTAGGCCCCTTGGTCAAGCGGTTAAGACACCGCCCTTTCACGGCGGTAACACGGGTTCGAATCCCGTAGGGGTCACCAATTTCTTTTTACGTAATTAAAACCAGTACGTAAAAAGAATCAAAAGCAAGTGTTTCTAGAAAACAATCGACTGAATGGTGGAACGTACAAAAGTACGTGACTGACATGAATGAGTGAGTTGACAACGAAATGCGCAGGTTTTCATTCTTACATTTCTTTTTACATAACTATAACCAGTATGTAAAAAGAATCAAAAGCAAGTAGTTCTAGGAAACGATCGAATGAATGAAGGAGCGTACTCAAGTACGTGACTGAAGGAATGAGTGAGTTGACAACGAAATACGAAGCTTTTCATTCTTTTTAACGGAGGATTAGCTCAGCTGGGAGAGCATCTGCCTTACAAGCAGAGGGTCGGCGGTTCGAGCCCGTCATCCTCCACCATAATTTTTTACCCTTGGAGGGGTAGTGAAGTGGCTAAACACGACGGACTGTAAATCCGTTCCTTCGGGTTCGGCGGTTCGAATCCGCCCCCCTCCACCATTTTTTTATTTATGTTCGTTGGGGTATAGCCAAGCGGTAAGGCAACGGATTTTGATTCCGTCACGCCCTGGTTCGAATCCAGGTTCCCCAGCCATACATTTTCATAATTTTACGAGCCATTAGCTCAGTTGGTAGAGCATCTGACTTTTAATCAGAGGGTCGTAGGTTCGAATCCTACATGGCTCACTTTCTTTTCAAAACTTCTTGGGGCCTTAGCTCAGCTGGGAGAGCGCCTGCCTTGCACGCAGGAGGTCAGCGGTTCGATCCCGCTAGGCTCCATCCTATTTAAACAAAAGACACATGGAATGTAACACATTCCATGTGTCTTTTTTGTGATATCAGAAAGTATTAGGTAATTTCGAACTTGGAAATTGGTTTCGTCTGTTCAACTTGGATTGTCATCCACTCGCTTGGAGAAGAACACCATTCCTACGGAGAAAGACACCAGTTCATACAGCCAAGTTTGATTTAAGTGGCATGCTCTTACTGTTTGGAGTCGAGCTAGAATGTGCGTAGCGCTTTTTGTATTCATCCAAAATAATGACTTGATAACAAATGGATGAATTCTTTTTCCAAATCACCTTGTTTCTTTACTAACACATAGGTAGTGACTTTCGGTAATTCAAATAAATCAAAAGGAACGTTCATTAATCTCCCTTCGAGTAATTCTCTTCTAACAATCGAATGTGGCAAAAAGGATATACCCAGCCCATCTTGAATAAAGCGCTTGGTGATATGAGCTTGTGATACTTTCATAGTACGTATACCAGGAAAATGTTTTCTGAGTAGTGCCAGGACGTCATCCCAGAATACTGGGTGATGGTGGGTAAATAATGTGTAAGTCGCTAAGCAATCCATTATATCGATAGGTGGTCCTGTTTCATCATCATAACTGTCTACGGGAACGATAAACAAAAGGGGTTCTTCGAAAATTGGAATCGATTGAAGATTTTTAGAGTGCGCATCTACTGCTGAAATCCCAAGATGAACAACTCCAGAATTGACGAGTGTTTCAATGATATTTGATTCCTCTACACGAATTGTGATTTCAAGGTCAGGATGTTGCCTCATAAAAGTTCGTAAGATATAGGGCAAGATGGTTTCTGCAAGTAATGGAGAGATGGCAATCGTCCAGTTTCTTCTGAATCCTTGCTTATAAGATTGAATGCTTTGAACACTTTCTTCGAATTGGACAAGGAGATTGTCGGCTTTTTCTATGAATAACTTACCTGCATCAGTTAACGTTACACGGTTTTTGTTGCGATCAAATAAAGGAATTCCTAAAAATTCTTCCAATAATTTAATATGAACAGTTACGCTGGGTTGAGACATCAACAGTTGTTCGGAAGTTTTACGGAAATTTAATGTTTTTGCAGCTACGCTAAACGTTTTAAGCCATTGAAGTTCGATATAAATTCTCCTCTTTATTAAATAAATTAATTGATTTAATTATAACTATTTAATTTTTATAATCAATATTAAAACATATACTGCATATATAGGAGGCGATAGTATGTTTAAAAGAGGATTAAAAGATGTGGTGGCGGTTCATACAAAGATTGCGTCTGTGGATGGAGAAAAAGGAGAATTGCGTTACCGTGGAGAACTTGTGGATAAGGTCATTCCAAATACGAGCTTTGAAGAGTTGTCCACATACTTATGGACAGGAAGCAAGGAAGTGATTTCTCCGTTGTTTATAAAAGGGCGAATTCTTCCACAACATGTGCATAACTTGCTTCAAACGTTGCCAAATGATCTACAAGTTATGGATGCCATGAAAGCCGCTATTGCTGTTTTTGGGACAAAATCATTTCTGAGTAAATCAAATGATGAACAATCAATCCTACTAACAGCAGCATTACCGGTTATCATAGCGACGTTTTATAGAAAACAACAAGGACTTCACCCCATAGAGTCTCGAGATGATCTTGGGCACACGGAAAACTTTTTATACTTACTAACAGGGATATCCCCAACCCCTGCACAAGTTGAAGCGCTAGAGACATATTTGTTAGTAACAATGGAGCACGGTTTAAATGCATCAACTTTTGCTGCACGTGTGACCATCTCAACTGAGTCGGATATTCCATCCGCAATTGTGTCCGCACTTGGAACGATGAAAGGTCCGTTACACGGAGGAGCACCTTCAGGAGTTCTCAATTTATTAGATGATATGAAGTCACCTGAACATGTACGGTCTGTCATAGAAGGAAGACTTGCAAAAGGTGAACGTATTATGGGATTTGGTCATCGCATTTATAAAACGGAAGACCCTCGCTCGATTTTACTACGCGAAAAATGTTTAGCTCTACAAGGTGAAGATGCGTGGTTGGATCTAGCGACATATGCAGAAAAAGAAATAATTCAACTGTTAAATGAACATAAGCCTGGGCGCAAGTTATACACAAATGTAGAGTTCTATGCTGCAGCAATTATGCGAGCAATAAATCTTGATCCAGCATTATTCACACCTACATTTAGTGTGGCAAGAATTGTTGGATGGACAGCCCATGCTATGGAACAAGTTGAAGATAATACAATTTTTAGACCACAATCTGTTTATATTGGGAAAAATTAAGTATGATAGAAAGAAAAGCAGCATAAATAGCTAATTTAAGGAGTTGCCAACTATGAGTGTGATTTTAATGCATGATGACGTGACGTTGCGACCTATGAAAGAATCTGATATCACACGTTTGTGGAAAATAACCACACCAGACATATTTACGTATATGGTTAATCAAATTCAAACACCTGAAGAATTTGAAAAATGGATGGAAATAAGTTACGAGCAAATGAAAAATTCGAACACGTCCATGGTTTTTGTAATTGCTGATATAGAAACGGATGAATTTTTTGGCTCCACACGACTTTACAACATTGATCACGCGAATAAATCATGTGAAATAGGTGCAACTTACTACGGAAAAGCATTTCAACGAACTCATGTTAATACAATCTCAAAGTGGTTACTCCTTAGTTATGCTTTTGAAACACTTGGAATGATACGTGTTCAATTTAAAACAGATGAAGAAAATTTATTTTCTCAAAAAGCAATTGAACGAATAGGAGCAACAAAAGAAGGCATATTACGAAATGAACGTATACGCTCGACTGGAAAACCGCGGAATGCAGTGGTGTACTCCATTATTGAAAGTGAATGGGAATTTGTTAAAAAGAGACTGGAAGAGAGAATGAATATTTATACGAAATAATGTCGGGTTGAGCCAACACCCCTTCCCGTTTTACAATAGACTTAAGGAAATGGGGAGGTATAAAATGATGAATAAATTAAATATATCTTTAATAGGTGTACCAATGGATTTGGGTCAAAATCGTCGCGGAGTAGATATGGGGCCAAGCGCAATCCGTTACGCGGGGGTAGTAGAGCGTTTAGAGGAAATTGGACACACGGTAACTGATGAAGGTAATATTCAAATTGCAGCTGCTGAAAAAACGGCATCACCAGATACAAACCTTAAAAACTTAATAGAAGTAACAGATGCAAGCACGGCTTTAGCCAATAAAATTCATGATGTGATGGAAAACGGTCAATTCCCACTAATTTTAGGTGGCGACCATAGTATTGCGATTGGAACTTTAGCTGGTTTAGGCGATCGTTATGACAACTTAGGTGTGATTTGGTATGATGCACATGCAGATTTAAATACAGGAGAAACGTCTCCTTCTGGAAATATTCACGGTATGCCACTTGCGGTGAGCATTGGATTGGGTCACGAGAAATTAGTGAACATCCGAGGATTTGCACCAAAAATCAAACCTGAAAATGTAGTCATTATTGGTGCTCGTTCAATCGATCCGGGAGAACGTGAATTAATTAAAGAAAAAGGGATTAAAGTATTTACGATGCATGACATTGATAAGCTTGGGATGACGGCAGTTATGAACAATGCGATGTCATACTTAAAAGACCGCAATGTCGATGGTCTTCATTTATCTCTAGATTTAGATGGAATTGATCCAATTTACACACCAGGTGTTGGTACGCCTGTACCGGGTGGTATTAGCTACCGAGAAAGTCATTTAGCAATGGAAATGTTGTTTACATCGGATATGGTTACGTCTACTGAATTTGTGGAAGTAAATCCAATCTTGGATGAAAAAAATAAAACCGCTGATGTGGCTGTAGCTCTTATCGGTTCACTATTCGGAGAAAAATTATTATAAGTTTCAACCAAACTGTTCGACCTAGCGTTAACTGCTAAGGTCGAACAGTTTTTTTATGCGGTGAGAATCTTGGCTATTTACCATTTTTTAGCACAGGTTATTTCACGAGAGAAAGGATAATAAGCCTTTGCGGCGGCTGCTTATCGTTCGGGAGACCGGTTACAAGATTTTGCTCAAATTATTTTCTAGTAATGTTGATAACAACCAAATGGGATACTATTCCTCGGACAGGAAAAGCGAAATCGCCAAAAACCCATCAACTCAACAATGTATAGTTCTTGAATACGAGATGGATCGGTGAAAAGAGGAAGAAGTGAGCGTTGATATAGGTTGGTTCGTAGGGGATAACTTCCTAGGCGTAGTGTTATGTCAACCTGTTGTGTATGTTCCATACGCTCATGTTGGGCGATTCTATCGAGGATTTGCAGATAGATTATCCAGTTTTTATATTAAACTAACGAGAGAGGTTAGGTAATACTATTATATTTCGTGATACACTAATAGGAAAAGTATGACAAAATGGGAAGTTGAAATATGTCTGATAATAAGAATGAAATTCTCAAGTGTTACTCGTCCAAGATGGGGATCAAACGGGGATATAATCAACTTAAAGTAACGGTCAGGATGGTTTAATAATGGCCGTTCTTGAAGAGAAATCTATAAAAAATTATTTTATCACTTCAAAAAATTAGCATGGAGGTACTTATGAAATATTTCAGCGAAAAGGAAGATAACGGAAGTATATTTGCAGTTTTTACGCATCAGAAATATGAAATACCATTACAGGAAATAATGCTCTATAAGAAGCATAAAACGGAAGGGGTAACCTATGCCTTATATAATGAAGAAGGGATCGTCTATTTACTAACACTGGTTTCGGTTATGAATAATTGTATATGTGGTTATGGCACCTATGGTAGACCATATTGTAAAATTGAAGAGATTAATAATTACTCTTTGGATACATTAGATAAGTCTGCTTACAACTGGTATATGACAATAGCGAAATAATTGAAATGTGTATTATTGATGTATTAAAGCTAACTGGTGTTTAGTTGAACAATCGACTGCCTTTACAAGGCGGCTTTTCTTATGACCTAGATTTAATCGTGTACCTATACTTAGGGTCGAATGGTTACTGAACTTAGATTGTTGAACGAGTTCTTGAACATTAATGAAAGAGTTAATCCTCATAAAAAATTGTAAACATGGAGTGTTCAGTAACTCCTGGTTTTCTCAACAGAACCTTAACGGATGTTTTTCTGGGAAATATAACTAGTTTACGTTAGTTATTGACTGCCTTTTACATGACAGTCTTCTCATGAACCTAGGAGAATACATCTTTTCGATCAGGAAGTATGTTATCTCTATATGCCTATCCTAAATAAACAATATTTAAGTGCTGCAATTGAGAAGGTAAAAAAATTAAAAATTTTTAAACTCAATAAGCATCACACTTGTATTCGGTATACATAAATGAGTGAAATAATTCACCAATATAAAGTTTTGAAATGGGTAAACTTTCTATAAAATTGTAAGTATTTTGAAATAATTTCTGATATAATAGAACTAATTTAAAAAATGATGAAACCTGTCTAACCTTTAATCCGTATAAGTAAGACAGCCGCATGAGCGGAGGGGAACTCACGATGGATGCGTTGATTAATAAAAGAATAAAAGAAGTGTTAAAAGGCGATCAAAACGCATTCGCGGAGATTGTCGAGTTGTATCAAGATAAATTGTATCGAATATGTTATCGTATGCTTGGCAACAAACACGAGGCGGAGGATATTGCCCAAGAAGCGTTTGTTCGGGCCTTTATTAACATACATACATTTGATACAAATCGAAAATTTTCAACATGGTTGTACCGAATTGGAACCAATTTGTGTATCGATCGTATAAGAAAGAAGAAACCGGATTATTACTTAGATGCAGAAGTTGCGGGCACTGAAGGATTAAATATGTATTCGCAAATCGCTTCGAAAGAAGAATTACCGGAACAAGAAGTGTTGAAAATGGAAATGCAAGATCGTGTTCAATATGAAATTAGTCGACTGCCGGATAAGTATCGGGCAGTAATTGTGCTTAAATATATGGAGGATTTACCACTCCAAGAAATAAGTGATATTTTAGAAATGCCACTTGGTACTGTGAAAACACGTATTCACAGAGGGCGTGAAGCTCTTAGAAAGCAATTGAGTAACATGTAGGAGGGATTAACAATGAATAACTGCCCAGATCATATCGTTCACTATATGCATGAACATTTAGATGGTGACATTAGCCGTGAACATGAGCTGGAGCTTCAGGCACATTTGACGAGTTGTCCATCTTGTCAACAACATATGCACGAGTTAGGTAAAGTCGCTGTGTTTGTTCAGAGCGCTTCACATATAACAGCACCGAGCGGTTTTGTGGAGAACGTCATTGCACGTATGCCAAAAGAGACATCAAAAGTTGGAATGAAGCGTTGGTTCCATAGCCATCCAATGCTTTCAGCAGCAGCCTTGTTTTTGATTTTAATGAGTGCATCGTTGTTTAGCAGCTTTAATGATGATCAACAGTTCTCGTTTACAAAACAGCCGAATATCGTGGTTGAAGGAGAAAAAGTAATTGTTCCAGCTGGCGAAATCGTGAATGGAGACATTGTCGTTAAAAATGGCGATCTTCAAATTGAAGGTGAAGTTGAAGGGGATGTAACGGTTATTAATGGAAAGCTAATGGCGTCAACGGCGAATGTGACTGGTGAAATAGAAGAAATCAATCAATTGTTTGATTGGCTTTGGTACAAAATGAAAGCAGGCGCGAAGGATGTCACTTCGTTATTTGACCGTAAAGAAGAACAGTAAGCCTACCCTTAATGGATAGGCTTATTTTTTATGACTATCCTCTTTTCCTTCTTGGACAAAGCAGAGTACTAGACCTTTATGTTATAATAATTTCATATGAATATGTGTAGAAAAGTGGGGGATGCCACATGCCGTTTATTGACCAATTCACAGATTTGACGCCGGTAAACGCGCTCGTTAATATGCTTGATGTGTTACTCGTGTGGTTTGTCATTTATAAAATTTTCACTTTAATAAAAGGAACCAAAGCGGTTCAGTTATTAAAAGGAATCTTTGTAATTGTAATTGTTAGGGTGCTAACGCAAACATTTGGCTTGGATACACTTGGTTGGATGATGCAAAAAATTATTGACTGGGGTTTTCTGGCGGTTATTATTATTTTCCAGCCCGAGTTAAGACGCGCCCTCGAACAAATTGGACGCGGCAAGTTATTTGCCCGCACGAGCCTTCAAGAAGCGGAAGAGCAAAATCGTTTAATAGAAGCCGTATCGAAATCAGTAAGTTATATGGCGAAACGCCGTATTGGTGCGTTGATTTCCATTGAACGCGAAACAGGTTTGAGTGATTATATTGAAACTGGTATTCAAATGAATTCTGAAATTACTTCGGAATTATTGATTAATATTTTCATACCGAACACTCCACTTCATGATGGAGCGGTTATTATGCAAAAAAATAAGATAGCGGCGGCTGCGTGTTATTTGCCGTTATCTGAAAGTCCATTTATTTCAAAAGAGCTAGGAACTCGTCATCGTGCAGCACTTGGTATAAGTGAAGTAACCGATGCGATTACGATTATCGTTTCTGAAGAAACCGGTGCAGTGAGTTTAACGTCAAACGGAGACCTTCACCGAAATCTTTCCATTGAAGAATTTGAAAGACGCTTACGTAAAGTGTGGTTCGGTCCAGAACCTGAGCTTGTAAGCACTTCTAAATGGACGTGGAGGGGGAAAAAGAATGGATAAAATGATGGATAGCCCTTGGTTTTTGAGAATCACTGCGCTTCTACTTGCCATGCTTTTGTTCTTGACGATTAAATCCGGTGAGGAAAACTTAGACGTAGCCGCCAATGGCAATTCGACGGATGTAGTTCGTGATGTACCGGTTGAAGTTTACTATGATGACGAAAATTTGGTCGTGACGGGTGTTCCCGAAACTGTTGATATGACAATTAAGGGGCCAACATCACTAGTGCAATCGGCGAAACAATTGCAAGATTTTACAGTCTTTGTGGATTTGCGTAATTTGAATATGGGAGAACATGATGTCATGCTTCAAGTTGAAAATGTATCAGACAAGCTGCAAGTTACTTTGGACCCTGCATACATTGAAGTCAATATTGAAGAAAAAATAACCCGTGAATTACGTGTCGATCCTGAATTTAATGATCGTTTACTAGAAGAAAATTTTGTTGTAACAAATATGAAGTCGGATCCACAACGTATTCTAATAACGGGTGCGAAAAGTGTTATTGAAAGTATTAGCTTTGTAAAAGCAACAGTAGCAGGAGAGCAAGGAATCAATAAGACGTTTACACAAGAAGCAAGTGTAAAAGTATTGGATAAGGATCTTTCAAAATTAAATGTCACCATCGAACCAGAACAAGTAAATGTGACAGTTGAAATTGAAGAATATAGCAAGGAAATACCAATCACTCTTCGGCAAATTGGGATACCAAAAGAAGGCGTAACGATTAATGACTTAACGCCTTCGTTTGGCAATGTGCGTGCATTTGGGAATCGAACAGCCATTGATGCTTTAGAAGATATAGTCGTAGATGTTGATATCAGCAAATTAGACGATTCTGAAGAGCTTAAGGTGAAAATACCGGTACCTAAAGGTGTTTCTCGAATTTCTGAGACTCAAATAGACGTAGAAGTGGATGTTACTCCAGCACCTATTGAAGATCCTTTGATAGATGATTCCGCTCAAACTGAACCGGAAGTTGAAATTCAACCTGATGTAGAAGATACACAAGAAGATAAAACCAGAGAGTTTGCAGATTTAAATGTGGAAGTAAGAGGTTTAGATGAAGCGGATGAATTTTCGTTCATTCAACCTGAAGATGGACAACTTATTTTAACAGTTCAAGGTGAAAACCCGTTGCTAGACACATTGAATGTAGAGGATTTTCAAATTTATGTAGATGCAAGTGAAGCTGAGAACGGTAAAAATCAATTTGATATTACTGTAGAAGGTCCTGAAAATGTGACATGGAAGGTATCGATACCTTCCGTCACAGTGGATATAGTTAGAGCTTAAGTTGGACTTGAAGGAGAGAGTATATATATGGGTAAATATTTTGGAACTGACGGTGTAAGAGGCGTTGCGAATAGCGAACTAACACCAGAATTAGCATTTAAACTAGGTCGTATCGGCGGATACGTATTAACAAAAGGCGCAACAAATCGTCCGAAAGTATTAATCGGTCGAGATACACGAATTTCAGGACATATGTTAGAAGGTGCACTTGTAGCAGGTCTTTTATCTGTGGGTACTGAAGTTATGCGTTTAGGTGTCATTAGTACACCTGGTGTGTCTTACTTAACACGTGTGATGAGTGCAGAAGCGGGCGTTATGATTTCAGCTTCTCACAATCCAGTCGCTGATAACGGAATTAAATTCTTTGGTTCAGATGGCTTCAAACTTTCAGATGAACAAGAAGCTGAAATTGAAGCGCTTCTTGATGCGGAAAAAGATGAACTGCCAAGACCAGTTGGAGGCAATTTGGGCTCTGTAACTGATTATTTTGAAGGCGGTCAAAAATATATTAGTTATTTAAAACAAACATTAGATGAAGATTTTGTTGGCATTCATGTTGCATTAGACTGTGCACATGGAGCGACCTCTTCATTAGCAACTCACGTATTTGCTGATTTGGATGCAGACCTTTCAACAATGGGAGCATCACCAAACGGTTTAAATATTAATGAAGGTGTCGGATCTACTCATCCTGAAGTTTTAGCTAAATTTGTAGTGGATAAAGGAGCTCATGTGGGGCTTGCGTTTGATGGCGATGGAGATCGCTTGATTGCGGTAGACGAAAAAGGTCAAATTGTAGATGGCGATCAGATTATGTATATTTGCGCGAAGCATTGGCACAGCGAGGGTCGTTTGAAAAAAGATACAGTGGTTTCAACGGTTATGAGTAACATGGGCTTCTATAAAGCACTTGAATCTCATGGAATGACGAGCGTAAAAACAGCTGTTGGCGATCGTTATGTGGTCGAAGAAATGAAGAAAAACGGCTACAACTTAGGTGGAGAGCAGTCTGGCCACATCGTGTTCTTAGATTACAATACAACTGGTGACGGTTTATTATCGGGTCTGCAACTCGTTAACATTATGAAAGTTACAGGCAAAAAGTTATCTGAGCTTGCAGCTGAAATGACGATTTTTCCGCAGAGACTTGTAAATGTTCGTGTGACAGATAAACATGGTGTAACGGACAATGCAAAAGTTGCAGTTGTCATTGAAGAAGTAGAAAAAGAAATGGCTGGAAATGGTCGTATTCTTGTACGTCCATCGGGTACAGAACCATTAGTGCGTGTAATGGTCGAAGCATCAAATAAAGAAGATTGCGATCGTTATGTAGAGCGCATCGCTGCAGTTGTGCGTACTGAAATGGGATTAGCTGAATAATTTTAATGGAACCAGCTTCTTTTAGAGGCTGGTTCTTTTTTTAAAGATAAGAAAGTATATAATCTTAATTCCATAAACCCATTGTTTTAAGTGCTTTGGACAAAAAGATGATTCATTAATAGTGTTGATTTCCGTTTCAGGCGGACGCTTTCCACGGGGCGGACGGTGAGCCTCCTCGGTCGCTTCGCGATCTGCGGGGTCTCACCTGTCCCGCTAATCCCGCTGGAGTCGCCGCCTTCCACTACAATCCATGAAGTGATTAGTAACCAACAAGAAAATCTTTCAACTGCTTATTGCGAAGACACGAATATGTGATTTTAAGTTATCTAGAGATAGAACCAACCTATAATCTTAGTTGCCATCTATATTAGTTGATTGAAGCGCAGGTGGCGACTTCTGCGGGAATAGCAAATGTTTTCTGCACCGAAAGCGAAGCGGCAGGTGCATGAGCTGAAGACCCCGCAGGAAAGATACTGGTCAAAGCCAGTATCTTTGCGACGAGTAACCGCAGGAGCATATGTTTTTGCAGTGACGAGGAGACTGAAGCCGTGCCCGCGAAAAGCGTCCACCGTAGCGAAAATCAACAGGTTACTATGATTACCCTTCTTAAAAGGACCGGGCGCACTTTGCTCGGTTTTTCTTAATTTTTCAAGAGTTTCAAGCAACACCCCTGAACTTGGAGGAGCCATGTCTAACTCTAAGCACCAGCTCGCGTGTCATTTTATGGGAAAAGAAAGACAATTAGCCTTTCATCCTTCCAGCACTCGATTCAGTTGCTCCAGCGCAAGAGTCGGATTAGATTGGCCTGATCTACTTTTCATTGTGTCGAGCTAGAAGACGCTTTACGCTTTTCTTAAATTGCCTTGAAAATGATGTCGTTGTGTTTTAATATCAAGTTAATTGAATACAAGTTGTAAGAATATTGTATATTTAACTTCCTTTTTGAAAAATGTTTTCGTATAATACCTATATAATGGTAGAAAGTGGGTGTCGTATGCGTGTAGATGATACAGACAAACGTATTTTAGAGTTATTAATAGCCAATGGACGTTTATCGTATGTCGATATAGGAAAAGAACTTAATTTATCAAGAGTAGCTGTTCGAGAACGAGTGCATCAATTGCAAGAAGCAGGAGTAATCGAACGTTTTACAGTGGTCATCAATTCTGAAAAAGTGGGGAAGAGTGTCTCGGGATTTTTTGAAGTAGACTGTGAACCCTCATCACTAGTGGAAGTAGCTGAAAAACTTGCAGATAATCCGAGTGTGGCGAGTTGTTATCAAATGACGGGTCCATCTACCTTACATATGCATGTACTGGTCGATGATTTCTCCAATTTAGAGAAATTTATTAACGAAGAATTGTATGCTTTAGGTGGCATCACGCGTGTTGAGAGTCACATATTATTAAGGCGATTCAAAAGTAGAAGTGGCTTAAAATTATAATTACATGAAGACCCTTACATTTCTCCTGAAATGTAAGGGTCTTTTTATGTGGGAATTTCTGTATCCTAAATGGTTGGAAACGTTTTCATGCATATACATACAATTTACACCATAGTGTTTAGTATTCTTATCGTTACATTACGATGTGTATAGGTATATGGAATTAATAAAAACGAAATGACTTAAAAAAACAATAAATTATAAGTTTTTTGAATATTCCTATAGATTTATATTATTTTATAGTCTATAATCACAATTAACAAATAACAACCATTTGTTAATGAAAACAATAAAATTGGTTAACAAATGTAAGAAGGTGGGGAGTAAATGATAGCTTTGATTGTTCGAAGGGGAGTACAACTTGTATTTTTATTACTAGGTATTTCATTTCTTGTATTTTCATCCATGTATATCGCACCTGGAGATCCAGCCACTATGGTAGGTGGACCAACCGCTACAGATTCAGATTTAGAAGCGATTCGCGATAATCTTGGTTTGAATGATCCATTTGTCGTTCAGTATGGCAGGTATGTGAAAAATGCAGTTCAAGGTGATTTTGGTTATTCCTATCAAACAAAACAAGCAGTTTCCGAGGCTATATCCATACGCTTTCCCAATACATTTAAACTCGCAATTGCCAGTATGATTGTTGCGGTAGTTATTGGTATCTTTGCCGGTTTAATATCCGCATTAAAACATAACTCTTGGCTAGATGTAACGTCAACAACGTTTGCTCTTGCAGGGATTTCTATTCCAAACTTTTGGTTAGGGGCACTATTAATTTTAGTGTTTGCAGTGAATTTAGGCTGGCTTCCAGTTGGTGGGTTATCCGCACCATTCTATACGGTTGAAGGAATTAAACAATTGATACTGCCAGCAATAACACTTGGCACCGGTTCAGCAGCCATGATTGCTCGGATGGCTAGGTCTTCAATGCTCGAAGTGATCAAAGCTGATTATGTAAGAACAGCAAGGGCAAAAGGCGTGAAAGAACGAAATGTTATTTGGATTCACACATTGAAAAATGCCATGATTCCTGTTATTACCGTTATTGGTCTAAACTTTGGTTTCCTCCTTGGTGGAACAATCATTACTGAAAAAGTTTTCGCTATAAATGGTGTGGGGAGATTAATGATTGACGCCATTGCAATGAGAGACTTCCCGATGGTTCAAGGTTCGGTGTTGTTAGTTGCCACCTTATTTGTAGTCGTGAATTTAATAGTAGATATCGTTTATACCTTTATTGATCCACGTATCAGCTACGACTGATGAAAGGAGACACTATATGACAAACGCGGTACTGACAACAGATGAACGAGCACCGGTTGTTAAAAAGAAAGAAAAAGTATATGTTACAACGCTAAAACGACTGCTGAAAAATAAATTAGCGGCTATAGGGATAATTATTATTCTTTTACAAATCGGAATGGCTATTTTTGCACCGATTATTGCTACACATGATCCTATTAAACAAGATTTAATTAGCAGCGAGCTTCCTATGTTTTCTGAAGGTCACTGGCTAGGTACTGATAATTATGGACGAGATGTCTGGTCACGTATTGTCCATGGAGCACGAATTTCATTGTTAGTGGGTATTACAGCCGTTTCTCTTGGCTTGATTGGAGGGGTTACGTTAGGTCTGCTTGGTGGGTACTACAAAAAATTAGATGGAATCATCATGCGGGTTGTAGATTTGCTATTCTCGTTCCCAGGTATTTTGTTAGCCATGTTAATTATTGCGGTATTAGGGACGAGCTTAGTCAATGTGGCCATCGCCATTAGTATTTGGTCCATTCCGACATGCGCTCGAATCGTGCGGGGTTCCGTACTCTCCATTAAACAAAAGGAATATATCATGGCGATGAAGTCTCTAGGAGCCTCAGATCTACGTATAATGATTCGTCATATTTTACCGAATGCATTTGCACCGATTATTGTTTTTGCAACAATGCGAATGGGCACAGCCATATTATCGACAGCATCACTCAGTTATTTAGGGTTAGGTGCTCAACCGCCAACACCTGAATGGGGTGCCATGATCGCACAAGGTCAAGACTATATGTGGACATCACCACATTTAACGATCGTGCCAGGTATTGCCATCATGTTAACGGTTTTTGCTTTTAATGTAGTAGGGGACGGATTACGAGATGCACTAGATCCAAACATGGATATTCAATGAAAAGCGAAAAGCGCCACTCTAGCTCGACGCTGGCGCTTGCAGCCAGACACAATGAAAAGCACAACGAGATCTTGGAGTTAACGGGAGACACTATTAAAAATGGAGCAGGGGGAAGATTAATGAAGAAAATTGTATGGTTATCACTAGTGGTAATGATGTTACTTGTTTTAGCAGCTTGTGGTGGTGGAGAATCAGCATCAGCTCCTAAAGAATCTGACGGGTCAGCAAGCGGAGATAAGGCGAGTACTGAGACATTTACGTACGCATCTACTTCGGATGTTGTAGGGATGTCGCCAATTTTAACGAATGATTCAGTATCAGCTAATATTACGGAACATGTTTATGAAAAATTATTTGAACGTAATATCGAAACGATGGAATTTGATCCTCAATTAGCAGAGTCATATGAAATGAAAGATGACAACACATGGGTAATTAAACTTAAAGAAGGCATTAAATTCCACGATGGAACGCCTTTTAATGCAGAAGCAGTAAAATACACATTTGATAAATTACGTGATCCGGCAACAGCTGCACCACGTGCATCATTATTAGAGCCAGTTGATACGATTACAGTAATTGATGAAAATACAGTGGAAATTAAAACAAAATATCCATACGGTGCATTTTTAGCTGCATTATCACATTCTAATGCAGCAATTGTGAGCCCAACAGCTGACCAAGCACAAGATTTAATGAAAGAGCCAGTTGGAACAGGTCCATTCAAATTTGTTAGCTGGACATCTGGTGATCAAGTGGAGTTAGAAGCAAATGAAGAGTATTGGGATGGTGCACCTGATCTCAAGAAGGTTGTATTAAAAGTTGTACCTGAAATTTCAACCGCTATCTCTATGCTACAAGCAGGAGAGATTCAATTTATTGACAACTTACCAACAGAACAAATCAAACGTCTTGAAGCAATGGAAAATATTAATATCGAGAAAAAAGAAGGAACACCTGTTTACTATTTAACATTTAACCATTCACGAGAAATGAATCAAGATCCTGAATTCCGTGAAGCGGTGGCAGCAGCTATTGATCGCGATGCATTCGTTACAAAATTAAATGGTTTAGGCGTTCGTAGTGATAGTGTCGTTGGACCGCAAGTATTCGGTTACGATGAATCTGCTGACGAAGCGGGAACTGCTTATGATGTAGAAGCAGCAAAAGCATTAGTAGAGAAAAATGGATACGGTGACAAGCCAATTAAATTATTGACAGCTAACCGTGACAACTTTATTTTAATGGCTGAAATTGTACAAGCTCAATTAACAGAAGCTGGATTCAAAGTTGAAATCGAGTCCATGGAGTGGGCTACATTCTTAGATACAGCACGTGGTGGAGAGTATGACATCACATTCCTAAGTTGGTCAAACGTAACGGGTGATGGTTCAGAATTGTTATATCCAAACTTCCATAGTGATAATGTTGGATCTTCAAACCGTGCTCAATACAGCAACCCAGAATTTGATGAGTTAGTTGTACAATCAAGAACAACGATTGATCAAGAGGAACGTAAAGCGATTCTAGATAAAGCAAATAAAGTGATGATTGAAGATAATGCAGTAGTTGTTATGTATCACGGAATCGTGACGGCGGCAATGGACAAAGCATACTCTGGCCTTGAATTAGATCCAAACGGTAAATGGACTTTGAAAAACGTTACTGGAGAGTAGGGTGAACCATGCAGGAGACATTATTAGAAGTGAACAATTTAGTAACTGAATTCCGTACAGCTGACGGCAACGTCCAAGCTGTGCGGGATGTCTCCTTTTCCATCGCAAAAGGGGAGACATTATGCATCGTAGGGGAATCGGGCTGTGGGAAAAGCATTACGTCTCTATCTGTGATTGGTTTGCTCCCAAGCAACGGTAGAATTGCAAATGGAGAAGTGAAGTATGAAGGAAAGCCCATTCATAACTTACCTTATGAACAGATGAGACAAATGCGCGGCACAAAAATTTCGATGATTTTCCAAGAACCCATGACAGCTTTAAATCCAGTACTAACCGTGGGTTACCAGTTGCGCGAACCGCTAATTCTTCATCATAAAATCAAGAAAAGTGAAGCAACGAAACAAGGAATAGAATTATTAAAACAAGTTGGAATCCCGTATCCTGAAAAAAGAATGAATCAATATCCACATGAACTAAGTGGAGGGATGAGACAACGTGTCATGATTGCGATGGCACTTGCTTGTCATCCTGGATTGCTCATTGCGGATGAACCGACAACTGCTTTAGATGTAACGATCCAAGCACAGATTTTGGATTTAATTAATGAATTGAAGGAAAAATTAAATATGGGTGTCATGATGGTTACGCATGATATGGGCGTTGTAGCTGAAGTCGCTGACCGAGTTATGGTCATGTATGCTGGCAAAAAAGTAGAAGAAGGTCCTGTAGCAGCTATATTTGATAACCCAAAACATCCTTATACAATCGGGTTATTAAATTCAGTACCAAATATTGATGATCCGGATTTCGAACTAGAACCTATACCCGGTTCGCTGCCGAGTTTACACGAACAGATTCAAGGATGTCGTTTCCACCCGCGGTGTAAATTCGCGACTGACAAATGTCGTGAAATTGCTCCTCCAGAATTTACAACAAAAGAACAAGGACATGTCGTGAGTTGTTGGTTACATGAAGAAGTAGAGGAGGAGGTTAAACATGGTCACCTTGTCGCCCAAATCTGAACCAAAGATACTCCTCGAATTAAAAGGTGTGAAAAAATATTTTCCTATCAAAGGCGGCATCTTAAAACGTGTTCAAGGACATGTCAAAGCTGTCGAAGATGTGTCACTGCAATTATATGAAGGAGAAAGTTTAGGGGTAGTAGGGGAATCTGGTTGTGGGAAATCCACATTAGGTCGTGCTATTTTAGGTCTTGAAGAATTAACGGAAGGCAAAATTCGCTTTCGTGATGAAGAAATTCAAGATTTAAAACGTAAAGAGAAATTGAAATTTGTTAAAGAGATGCAAATGATTTTCCAAGACCCTTATGCTTCTTTAAACCCTCGACAACGCATTGGACATGCACTCGAAGAAGTCTTTACGATGCATACCAATATGTCAGCAAAAGAAAAACGTACAAGTGTCATAGATTTGCTAAATGAAGTTGGGTTAAAAGAAGAACATTTTGATCGCTATCCACATGAATTCAGCGGTGGCCAAAGACAACGTATAGGTATTGCCCGTGCAATTGCCTTAAATCCTTCGTTTGTTATTTGTGACGAAGCGGTATCAGCTTTGGATGTATCGGTGCAAGCACAAGTGTTAAAATTATTAAAGACCTTGCAAGAAAAGTATCAGTTATCCTATTTATTTATATCGCATGATTTAGGGGTGGTTCGTTATTTCTGTGATCGCGTGCTTGTGATGTATCTTGGAACCACGGTGGAGTTAGGAACAGTAAAGGGATTATTTGCAAATCCATTGCATCCTTATACCCAAGCGCTTTTATCGGCTATTCCGCGACCATCCGTTCACGTAAATACAAAACGAATTCGATTACAAGGAGATTTACCTAATCCAGCAAATCCGCCTAGTGGATGTCCATTCCACACACGTTGTCCAATTGCACAAGATGTGTGTAAGGTTGATAAACCCGCTTGGCAAGAATATGAAATAGGTCATTTTGCTGCTTGTCATTTTGCAGGTACTAAAATTTAGAAACGAACAAATTTGAGGGGGATCATCATGGATTACTTACACCACCCATTTGCAGCGAAGCGTCATACCGTATTCGCGAAGAAAGGCATGGTCGCAACATCACAACCACTTGCAGCACAAGCAGGTCTTGAAATTTTGCAGAAAGGTGGTAATGCGATTGACGCTGCGATCGCGACAGCGGCAGCATTGACAGTTGTTGAACCAACTTCGAACGGAATTGGCGGCGATGCATTCGCACTTGTATGGACAAAAGATAAGCTACATGGTCTCAACGCCTCTGGTCCTGCACCACAATCGATTTCTGCTGAAGCTATACGACAAAAAGGACATGAAAAAATGCCTGTGTTTGGCGTGATTCCTGTCACTGTACCTGGTGTACCGGCAGCTTGGGCAGAGCTTTCACAGAAATTCGGCAAACTTCCGTTAAAAGACGTACTTATTCCAGCTATTCGTTATGCAGAAGAAGGCTACCCATTAACACCGATTCTCGGTAAGTACTGGAAAGCTGCCTATAAAAAATTCAAGGAAACCTTTACAACAGAAGAATTTGCCTCTTGGTTTGAAACATTTGCACCAAACGGACGAGCGCCTGAAGTAGGAGAAGTTTGGTCATCTCCTGGGCACGCAAAAACGTTACGTGCAATCGGTGAAACAAATGCTAGAGATTTCTATGAAGGCGAAATTGCTGATAAAATCGATGCCTACTTTAAGAAACACGATGGCTACTTAACAAAAGAAGATTTAGCTACATACAAACCACAATGGGTTGAGCCAGTTTCTGCGAATTATCGCGGATACGACGTATGGGAAATCCCGCCGAATGGACAAGGTATGGTTGCGCTCATGGCGTTAAACGTCTTTAAGCAATTAGACAAACCAGCTTGGCAAGATGCAGACACATTCCATCAACAGATCGAAGCCATGAAATTGGCATTCACAGACGGCCAAGCGTTTATTACAGAACCTGAAGCGATGCCAGTGAGCGTTGAACATTTACTATCAGAAGAATACGCAGAAAAGCGTGCGGGTGTTATCGAAGATACTGCAAGCAACCCACAACCATATGAACTTCCAAAGGGTGGCACGGTCTATTTAGCTGTTGCGGATGATGAAGGAAATATGGTTTCTTATATCCAAAGTAATTATATGGGCTTTGGCTCAGGTATCGTGGTGCCAGGCACTGGAATTGGGATGCAAAACCGTGGTCATGATTTTTCACTTGATGAAACAAATCCGAACGTCTTGAAACCAGGGAAGAGAACGTATCATACTATCATTCCAGGATTCCTAACGAAAGATGGGCAAGCAGTTGGACCATTTGGTGTAATGGGGGGATATATGCAACCTCAAGGACACTTCCAAGTTGTAACCAATACAGTAGATTTCTTATTGAATCCACAAGCTACCTTGGATATGCCTCGTTGGCAATGGATTAAAGGGAAGACGGTCCATGTCGAACCCGAGTTTCCAAATTACTTAGTGCAGAACTTGGTTAGAAAAGGACATGACATACATGTAACATCGGACGGTGGTAGTTTTGGACGTGGACAAATCATTTGGAGAAATCCCGAAACGGGCGTACTGCAAGGCGGTACAGAATCCCGAACTGACGGAACCATCGCTGCTTGGTAGAACGTCCGATATCGAAGAACACCTCCGCGCGTCCAGGACGTGTTCTTCACCGTAACCTTGGACTAGCTTTTTTTAGAATTGGTATGCTTGGATTTGGTGGAGGACCTTCCTCGATTCCATTAGTTCATCAAGAAGTTGTGAAAAAATATGAATGGATGACTGACGATGAATTTGGAGACACCCTAGCACTTGCGAATACATTACCAGGGCCTATCGCTACAAAAATGGCTGGATACGTAGGTTATCGAGTAGCGGGGGTATGGGGGCTTCTGAATGCACTCTTGGCGTCTGTCATTCCAACTGTTGTGTTGATGATTGCCTTTCTTGGCTTGCTTCAAACGTATAAAGACATTCCATGGGTACAACATATGTCCGCTTCTGTCGTGCCCGTAGTTGCTGTGATGCTTGCTGTGTTAACATGGGATTTTATTAAGAAATCCGGTGAAACGCTCGGTTGGATGCGTGCCATTATGCTATTGGCGCTATCCGCAATTCTAATAGAAGCTTTGCATATCCATCCGGCTATTGTTATTTTAGGTTGTATTGTAGCCGTCTTTTCCCCTCTCTTGAAAAGGAGGAAGAAAGCATGATTTATTGGCATCTATTTTTAGCTTTCTTTATTCCCGGTATCCTAGGATACGGCGGAGGCCCAGCTTCCATTCCGCTAGTTGAACATGAAGTGGTAGGGACTTATGAATGGTTGTCTACTCAAGAATTTAGTGAAGTAGTAGCCATTGGCAATTCATTACCTGGTCCAATAGCAACGAAGATGGCTGGATACATCGGCTATGCGGAAGGCGGTATACTAGGATCCATAGTTGCGATGCTTGCGACGGTTGCTCCGTCTTTAATCCTAATGATTTTCATGATGGCCATCTTGATGAAATATAAAGATGAGCCAGAAGTAAAAAACTTAACGAAAGTCATTAGACCGGTGATTGCGATTCTACTCGGCTTTATGACGATACAATTTGCACAACAATCCGTTGATGGCCTCGGTATTGGCTATACATTAATCATAATGGCTACGAGTTTTGTGTTATTGGAAAAAGTGAAATTACATCCAGCATTTGTCATTGCGTTGGCATTAGTCTTTGGCGCTATTACAGGTTTATGAAGAGTCGCAGCGATGCGGCTCTTTGTTTTGGTTTAGGGATATTAGAAATTTGAACACCGATTATATTTCCTTTTTATGGGTGAAGCGGAATAAAACTAGTGTGAAGCCGAATAAAAGGCGTATGTAGCCGATAAAACCCACGACGAAGCCGAATAAAATCACTTTCATAGGTGAAATGGACCGAATCATCCTCATACTAAAGGGGCAATGAGTAGATTTCCTAACCGATTAGGTTTCCACTGAATACAATGGGGTAAAGTACTTTTATTGACGTTTGTACGCGAAATCAGTATGATAGGAATGTTGGCGTAAACTGTAAGTCATTGACAACTGACTACGTCACCGTGCTAAAGGAGAGAATGTTTGCACGATAAATGAGGAAAAAAATGATAGCGCCAGAGCTGAAGAAATTGGACGAAACAGATCTTCAGCAGACGAGGTGGAGGAGTATCGAAGATTCGGCGGATACCTCCCGGCCGCGATGCCCGGTCGTAATTCTTGTTCTTAACCCGTGAAAGTGATTTTGCGAACAAAGGAAGAAGAGGGCACACGACAGCGTCTGTACGTATTGCAGAACGCTTATTTTGATTTTACTAAATGGAGGATTTAAATTATGTGTGGAATTGTAGGATACATCGGAGAGTTAGATTCAAAAGAGATTTTATTAAAAGGGTTAGAGAAATTAGAATACCGTGGGTACGATTCAGCAGGTATTGCTGTTCGTAATGCTGACGGCGTAACGATTTTTAAAGAAAAAGGTCGCATTGCAGACTTACGTAAAGCAGTGGAAGATGATGTACATTCAAAAACAGGGATTGGACATACTCGTTGGGCAACTCACGGCGTGCCAAACCAATTAAATGCACATCCACATCAAAGTGAATCAGGTCGTTATACACTGGTTCATAACGGTGTTATTGAAAACTATCATTTACTACAAAAAGAATATTTACCAGGCGTTGAAATGAAATCTGATACAGACACAGAAGTTATCGTGCAATTGCTTGAGAAATTCTCACAAGATGGCAAGACAACGAGTGAAGCTTTCCGTCACACTTTGTCTTTGTTACACGGTTCATATGCAATCGCGTTACTAGACTCAGAGGAAGCACAAACGATCTATGTAGCTAAAAATAAAAGCCCATTATTAGTAGGTCTTGGAGACGACTTTAATGTAGTGGCATCTGACGCGATGGCAATGATTCAAGTTACTAACGAATATGTAGAACTTCACGATCAAGAAATGGTGATTGTGAAAAAAGAGTCTGTTGAAATTCAAAAACTAGACGGAACTGTTGTAGAACGTGAATCATATACAGCAGAACTTGATATGAGCGATATTGAAAAAGGGATGTACCCTCATTACATGTTAAAAGAAATCGACGAGCAACCTGCTGTTATGCGTAAAATTATCCAAGCCTATCAGAATGAACAAGGGAAGCTTGAAATTGAAGAAGGCATTTTAACAGCATTGAACAATGCAGATCGCCTTTATATTATTGCAGCAGGTACGAGTTACCACGCAGGATTAGTTGGTAAAGAATACTTCGAGAAAATCGCAGGAATTCCAGTTGAAGTTCACATCTCAAGTGAATTTGGCTACAACATGCCGTTATTATCTGAAAAACCATTATTCATGTTCATCACTCAATCAGGGGAAACGGCAGATAGCCGCCAAGTATTAGTGAAAATTAAAAAATTAGGTCATCCTACGTTGACTGTAACGAATGTAAAAGGTTCTACGCTTTCACGTGAAGCGGATTACACATTGTTACTACATGCAGGACCTGAAATTGCGGTTGCTTCTACAAAAGCGTATACAGCACAAATTGCAGTTCTTGCACTTACAGCTGCGGTTGCTGCTGAAAAAGCAGGACACCCAATAGATTTTGATATCGTTCAAGAACTTGGAATCGTGGCAAATGCAGTGCAAGCGATGGTTGATTCAAAAGAAGAAATGGAGAAAATCGCTCGTGACTTCCTTTCAACAACACGCAATGCATTCTTCATTGGCCGTAACCTAGACTTCTGTGTCAGCATGGAAGGCGCATTAAAACTGAAAGAAATTTCGTACATTCAAGCAGAAGGCTTTGCCGGTGGCGAATTGAAACATGGAACGATCGCATTAATTGAAGACGGTACGCCAATCTTCGCATTAGCGACACAAAAAGCAGTAAGCTTGAACATCCGTGGAAACGTTAAAGAAGTAGTGGCACGTGGCGCAAACCCATGTATCATTGCAATGGAAGGCATGGAAGAAGAAGGCGATACACTCGTCTTACCAAAAGTGCATCCATTATTAACACCACTTGTTTCAGTTATTCCATTACAATTAATCAGCTATTACGCAGCATTGCACCGCGATTGCGACGTGGATAAACCACGTAACTTGGCAAAATCGGTTACAGTTGAGTAAGAAAATATAGGAAAGCCGAACAGAAGATGTGGCTTTGAAATTAAGTATTTGATAATCTATAACGAAGTGTGATCATTTCTAAAATAGATTGATCATTTATAATAAAGTTTGATTAAAATTATCTCACCTCTATCTTCCCTTAGAGTTGAGATAATTTTTTTATTGGATATTTGAGTCAATTTCATAATTCATAAAACCGGATGTAAACACGAACATTATAAAAACAGAGATTCTTTCGATTTCCGTTACGGGCGGACGCTTTCCGCGGGTGGTCCGTGTGCCTCCTCGTTCGCTACGCTCTCTGTGGGGTCACACCTGGACACACTTTTCCCGCCGGAGTCGCCGCCCTTCACTCCAATCAAATTAGAGAAATTCTTAACAAATTCAAAGGGATACACTTCAAATGTTCGTGTATCATTCATCAAAAGATATTTATGAAATTGACTCATTTATGTGCTTTAAAGATTGTGAAATATTTAATTCAACACGGCAGGTTAGTTCAATAAGGGTATTATTTTATTTAAGGTAATAAATAAAGTAGGAGGTGCGGACATTGCAAAGGAATTATTACAATGGTCATGGATTTTGGCAGGTAGAACCAAAATATAAACGTGTTGAATATCTTATAAACGATAAAATAATAAAAAAAGCTGAAAACGAATTAAACATTAAATTTCCTCAATCGTTTATAGATTTAATGAAAATCAATAATGGAGGAGAACTTAATTATCCTTATTTCGTTTTACCTGCAGGCGATACTGAATGCATTCCTGATGAAGAACGAGTAAAACTTCCATCAATAGAACCAATTCATTTTGAGAATGATGATATAAGCATTTTGTCCTCTGAAAAACTTTTAAATGAAGTTAACCTCCCTAAAGGGTTTATTGTGTTGTGGACGGATTTCCATTATTGGGTTGTACTAGATTATCGAAGTAACAAAGATAATCCATCTGTAATGTATATAGCAGAAAACTTTTCAGCTTCAACTTTTGACACTACAGAATGGGAATATATCAAAATTACTGATACCTTTGATGAATTTTCTAAACAATTATTCTGTTGAAACAAAGTCACGACGTTTAAAAAACATTACTCTGCTTCACCCCATTGGATATTCATGTCCAATGGGGTGTTTTTTGATGGTGAAAGAGAAAGTTTGACTCATTTATTCATGCAATACTAGTGTCATATAAGTGTTAAGAATATAGATCAGTTTGGCTAGTAACACCCGCTATAAAGAAATGTCCTTTAAGAATAAAACCTTCTAAACGGAGCACATTAGACTTTAGGAGGTGAATATCCATGAGTAAAAACAATAATAAGACAATGAATGAAAGAAATCATAACAGCTTTGGAATTTACAAAAGTCCCAACGATCCAAACGAAGAATTTGCTAAAGACTTTAATCCTGAATCTAAACCAGAAGAATATGAAACCAACAAAGACAAGAATCAACAAACTAAAAGAAATAAATAACTTCTAGAACAGTTTGATGACAATAACCTCTGAGGATAATAAATTCTTGAGAGGTTATTTTTCATTATGTAGTAAGCAGAAAAAATCAAAATCATGCATGCAGAATACAAGCCTGAACGCTTTAATGTGGTGATAGTGAATTTGCTATCCGAAGGGACAAAGCTACAAAATCACATCTTGAGATTGAGTTATCTTAAGATGTGATTTTTATATTAAATTTATGTATTGAATAGTATTCCAATAAAATGCGTAGGAAATACTATTCCTTAAAGGGAATAATTTACATCTAATCACTTTTCTTTTACAATGAAATCAGATACTTACAAACTTTTACTGTAAAGAGTAGACTAAGAAAATTTGAAATCATTTGAAAGAGGAGAAATTTCATGAATTACACGGATCGGAAAAGTAAGTTTTGGGTTTTTGCCCTACTTTTATTTATCATAGCCCCATTTGTTATTATGCTAACACCCATGATTGTGGCGGTGACAATTTCGGATACTCCTGATAAAATCGTCTTTATTCCAAAAGGCACGAGTATGATGATGTATGGCTTAGCTTTTTTGGTTGTGATTGTGGTGTTTTGTGCCATGTATTTTTCAAAGTCTAAACTGTTTACTATTTTAACAGGGATCATGGCAGTAGTTGGATTCCTCCTTTTTTTCAGCATAGGTGTTCAAAACTACGTGTATCTCCATGAGGACTTTATCAAAAATAATCCAATATGGGGTTCAAAAGTCGAATACCAATGGACTGATCTGGCGAAAGTGACACACGAGTTATACAACGAAGAAACAGCCCGTGATGAAAAGTATATTTTCGAATTTGACGATGGCTATACATTTGAATTTATAGGGTCGGGAATAGTCGATGCAAAAGCGAAAAGTAAGATTTACCAAAAGGCAATTAATCTTGATGTGCCTTATGATGAGTATTAATTGAGAGACATTTAAATTAAAGTTTCGTTCGTGTGAAACAGATGAAAGATCAATATTCATTCTCAATTGAAGTGGTTAATTCTCAATAGGATTGTTTTAATTAAACAACTATGTTATCATTAAATAATAATAATTACTGATAACTAATTAATTAATTGGAGGAATTTATCATGTTGCCAACAAAAATGACTGAAGCTTTAAATAAACAATTTAATAATGAACTGCAAGCAGCGCATGCTTATAAAGCGATGGCGACCTATTTCTCAGATAAAGGATATCAAGGTTTTGCTAATTTTTATTTAATCCAATCTAAAGAAGAAGATTCTCATGCCATGAAGTTTTATCATTTTTTAGTGACAATGGGTGAAAAGCCAGTACTTCATAAATTGGAAGAGCCAAAGAATCACTTTGAGAATGCATTAGATGTAGTCCAACAATCTCTAGAACAAGAAAGAGAAGTGACACGAGATATCTATTCCTTAGTTTCTCTTGCGGCAGAATTAAAGCAACATTCCACTAGCTCGTTTTTAGACTGGTTTATTAAAGAACAAATGGAGGAAGAAGAGTCTTTCCGAATTATCCTTGTGAAATTGAAAGGAATCCAAGAGGGGGGCGAGTTCTTCCTTAAGATGGATGAAGAATTTGCTCAACGTAAATTGGAATAAAAATCAAAAACCCGCACATGGACGACATGTGCGGGTTTTTTTATTGGAAAAATATAGTCTTTCATAAATTCACCCCAACACCCATATAAACATAGAGACAAACATCATAAGGGTGATAAAAGTGTCTTCTATATGGGTCGTTGGCTATTTATGTACTGCATTAGGCTTTGGTATTGGAGGTGTGATTGCTTGGATCTTAAAGGGATTTCAGAAGCGAATGGACACCGTTTACAGTATTTGTGCTGGTTTAATTCTTGGTTTAATAAGTTTTGAGATTGCCCCTGAAGCAATAGAGCTAGGTAATTGGAGTGCTTTTATTGCGGGATTTCTAATAGGAATTATGTTATTCAAGTTTATACATAAATCGTTTAAGAACCAAATGGCCCTTAGAAAAAGTAAAGAAAAGTTGGATCCCTTATACACTGGCGTGATGTTAATGATTAGCATCTCACTTCATAACCTGCCAATAGGCATTACTTTAGGTTCGAATCAAGACGCCACTTTAAACTTTTCCATACTTCAAACCATACTCCTTCACAACATTCCAGAAGGAATCATCGTTTTTAGCCCTTTGTTTATGGCTGGTCTTGGAGGCTGGACGTTGATATCATTTTCTCTTATGGTTGCATTACCAGTAGGTGTTGGTGCTTATTTTGCAAGCATAATAGGAATTGAAAATCCGGTTTTTTGGTCATTCTTCATTAGTTTATCTATTGGGATGATTTATATGGTGACGATTAAAGAAATCATAACTGATTCAATAAAAGAGTCTTCTTCAACTCGCGTTTTCATCCTTGCTCTCATTGGTTTTAGTGTAATAGGAGCATTTTTCTATTTTATATAAATATCATCAGAATAGCCCGCTGAAGTATGAATACAGTGGGCTATTCTAAAGTGAAGCTTTATATGCCGGTTTAACCTAATGCTATTTTAGAAGTGGTAAGACGGCTCACTGTCACACTGAGAAAGATTGCAACAATCAACATTACAACAGAACCACTAATCACAACTTCTTGCACCGAAAAAACTTGTGCGGCTAGCCCCATAAACAAAACCACCATCAGTTGAATCGTATTAGCCACCATCCCATACAAACTCGAGATTCTCCCCATCATGTCGATTGGAATATTCTCTTGAATAAATGTCATGAAACCTGTGTTTGCCAGTGGAAGAAAAAAGGCGAGGATGAAAAATCCGATACTCGCCATCATATAAGTTGTTGAGAAACTATAAAAAACATAGCCACATGCGACCAATGTAGTTCCACTGACCATCATTTGTTTAGCTGAAGCATTTCTAACGACACCATTTGTGAAAATAGCCCCCACCAAGAATCCGATTCCTGCAATACTAACGAGAGAGCCATATGCAGCATCTGAAAGATGAAGAACCTCCTTCGAAAAGGCTACTTCCATTGAATCAAGTGCAGCTGTCAACAACATTGCGCCTTGAAAAATCATATAGACAATTACAAAAGGGAAAGCAATTTTGCTGAAACTCCAAACTAAATGCCAATCTGATCGAATGTCATTAAAAGTTATTTTGATTGTTACTGTAGCTGAGGAAGGGACTAAATTTGGTAGTAAATAGGTCAAACCCGCTGATAATAAGAAGGTTCCAACATTCACAAACAACGCCATTTCGAGAGTACCCACCATAAATAAGATCCCCGCTAGTGCCGGTCCCATGATAAAAGCTCCAGAATGCACAAAACTGAGCAGTGCATTGAATCGTTTACGATTATGTTCAGGCAACAGTAACGTCATGTACGTAAAAGATGCAGGCTCAAACACGGCACCAGCCATTTGAATGAACAACACAAGTGTATAGATTACCCATATGGAATCTAAAAAAGGAATGCTTACAATTAATAGCGCTCTAATCACATCTAAAAAAATCATCAAATACTTTGTGGAAGAACGATCGATTACACTGCCAGCCCATAACCCAACAAACATTCGAGCGAACGGTTTAATCATATACAGACCTGCAACAGCAAATGCAGAACCTGTCATTTCAAAAACCATTAAGTTAATGGCCAACAAATAAATCCATTGACCCATATTAGCAATTCCTACGGCGCTTAAATAATAAACTGGAAACTTCCATTTTGATAAGATCATACGAATCCCTCCGACATGTTTTTTGGCAAAATAAAAAACCTCACCCCCAAGACGATTTGTCTTGGGGACGAGATTAACATGTCGTGGTACCACCCCAGTTTGTTCTGATGTCACCATCAAAACCTTTTCAAGTACGGCATGAATCATGCTTATACTTTAGCTTGGTAACGGGAGCATCCGTCACACCATCACCGATAAAAGGGTCCGATGTGAAGCTCAGAGTCTTGTTTCAATCCGTGAATGCTTACCCTTTTTCAGCAACCAGGGCTCTCTGTTTTAAGAATTCAAGTGATTTACTGTTCTCTTCATTGCTTATTATTTTGGATATCATAACATAAAATGTATCTTATTGGGTGAGATAATTTATTCATACTAACCAAAGAAATCTATTGTAAAGAAATGTAAGTGTATGTAACAATCTACATATGGATATTTTTAGCGGAGGGATAGTATGGAATTATTACTCATAAGACATGGAGAATCAGAAGCGGATGTATTAGGCGTACATGAAGGTAGGGCGGACTTTCCTTTAACAGAGCTAGGGGAGAAGCAAGCGAGAAGCATGTCAACATACATAGAACAACATTACCCACCAACTATTATCCTATCAAGTCCTTTAATCAGAGCCAAAAGGACAGCCAACATATTACAAGAATCTATTGGCTGCGAATTAATAGTAGGTAAAGAGTTAATGGAATTTAACAATGGGGTTCTTGCTGGATTATCAAGAAAAGAAGCAGCCATAAAACATCCTTTTCCTAAAGGTGGAAGACCAGCTCACATACCTATTCAAGATGGTGAATCAGATTTGGAGTTTCGTTTTAGAGTAGATAGCATTTTTCACAAAGTGTTAGTAGACTATCAAGACTATGAGCGTGTAGCCATTGTATCTCACGGAGGGACTATTTCGAATTTGCTTAAAGCATTTCTCAAACAACCGATGAACAATGAATTTATTTTTACGACAGGTGATACAGGCATTCATTTACTTGAAATAAAAGACAACTATCGAATTATCAAGTTCCTGAATAAACAAGAACATCTTCACATGATAGAAGAAGGCTGAGCATTCGGTTTCTGAAAAAGCAACTAGTCTTCAGTTTTTCTAAAGTCATACGTATCCTTGCGAACATCAAGTTCCATACCATTGATAGATACGACATGATCATTGATCCACTCGATTTCGCCTTTTTCCATCCTGTAAGCCCAGTAGAAATTCCGTTTTTTATCATGTTTATCATGGTAAATTACTTCGCCTCTAACAGCAGGAGCAACCGTGGAATGTGTATTAATTACATAAGTCACAACCGTATAATCCCCTCTTAGGGAGGTTTTTTCAGCTAATGCTTCTCCTTCAGGCAGACGATCTATATTGAAAAACAAATAATTGATCAACATGAAAAGACCGAATAGAAGGATGCCGATAAGCAAAACAAAATATCCAAACCCTTTCAAAAAAGTCTTCGACCGCATGAACCTCACTCCTCTACCCTTACTAAACGATGGAAAAAGGAAATGGTTGCAGTAGTATGTGGGGGAATTTCTAATGATATGGTCACAAACAACTTGTTTGATAGCATATGGCAAAGATTTTCTATCCAGTTGCGTTAAACAGACAGGAGTGAATTAAAATGACAAAAGGTGTGTACTGTGAAAAATGCGATAGAGAAATCAAGTTCACTGGTGATTTAGTCACAACGATTTTTATGTTTCAAGTCGTACCGTATCACGAGAATTGTTATGCAAAAGATTTAAAAGGCATGCGCAGTTTCTTTGTATCTAATACTCCGATTAACGGAATTTCTGGCAACATTTCAGCAGTACTTTCAATCTTCATCGGGATATTCGCTGTACTCTTTTTAGATGGATTCACCAAGTTCTTAGGCTTGTTAGCATTGGTCTCCGTAGGTTACCGACTCTATTCATATATGCGATTTGAAAAAAGGCTGCCTGATTGAAAGATTGATGGTTTATAACCTGTTACATAGAAGTAAGAAGAATTACGTCCGTCATTCTTCAAAATTCAACAAAAAGTATCTTCAATCTAGTTGACAAGTTTTTAACATATTACTGGGCATATTGACTGTATTTACTAAATAGGCCAATTAAGACAGCATTATCTGACAATTTAATGCTAAACTAGTAATATCTTATTAAAAACTTGGAGGTACACGTGAAAATTCAACGTAAACTATTAATTGGTCTAGCTACTATTGTCATGTTTAGTGGAACAACCTTAACTACGATCTCTGAAACGTCAACCGTCCAAGCCGCCTCTCCTTACACTAGCTTACAAAATTCGATAAATAACGTCATGACTGACAGCAGAATGACTAGTGCATCTACTAGTGTAACCATACGAAAAGCCTCTACTGGTGAAATTATCTATCAAAAAAATGGAGATAAAGGTATTACACCTGCTTCTTCTTTGAAAATTCTGACTGCCTCTGCAGCATTAGAAACTTTAGGGGAAAATCATCGTTTTTCTACTGATTTGTTAACTAACGGAACTGTAGCGAAGGGAACATTGTACGGCAATCTCTATCTTCGCGGAAAAGGTGATCCTACTTTAATGAAAAAAGATTTCGATCATTTCGCTTCAATGTTAGCTAATAGAGGAGTGAAACGACTTTCTGGACACATTATTGGGGACGATACTTGGTTTGACGCGGATCGTTTATCACCGGGAATTGCAAAAGCAGATGAATCCTATTATTATGCAGCCCGTATTTCTGCATTAAGTCTTTCACCGAACACGGATTACGATGCAGGATCTGTAATTGTAGATGCTAAACCTTCAGTAAACGGGCGAGTTGCAAAAATCACGTTAACGCCAGCAACAGGTGTAGTTCGCATCGTCAATCAATCAAGAACTGTACCAAAAGGATATTCAAATACGTTAAAGATTAAACGTGAATACGGAACGAATAAAGTGATCATCTCAGGTAATGTACCACTTGGTTCTGCTGGAAAGAAAGAGTGGATTACCGTATCTAACCCTACTGCTTATGCATTAGATGTCTTTAAAAGATCATTAGCTTCAAAAGGAATTACCTTTGTCTCTACATCTAAAGTAGTTTCAGGAACAACACCAAAAAATGCACGTGTGTTACTGTCTAAAAAATCAATGCCTTTAAAAGATTTAATGATTCCATTTTTGAAACTCAGCAACAATACGCATGCTGAAGTTTTAGCGAAAGAAATGGGTAAAGTAAAATATGGAGTAGGTAGTTGGGATGCGGGGCTTAAAGTAATGAGAGAGTACGCAGATTCCGTAGGTTTGGATGTCAACCAATGGGTGTTCGAGGATGCCTCTGGTATGTCGCATGCTAATAAAATTCCTTCTAGTCAATTGACTCAATTACTCCATCATGTAAGATCTGAACCTTGGTATGGTGTGTTCTTAAAAGGACTTCCAATTTCGGGTGGATATGAACGCTTCGTGGGTGGCACATTACGCCTAAGAATGAAAACTGCTCCAGCAAAAGGGAATGTAATGGCAAAAACGGGTAGTTTAGACAATGTTAGTGCGCTAGCCGGATATGCAAAAACAAGAGATGGAGAGTTGTTAATTTTCACTGTCCAAACACAAAATACCAAGTCTAGTACAGTTCCGGTCATTGATCGACTAGCAACATCCATTGCGAATTCGAAAAAAACGCCTTAATGATCATAGACGTGAGATGGCAACAGATGACTAAAAAGAAAATATAGAAAAACCGGTACGGGAGAAAACCCCGTACCGGTTTTGTTTTTAAGAAAAGGTAACTTGAACTAGAATAATCCGACCGCGTTGCCATCTTGATCAACATCCATATTTAAAGCGGCTGGTTGTTTTGGTAATCCTGGCATGGTCATGATATCACCGGTTAGGCAGACCAAGAAGCCTGCACCGAGTTTCGGGATAATGTCACGAATGGTAATGGTAAATCCTTCAGGACGTCCATGAAGGGAAGGTTGATCAGAAAGAGAGTATTGTGTTTTAGCCATACAAATAGGCAATGCATCCCAGCCGTATTTTTTTAAATCTACTAGCTTTTTCTTAGCACTATCTGTTAATTGAATGTCAGCTCCACCATACACTTGTTGAACAATAATTCGTAGCTTTTCTTCGACAGAATCAGTTTCCTCATATAGCATGGTAAAGTTTTTCGGTTTAGCCAATTCTTCTTTTACAAGCTTAGCTAGCTCAAGTCCACCTTTACCACCTTGCTCCCATACGTTGGTTAATGCAATTTGAACACCTTGTGCTTTAGCCCAATCCATGACTTCTTGTAACTCATCCTGTGCATCTGCGGTAAAACGGTTTAATGCAACGACCGGTTCAATGCCAAATTGACGAATCGTATCTACATGTTTCGCCAAATTCGCCATCCCGCGTTTCACGGCATCAGTATTTGGTTGTGTAAGTTGATTTTTCTCAACTCCACCATGCATCTTGAGAGCACGAACTGTTGCTACAATGACCACGGCATCTGGATGGAAGTTACCTTTTCTTGATTTGATGTGCATGAATTTCTCAGCGCCTAAATCTGCTCCAAAGCCGGCCTCGGTTACGACGATATCTGCAAGTCTTCTTGCTGTATTTGTTGCCATTAAAGAATTACACCCATGAGCAATATTGGCAAAAGGACCACCGTGAATGATTGCAGGCGTTCCTTCAATGGTTTGTACCAAATTCGGTTTGAATGCATCTTTTAATAACAATGTAAGAGCACCTTCAACACCCAATTGTCTTACAGTTACAGGCTCTTTATCGTATGTGTAAGCAATGACCATTTGAGCAAGTCGTTCTTTCAAATCTTCCAGACTTGTTGCGAGGCATAACACGGCCATGATTTCAGAGGCGACGGTGATATCAAATCCATCTTGTCTAGGAACTCCTTGTAGTGGACCGCCTAATCCTATAGTCACTTGTCGTAATGCACGGTCATTTATATCAAGAACTCGTTTCCATGCAACTCTTCGTGGATCTAGATTTAGTAAATTACCTTGATGTAAATGATTATCGATAAGTGCAGATAAGGCATTATTTGCAGAGGTGATGGCATGTATATCTCCTGTAAAATGAAGATTGATGTCTTCCATCGGCAATACTTGGGCGAAACCACCGCCTGTTGCTCCACCTTTCATGCCCATAACAGGACCAAGTGAAGGCTCGCGTAATGCGACGATGACCGACTCATTAAGTTGATTGAATGCATCTGCTAATCCTACAGTAACCGTCGATTTCCCTTCACCTGCAGGGGTTGGACTGATGGCTGTGACTAATACGATTTGACCTTGGGTGGTAATAGGCGGCAGGGAATTGACGTCAATCTTAGCTTTATAGTTGCCATATAATTCAAGTGCCTTTTGTGGAATTCCTGCTTTAGTAGCAATTTCCTGAATCGGTAACATGGTTGCATTTGTTGCAATGGATAAGTCTGTAAACGACATGAATTCCCCAACTTTCCCGAATTGTTTTATGTAGAAAAATCTCTAATTGGTTTGCTTTGTTGTTGTCATACAAATAAGAAATATCATATCATATTGACGCTGGATTAACCGCTGCTTACTCTTTTTATTAAAAGGAGACGTGTTGTGAATGGGATTTTCGGGTATAGCTAAACCAAACAAAATTCTATAAATGATGCGAAGGAGGAACATCCATGCCAGACCATAAAAACAAAGACAAACAAGACGATAAAACCATGACACGTAAGGATAATGACAAGAAGAATGTGAAGCTTTCATCAAATGATGTGTCAGAAGAAAATAGCGAAAATACAGAGGCTGTAGTGACACAACCACGTATTAATACAGACGGTCTCTAATTATCAAAAGACTAGCTCAATGGAGTTAGTCTTTTTTATACATATTTCATATAGCAAGGGTTAATGAAAGAGATACCTATTTTCGTATTTCACTCGAAAATTATCAAGCTCTTGGTGTATAATGCAACAGTGAGCAAGCGTATGATATACAGTATGAAAATATCAATATTTAGAGAGACACACTGGAAAGAGAGTGAATCGAAATGGGACGTAAGTGGAATAATATTAAAGAAAAGAAGGCTTCAAAAGATTCAAATACGAGTCGGATTTATGCCAAGTTTGGACGCGAAATATATGTAGCGGCAAAACAAGGTGAACCAGATCCGGAATCAAACCGAGCATTAAAAGTTGTGCTAGAACGCGCAAAAACATATAGTGTGCCAAAAGCGATTGTTGATCGTGCCATTGAAAAAGCAAAGGGCGGATCAGAAGAAAGTTTTGATGAATTGCGTTATGAGGGCTTCGGACCAAACGGCTCAATGGTCATCGTGGATGCGCTGACAAATAACGTGAATCGTACAGCTTCAGATGTACGTGCTGCATTTGGTAAAAACGGTGGCAACATGGGTGTTAGTGGATCTGTGGCTTATATGTTTGATGCAACAGCTGTTATTGGGATTGAAGGAAAAACAGCAGATGAAGTATTTGAACTTTTAGTTGAAGAGGAAATTGATGTACGTGACGTATTAGAAGAAGATGAGTCAGTCATCGTCTATGCTGAACCAGATCAATTCCATGCGGTACAGGAAGCATTTAAAAATGTGGGAATTACAGACTATACAGTTGCTGAATTAACTATGCTTGCACAAAATGATATTCCACTCGATGCAGATGCTCAAATTCAATTTGAAAAAATGATTGATGCTTTAGAAGATTTAGAAGATGTTCAACAAGTTTATCATAATGTTGATTTAGGCGAATAAAGAGAAAAATCCAACACCGTAACTGGTAGTTGGATTTTTTTGTTCATTGAAAAAGGGACATGCCCGATTGGACATGCCCCTTTGATAGACAAGATAATATTAAAGCTTTGAATGATATTTTTCATCCCGATTACTCGGGGAATAATTTCCTAAGAAAGTGTTCCGTTCTTTCCGTGCCGCGGTCATTTGTCCACTGGTTGTCTTACTTAAGCAACGTAAACCCTACCTTCTTTTACGTCCTTGCGACCCTTTAGTCGCGCCAGTGTGAATAAGTTTAATCAAATACATCGAGTAGATGCCAGAATTTCAAATCTTAATTATTATATTTCTTGTTAACTAGATTATTATCGCATGAATAATGGGCTATGTCAATATTAAATTTGATTTTGATTCATGAATAAAATAAGTCACCTGATAAACATACGCAAATAACCACTTACGAAGTATCTTTACTTCCGTTCCGTTTCGCACATTAAAAACTCCGCTAAATCCCTAGGTCCCATTTAATTATTGACATAAGCTAATAATAATCATTGAAGGAAAGGGGGACTTAATCATGGATAACTATGGCGCTTACGGTGGCCACGCTTATGGGGGTTATTCACCGTGTGGTCAGTACGAGGATACCTCTCGTAGAGGCAGCACATTTGCATTAATTGTGGTTCTATTTATCTTATTAATCATTATCGGAGCAACATTTCACCAAAAAAAATGTTAAGTAGTTGCTAAATTTTTAGCAGGTACAGATGATGAATATTCTTAAACTTCCCCTAAACATTCTCCAATTGCGAAAAGAGTGCTTGAAAAGCACTCTTTTTTTCGTACAAAGCATTTCCCCATTTTATGTAGGAATTAGAGTTATTAAAAGTTAAGTTCAGAAAAATTATTTTAGAAACGTAAAACTACCTCCTTCATTTTTAATAATGAAGGAGGTAGTTTTATTATTAATAATTTGAAGTTGTTTTTACATACATAAGAGTACGCATGGTGAATGTCGCGGCCAGCGCAAATGTACAATAAAAAACAGTATAAATGCGTAATGGAGTGTTAAAATCTACAATCATATAAATAAAATAAAGTGTTTTCCTTGAAGAAGCATTTGACTTTGACGTAACGTAAAGGTGTACGATTAACTTGTCAGGAGGTGAAGGAATGGAATATACGGTGCAAAAGCTCGGGGAGATGGCAGGGGTTAGTACACGGACATTGCGTTATTATGATGAAATTGGCATCCTCAAGCCGGCGAGAATCAATTCATCAGGCTATCGGATCTATGGGCAACAAGAAGTTGATCGACTGCAACAAATCTTGTTTTATAAAGAACTGGGAATCAAATTAGAAACAATTAATAAAATTGTGACTTCCCCAACATTCGACGGAGCAAAGGCCTTAACAGAACACCGTTCACAACTCCTCGACAAGCGAACACAGTTAGATATATTAATTGCCAATGTGGAAAAAACAATTTCTTCAAAGGAAGGGAATATGACGATGACAAACAATGAAAAGTTTGAAGGATTTAAACAAAAATTGATTGATCAAAATGAAAAAAATTTCGGGGAAGAAATTCGCGAGAAGTATGGTGATGATACCGTAAATAAATCAAATGTAAAAGTGAAAAATATGACACAAGGACAACATGAAGAAGTGAAACGTCTTTCTGAAGAAGTGAAGACGACATTAGCTGAAGCTTTCCAAACAGGAGACCCGTCAAGTGATCTTGCACAAAAAGCAGCTAATCTGCATAAACAGTGGCTCATGTGTTATTGGAGTGAATATAGCAAAGAAGCGCATGAGAGTCTTGCCCAAATGTACGTGGATGACGAACGATTTACCATGTATTACGATAAAGAAGTTCCAGGAACAGCTGAATTTCTTAGAGATGCCATCTACGTTTTCACTGGTAAATAAATAAAAAATGAGTATCGATGCATAGGACATCGATACTCATTTTTAAATTTGACGTCTGAAAAATCGCTGTTGACGTCTGACTTTTTGGACTTGACGTCTGAAAAAAAGCACTTCACGTCTGAAAAACATAAAATCATAGATCCGTCTCTAATATGATTTATTCGTTTGAATATCTCGCCTCTAGGAAACAATAAGCATGAGCGCCTTACAGAGAGGATCGATTTTATGTTAAAAAGACCGTGGTTAATGACGCAACAATGGCATGACGTATTATTTCTTCATTGGCCAGTTTCTCCAGAATTGGTGAGACAGCATATACCTGCTGAAATGGAACTCGATTTATATAACAACATGGCATGGATCGGTTTTGTCTATTTCAAAGTGAAGGGGAATCGGCCTAGGTTTATTCCGCCTATACCTGGTGTGCAAGCGTATTTAGAATTAAACGTTCGAACTTATGTTACATATAAGGGGAGACAAGGAATTCACGCCTTTAGCTTAGACGTCAATAATTCATTAATTGTAAAATTGACGACATTCGGTGATTTTTTGCCTTATCGTCATGCGAAATTAGCTTTAAAACGACAAAAGAAAAAGTTCACATATAGCAGACTTGGAGAAGGGAATTCAGCCCCTGAAACATTTTCTACAACATTTGAAGTGGTTTCCAAAACGATTGAGAGCAATCAATTTGAACAGTGGTTGACGGAACGTTATCACTTATGGACCCAAACGAAAGATCATTTATTTAGATTAGATACTTGTCATTCACCTTGGATGTTGCAACAAGTGACCGGAACCATTCATGAAAATACGATGGCGCCTTTTTTGCAGAGTAATTTTCAAACAGAGAGTCCAGTCGCTCACTATTCCAAAATGAAAAAAGCCCGATTTTACACGCCTGTGAAGGAATATTAAAGACGGCTCCATTTAATGTCCTCAAACTACCCATAATGATTTTTCTAGTTTCCAGATTCATAAAATGCCATGCTTACCAAAACGTTTGTAGGATAATAGCCTTCGTTCGTTATCGATAAAACATAGTTTGTATCGTATTGCAGGATGCGTTCAAATAAGGCAGACTCAACGGGAGATCCCCCCTGAGTGAATGCAAATCTTGGTATCATGCTTTCTTCCATCACAGTCCCACCGTGAACACTAGAAGCGTCCGAATAAAAAGAAGTAGCTGCTTGAATTTTTGACCGATCATCTAGATTGATTACTTCAATACGTTTGTTCCCGGGAACAAAATGAGGATTTTTAATCAACTTGATTCCAAGCTGTTCACCTTGACTTACAATGGTCCGGTTAGGGACATGTGTAATGGTTTCTTTGCCCGTTGATATTTGAATGTTAAGGCTTTCCCCAGGGGGAATAACCTCCCTGTAAGAAAGAGTAAATGCCTGACCGGCAAAAACAAAACCGAGCCAGTAGGGCTGATTTCTGAATTGATAACTGGTAAGTGCCATATTATACCACCTCGAAGACTCTAATTGTTACAGGATACTCTCTGGTTCTTGCGTAAATGGTCAAATTCTCATCAGGATTAAGATCATAGACTATGACTTCCGCTGGAACATTGAAAATGTAATTTCCACTCTCAAATGTAAAGTTTGGATCGGTAGAATGATAAATATAAGTAGCTGCATCATTAACTACCCAAAGCTGTCTTCTTCTGGCAAGATTTTGTGCACCAACCCTTAATGGAGTTGGCTCAGTAGTCACTCTTACTTTTCCAACCAAAGTGTCTTTCGTCCAAAAAAGTCCGGGTATTTCACGACAATCATCGCTCAACTTCCTCACTCCTATTTGACCAAGTCATTTCTTTTAGCCTTTACGTGTAATAAGTACATCTTATGTTCACTCACAAAGATTATGTAGATATTAACCAGTCGACTTTCTATATTGAATCAATGACAAAAGCCGCTCTAGATTTCTAGAGCGGCTTTACTAGTTGGCACTTTTTCATGAAACGCGAATAGGCGATGTGTAACCGCGCAATGATACAGGAAACCCCCAGGAAATTCTATTCAAGAGGAGAAAGTGCTTTCGTTTGATCGATGTAAATAAACGCATCGTAGCGGTTACCTATTTTTGAAGGAACGTAGTTGCCGTAAGATTCATATTCCGGATTGTAGACGACTCCAATTGCTCTGTGACCAATCCACTCAACAAACAAATGGCGGTTTTGTTTATTGAAGAGTAACAGTTTATTGAACGCACCACTGGTGTGCATCACGTCTTCCCAAGAATCTTTAATTGCTGGAGGTACTTCAATTTGTTGAAAGGGAACTCCCCATTCTTCAGCTGCAATGACAGTTCCTCTATGAGTGCCAAATCCCACGGTGTAAACATTTTCCGGACTATTCTGCTGACGAAGAATCTGACCAACATTAATCATGTCGGATGCTGCCATGTCTGTAGCAGAGGCATCTCCAATATGACTATTGTGCTCCCAAATGATGATTTTTGCTTCTTTTCCGTGGTAATCCATGATCTCGTTAATTGCTTCAACCATATGCTCGTCTCGTAAATTCCAAGACAATTCATGACTGCGAACCATTGCACGGTAGTATTCTTCCGCATTTTTGGCAACCAAGGCATTCACTTTCAAATTCAAATCAGCTTCTTGATCATTTTTATAGTTGTTTTCATTCGCTCGAATGGAAGTTAATAGTGCTGAAACTTCATCGACACATGCTTGCGAAAGGTTAACGGAGGACATTGCATAATTTTCAGGGTGTCGGTTAAATGTTTCAAAGCAAGACAACGCATTTCTCGCTAGTTCCAACTCCATGCTATCTGGTTGTGTTTTACTTAAGAATGAAATCACTTCATCTAAAGATTCCCATAAGCTGTAGACGTCAATGCCATAGAAACCTACTTTATTCGACTTTTCTTTTAGTGTATTATGTACCCTCAACCATGAGACGAACTCCGCAATTTCTTCATTTGCCCACATCCAGGCTGGCCATCTGTTAAATGACTTTAAAACGTCTGATATATGTGGTTCGGTCTCGCCATAGCCTTTTATATACTTGTTAATGTGCTGAGTCGACGGCCAATCTCCTTCAACCGCAATAAGCGTAAAGCCTTTTTCTTCGACAAGCCTTTTTGACAGTTCAGCTCGTACTGTATAAAACTCAGAAGTGCCATGACTCGATTCTCCTAAGAGAACGATTTTTGCATCACCGATAGCATCTATGAGCGGAGATAAATCTTCAGTCTTTTCAAAAGGAATAGCATGTCTCTTTATGGATTCTTCAAGTGGATTCAATGAAAACACTCCTTTACATGTCTTTTCTCCATGCGCCAACTCGGACTTGGAGCTTTCGTACAAGTCTGAGTTAAGCCGTGCTTTTTCATTCATCTCAAGTTTACACTGTTTCGAATGAATGAAAGAAGGGTCTGTTTATTAAGCTCCAAATATAAAATAAGTGGAGAAAAATGGGTCTGCTTTCTGCACCTATATTTGAACAATGTAAACAATTTATTATTGTCTGTTTTGCACATGATGAACTTATGGTTGATTGGAGTGGAAGACGGCGACTCCGGCGGGAATAGCATGAGCTGAAGACCCCGCAGGCGAGCTTGCTCGTCGAGGAGGCTGAGGCCATGCCCGCGGAAAGCGTCCGTCTGAAGTGGAAATCAACCTCTACTAAATAAAGAAAGGAACTGTCCTTAGCCATATTTTATGACGTTTAGGACAGTTCCTTCTTTTTTCAATCAATTATTTGAATATGAGAGTCTTCAAACCACACATGCATTTGTGCTAAATGGGCGAGTAACTGTGGACCAGACATTAATTGACCAAACCAAGGAACCTTAAACGCCGTTCCTTTAGATTCAACGAGTTCGTTTAGTCGCTTTGGATCAAATAGTTCATGAAGAATAGAGTTTTTATCTTTCAGAATTTCTTTCAACCATAATTGCACACGGTCTGTGTAATAAGGATTATGCGTTTTTGGATACGGACTCTTTTTTCGGTAAAGAACGTCGTTAGGTAACATGCCTTCTAACGCTTTACGTAAAATGCCTTTTTCTCGATTGCCGGCCATTTTTATTTCCCAAGGAATATTCCATGCGTATTCAACGAGGCGGTGATCAGCAAACGGTACCCGTACTTCTAAGCTAGCCCCCATGCTCATGCGATCTTTTCGATCGAGTAAAGTGGTCATAAACCACACCATATTTAAATAAAACATTTCTCTTCGTTTGGCTTCTATCGCCGTTTCTCCATCAAGTCTTGGAGTTTCAGCAATGGTCTCTTCATATGCTTGTCGCGTATAGTCTTCGAGTTTAAGTTTTTGACGCCAACCATCTTTTAATAGGGAGGCACGTTCGGATGTTGAACGCATCCAAGGAAAACCAGAGCCATTTAAATCATGGGTGTTGTGGAACCAAGGGTAGCCTCCAAATATCTCATCTGCACATTCTCCAGATAACCCGACTGTGAAATCTTGTTTTATTTCACGGCAAAACCATAGCAAGGAAGAGTCGACATCTGCCATTCCAGGTAAATCTCGTACATGAACGGCTTCTGTTAAATAATTGATGAGTTCATCCTGCGTAATGATGGAAGAATGATGAACGGTTTTAAAAGTATCTACTACTTTTCCAATCCAGGGTCCATCAGCATTTGGTTGGAATTCATTTGCTTTAAAAAACTTGTCATTGTCTTCGTAATCAATGGAATACGTATGAAGGGGACCTTTTCCTTCTTGCTTATAACGGTTAGCAGCGATGGCGGTAATGGCGCTTGAGTCGACACCACCGGATAAAAACGTACATAGAGGAACGTCTGAAACGAGTTGACGTTCAACGGCATCGGTTACGAGGAATCGAACTTTCTCAGCCGTTTCATCAACAGAATCCGTATGAACTTCACTTTTAACGTTCCAATAGCGCCAAATTCGTAGACCTTGACGTGAAACAGTCAGTGCATGTGCTGGTCGTAATTCATTGACTCCATGGAAGACCCCTGAACCTGGTTTTCTAGACGGACCAACTGCTAATACTTCAGCCAATCCTTCCCGAGACAATTGTGGTTTTAAATCGGGATGTTCAAGTAATGCTTTTATTTCTGAACCGAAAATCAAGCTACCATTATTTTCACTATAGAATAATGGCTTAACCCCTAAACGGTCGCGCGCAATGAAGACTTTTTGTTCTTTTTCATCCCAAATAGCAAAAGCGAAAATCCCATTGAAATACTCCACACATTGCTCTTTCCATTCGATATAAGAAGTCAGTAATACTTCTGTATCGGAGTGTCCAGAAAAGGTATAGCCTTTTCTCAATAACTCTTTCCGAAGATCTTCCGTATTATATAACTCGCCGTTGTAACAAAGGGTATAGCTATTGTCTTCATGTGTTTTTGTCATGGGCTGTTTTCCACCTATAGGATCAACAACTGTTAATCGACGATGACCAAAAACCGCATGTGTTTCTGTCCACACATTGTCATCATCAGGTCCTCGCTTAGACAGTGTCTTCGTCATTTTTTCAACAACGGGTACTTGTGTTCGTAAATCGCGATTAAAATGAACCCATCCTGTAATACCGCACATTGTTCATCATCCCTTCTACCTTGAAACATCAGCTATTTGCATCTTTCTAGCCTATGCAAAAAAATCAATAATGCTCATTCGATAGGAATTCAACACAAGTCTGTCGAATATGAAACGGAGTGAAGGGGGAGTAAGGGTGAAAACTTTATTTACATATAATTGGACTGTAAGAGAAGAATGGTATAGGTGGTGTGAAGACGTTCCATTGGAGGAACTTTTAAAGGTTCGGACAGGAGGCGTAGGTGGGATTTTACATACGCTGTTTCACATTATTGACGTGGAGTGGAGTTGGATTCGTGTGTTAAAAGGTGAAGCGGATTTTCAAGAGAGTTTTGAAGGTTACCAAAGTTTAGAAAAGGTAAAAGAATTAGATGAACTCTTTAAAAAAGAAGTAAAGGAATTTGTACTAGAGTGGGGAAGTGGATTTGAAAATAAGATTTTGCAAGAGACTAGACAAGACGGAAGCATGGAGACTCTCCTGTGGGGAGAAGTGATGAGACACGTCATTGCTCATGAAATCCATCATATCGGCCAGTTGTCCGTGTGGTCTAGGGAGATTGGAAAACAACCTGTATCCGCAAATCTAATTGGTAAAGGACTCACAACTATAGAAACTTAAAAAAGAGAAATGAAAAAAACAATAAAGGCATGGCTACATGGATGTCCAAGTAACTATGCCTTCGTGTTTATTGATTTATTTAAATTTCATTGAGTGCCTGAGCAAATGACTGATTGGATACAGGACCAAAATGGTGCGGATTTCCTTTAAAGAATTTCTCTAGCATGTCTTCTTTTGCACAGACAACAGAGCATTGCTTCGCTTTCATGACTAAATTCATATAGGCGATAAAATAATCCGTTGATAAATTCCCTCCATTATTTACGACCATAGCCATCCCTCTCTTATTTTTAACAACAGCTACTTTTCCCACCAATGGTAGAACTACAAACGCCTGTTTCAGGTAAATCTAATTCAACCCGTTTGGCAGCTTCTTGATCACCAATTAAATGAGCAACAATTGATCGAACTTGTTCATAGCCTGTTGCCATTAAAAAGGTAGGTGCACGTCCATAACTCTTCATGCACACAACATAAAAATTCTTTTCAGGTTGTCGAAGTTCAGCTTCGCCATGAGGTCGGACAGTGCCACAGCTATGGATGTTCGGATCAATGAGTGGTGCTAAAGCTGAAACACTTTCTGTAGCAGGATCTAGATCCAGACGAATTTCTCGTAAAAAACTGAAATCAGGACGAGATCCAGTGTTCGCAATAATTTGATCGATATGGTGAATCGTTGCTTCTTCATGTTTTGAAGTACCTTGTATGGTTAAGGTGCCATCTTCTTCGATTACTTGATGTATGAGGAAGGGGGTATGGACTTGGATTACCCCACTATCCACTAATTGGTGAATGCGCGATCCTAGTTGACCTCTTGCTGGAAGAGCGTCTAAAGCTTCGCCACCATATACTTCTTCCACTCTCTTTTTGCGAAGAACCCAGACGATTTCGGTTCCTTCCAGGTTGGCTAATTCTAAAATAGTATTAATAGCAGAATGACCACCACCAACCACAGCCACGCGTTTATGTTCAAATGTTGAACGATCTTTGCCTTTAATGTCTGGAATACCATACGTTATACGAGATGATAATGATTTTTCTTGCTGTGTCCAAACATTGTCCGCGTTCACAGGATTCGGTTGTCCCCAAGTTCCCGTTGCATCTATAACTGCTTTAGCTTGAATACGTTCGGTTGAACCATCTGTTTCAACGTAGAGAATAAATGATTGTTCATCGCGGTTGGCATCCTTCATTTTATCTAAGCCTTGTTTACTAACCGCCACAACTTTAGCATTCAACTTGATGAATGGTTTGATTTGAGGCAAATCGGCTAATGGCATTAAGTAATCTTCAACTAGCTCTTTTCCGAAGGGCAATCGTTTCATGACGGGAGCTTTCCAGCCATTGTCTTCTAGAAGTTTTACTGCAACTTTATCGACATTGTAGTTCCAAGTGGAAAATAACCGAACGTGGCCCCATTGCAAAATATTCATGCCAACAGAATGGCCAGATTCGATAATGACGAACTTTTCATTAGTAGCTGATAAATGTGCAGCCGCTGCCAAACCAATGGGTCCTGCTCCAATAATTGCGATTGGTAAGGTAGATGACTCTTGTTTTAAAGATGGTTCACAACAATTCGTTGTTAAAATAGTAAAAGTCATTTTATTAGTGGTCATTTGACATCCTCATTCCTTTTATTTGTAAAATGCAAGTACATATTGATGAAATAAGCAAGATTTCTCTTGCTTATAGATAAGGTGTACAGCATACGCTTGATTTCGCCATAGCATTATTTAATAATTTAATGGAGCGCAATACAGTCTCTTGTTCAAATTCATTCATATGTGAAAATATTTCATCTAAGTATGTGTTCATAGATGTTTCTATTGTGTGCGCTAGTTTTTGTCCTTCTTCAGTTAACGATAGGTTGTAAAAACGCTTATCGTCGAGAGAAGGGGACTTTGACACTAACTGCATCTTAATTAAAGTTTGTATTTGGCGACTAAATGTCGTAACATCAATCGCTAAAGTTTCCGCAATTTGTTGCATCGTAGGGCTGTGTTGTTTGCCAATTTCATATAAAATATGGCTATGCACGGTTGAAATTTCTATACCATCAGCAGTACAACAGTTTTTATTCAATAGACCGAAGCGGCGAGTTAAAGTTTGAAAAAGATCACGTTTGTTTTCCATGTTTCACCTCTTTAATCTATTTATACGCTTGTTGATTGCAAAATGCAACTACTTTGATAAAAAATTATAAAAGAACGGAGCTTGAACATGGAAATAAATATTCGACGCATGACAAAGTCAGATTGGTCTCAAGTGAAAGCCATTTATGAAGAAGGCATTACATCAAAAAATGCTACATTTGAAACACATGCACCAACATATGAGAAATGGATGGATGCAGCTCATCCAAATTGTCATTTGGTTGCAGAAGAAGATAATCAAGTGTTGGCATGGGCGAAAGTGCTCTTTACATCTGCACGCCCTGTCTATGCTGGCGTAGGAGAAGTCAGCATCTATGTGCATCCAAGTGCGAAAGGCAAAGGAGTTGGTAGTAAATTGCTTCAAGAACTCATTGCTGTATCTGAGCACCAAGGATTTTGGACATTAAAAGCAGTTATTTTTCCTGAAAATGTAGCGAGTATTAATTTACATAAGAAATGTGGATTTCGCATCGTTGGTACGCATGAGAAGATGGGGAAAATGGATGGGATCTGGCGAGACAATGTCGTAATGGAAAGACGTAGTGATACTGTCGGTGTTGATGAAAATTCCAGAACGAAGCGGAAGTCGAGGTTCCTGTCCTTATTTTTCGAGTGAATTTTTTGTTTATCATACATTTGCGCTAGCCGAACGTGCCCCAATAGCCTGAAACTATGAAACCCAATAAATTGTTGGCTAATAAGCATGCTAAACGCAAATGTACTCTTTCGTTTGCTCTTCAATATCAACGCATTCTTTAATATAGCTTATTTATTAATCCATTCTAAAAATTCTAGTCGATTACCAAAAGGGTCGTTCACATAAAAACGTTTAGCACCCGGTAATCGATCATCTGGCTGAATGGATACACCTTTTTCAGTTAGTTGGGAGCCGAGTGCGTCGATATCAGAAACTTCAAAAGCAGGATGAGCCTTTTTAGCCGGGGTGAAGGGTTCTTCGATGCCTACATGAATGTGAATATGTCCATTTGAAAACCATACGCCACCATTTTTCTTTAGTTCATGTGGTTTTTCGACTTCTTCCAAAGAAAGGACGTCTTGAAAAAATGCTCGAGCTTTATCTTCGCCACCAATTGGTGCTGCTAGTTGAATATGATCAATTCGTTTAATTACCATCATGGTCAGTTTCCAGCCTCTCTTGTTTAACTAAGGGTAGTAAAAATAGAGCACCGACAAATACTAGGAAACCTGCACCTGAAAGTGCCCACGTATAACTTTCTGTTTCTGCAGTTAAAACTCCTGCAATGGAAGGTCCAATCATTTGTCCAAGTGCATAGATGGTGGTCATAATCGCGATCACTCGTGCACTACCAAGCGGATTTTTATTGCGGGCGAATGCAGTAGCAAGTGTGGTAACGCCCATAAAGGTAGCGCCAAACAACATGGCACTTACATAAAAACTGGTAGAAGAAGTTGAAATGGCAGGCAATGCAATACCGACTGCTTGAATCATTAGTAAAACCATGAGTGACAACATGTACCCATATTTATTCCCAAAGTATGCCCATAGGACACATGAAGGGATGGCTGTTAATCCAACTAATACCCAAACACTTGTGGCATTTCCGCTAAAAGCTGGTGTCTGTTCTGCGATTGCGACAATAAATGTACCGGTAACGATGTAACCTAAACCCTCTAGTCCATAGGATGCGAGTAACCAAGGAAGCCATTTGGGATTTTTCGTTGTTTTTATATGTAGTGGTGATGGCGTGACTATTTGTGAAGAATCATCTTCTTTAACGGTTAAAAACACAATGATACTTAATAAACCTGCTAAACAGGCAAGTCCAATCCAAGCACCTTCATAGTGAAAGTTCTCTATTAATAGAGGAACGAGTAACCCCGATATAAAAATTCCAAGACCAACTCCACCATACATAACACCTACCCACCCGAGTTTCCGTTGCTTTGCCAGTTGATCGAGAATTAAACTCGAAGCTAACACGAAAACGAAAGCACTAGTTATACCCGACAAGAAGCGCCACACCATCCAGGATGTATGGCTATATGTAAGACCCATCAATAACGTTAATACAATACTACTGATTATACTAATGCGTAAGAAAATAGCACGATTCCTTTTTAAAGGAACAATACTTGCGATAATCGCACCAACCAAGTAACCTGCATAATTACTAGAGGCCAAGAACCCGGCAAAGCGTGTTGAAAATCCAGCTTCTTGCTGCATAAAAGGTAAGATAGGCGTGTAAGCAAAACGCCCAATACTCATGGCGATAAAAAGAGCGAAAACGCCACCGATGACGAGTGTATATGGATTTTTAGACAAGGCGATTCCCCCTATAATTCTCTTTCTCTATCATACGCCTTTGACATGAAATTTGAAAAGAAGGTTTGATTTTCGTGATAAAGGAAATAGATAGGAAAGCGAAAAGAACATTGGAGGAACTACAAATGAATGAGAAACAAATTAAACAATTAAAAGATCAACTCACTCAAGACTTAAAAGATGTAAAAGGTCGACTTCATGTCGACACCCATTTAGAAACAACGGAGCTATCTAATTACGATAATCATCCAGCTGATAATGCCACGGACTTAACAGATCAAAACACAGAAATGGCTATCGAACATCATAAAGAAGAAGAAGTTGAACAAATTGAAGACGCCTTACTAGCGATTGAAAATGGAACTTACGGAGTTTGTGCAATTTGCGGTGAAGACATTCCGTTCGAACGCTTGGAAGCTTTACCTTTTGCGCAAACATGTATTGAACATGCTAATCATGATGTAGACTCAGATAGTCGACCTACTGAGGAAGCCATTCTTGGCTCTTCTACTGAACATCCACTTAAAGATGAAGGTGGAGTTCGAGATTTCAATGATAGTTTTGAAGAAGTTGAAGATTTTGGTTCGTCTGACTCTCCTCAAGATGCGGATAGAGGCGACCAAAAAAACTTTTATAAAAAATGAACTTGTAAACGGTGATTCCCATGTGGAGTCTCCGTTTTTTTATTTATTGTTAAACGATACTTTTGTTTATCCTAGATTTGCGCTAGCCGCAAGTTCCACACGAGACTACAAGTATGGAAACCAAATAAATGTGGTTCTCATGCTTCAAAGATCTGCTCCTGCGGTTACTCGTCGCAAAGAATACGACCAAACTACCTTTGGTCGTATTCTTTCTTGCGGCATGATAGGCGCATTAATTTTGACCAATAACCAATAACCAATAACAAGTCTTCAGTTTGTAAGTATAGTTATATACACTTAAATTAAATTTTGCTCAGCGTCTGCCATTTTTATCTTGAAAATTAAAGGAGCAGGAAGAGGCAGAAATAGTATCTTCTGCCGAACATCTACTTAAAGAGACCTTCAATTCTGTAGTAAACCAAACCCGAATTTTTGGATTCCAGGTTGCAAGGGAGCGAAGGACGCAAACCCGCCGCAGGATAATCTAAAAAAAGAGGTGGGCGAGTGACGCAGTCACAAGCCCGTTCTCTTTATTCTTTTGATTATTGTGCAGCAGGAAAAGCGTCCAAAGCGAACTTGAAATATTTCACCCTCAGTTTATGGAATCAAAGTTTTGGGTGTTAAACTATAACAGTTGTATATCGTGACTATGCACTATACATGTATTGGGGCTTACCTAAATGGTGATAACCAGTCCTCACTTTTTAATTAAATGCAGACAAATTTTGTGTTTTAGAAAAGATTAATCATTGGGAGGATTTTAGATGAAACTAGTGAAGCCGTCACTTGAGTGGAAGGAACAACATGAAAATTATATGGAGGAGTGGGGACTTGATCGAATGGTCCCTAGCAGCATGGATTTATCAGGATTTCATACATATGAAGAATTTTTAGTTGCCTTGGAGGATCGGGCGACAGGAAAAGAACCGTGGGTGCCAAGTTCACATTATTTTCTTGTGAATAATGTGAATCAAATAGTGGGCATGATTGATATACGTCATGAATTAAATGAATATTTGCGGACAATTGGGGGGCATATCGGATATGGAATTAGACCTTCTGACCGTCACAAAGGCTATGCGAGCAATTTATTAAAAGAAGCTCTTACCAAATGTAAAGAACTTCAGATTAGTCAAGTGCTAATAACATGTGACGAAGATAATATCGGTTCTACTAAAGTCATCCTAAATAACGGGGGCATAGAAGACGATGTATTTATTACGGAAGAGGGACAAATGAAAAGAAGGTTTTGGATAACTTTACAATAAAGTGATACATATTTTGAACGTGAATAACAAAATACTTTTTGAAGACTTAACCGATAATTTATATTTATCTATTATAGGGAAATTACTTTCCTTGTGATACAATTAGCCTATATGGTAGTTATAGATACCCCGTAAAATGGCTTTTTATTACTATAAATGCAGTTTTTATAAATAACGGCAACATAATAAGCAGAAAAACATCAAAAAAGCTGTTGGAAATGGTAAAAAAATGTTTTCAATCTAGAATTTATCAGTTACACTATTAATTATAAGAAAATTCGGATTAGTTAATTATTTTACCGCGATAATAATCGGTTATATACGATTTTTAAGAGATCCCTCACATACTTGTCCAATTCGATAGAGAGGAGCGGATTCATGAATCAATTAATAGAATCTATTGGGTCGAAAGAAATGCTTAATAAAGAAACAAGTGAAACAATGTATAAGCAAATAATCGAATATTCCGTTGAAACTATTATCATTCATTTAGACCATGAAATCCTCTATATTAACCAAGCGGGTGCGGACTTTTTAAAAGGGCTAAAAGAAGAAATAATTGGCGGCGACATATTATCTGTCTTTCATGAAGATGAAAAAGACTTGATTCTTGAACGAATTATGCAAGGAATGAATGGGAAAACAGCAACTCAATCACTAGAACAAACCATCACACGGTTTGACGGCAGTCATGTAAATGTCGAACTATATTGTCACCCTGTTCAATTTGGAAATAAAAAAGCCATTCAAACTGTTTTACGTGATATTACGATACGAAAAGAAACGGAGAAAATGTTGCAAGATCGCCAAAAGTTAGCGTCTATTGGACAAATTGCTGCAGGCATTGCTCATGAAGTGAAAAATCCACTTACGTCTGTAAAAGGATTTTTACAATTATTAAAGGAAACGAATGCACATCCGTATTTATTTACGATGGAAAGTGAATTAGAGAAAGCAATTGACACATTGCAAAACTTGCTTCAAGTATCTAAACCGAATCTTCACGATGAACCCATTATCGAAATTGATGTATGCAAAGAACTGAACTCTCTCATGTTATTATTCCAGGACAAGTTATACAACATAAAGATAATAATGGATATTCGAGATTGTGATAAACATATTTTTGGTAAAAAGAATTTATATTTGAAAGCGTTTTTCAACTTAATGAAAAATGCGATAGAAGCAATGCCATCCCAAGGAATACTCAGGATTGAACATTACTTTCAAGATGAATATGTGCATGTGAAAATCAGCGATACCGGGGTAGGCATTCCTAAAGAGAAAATGAATTTACTTGGAACACCGTTTTTTTCTAGTAAAACTGATGGAACAGGATTGGGCTTAACTCAAGTTTTCACAACCATTAATGATCATAATGGCCAAATTTCTGTACACAGTGTAGTTAACCAAGGCACAACATTCCACTTGAAATTACCTCAACTTCCTAGTAGATGTAAAGCAACAAGTAGATGCGTCGATTAGCTTGTTTGAGTGAGGTAGCAATAGTGAAGGTATCCACGAGCTAGCTATTTTGCTTTTATCAAAAAGGCCATCAATATTTCCTTTCCTAGGCATGATGTGATTGAAACAATGCCCCTCGGGTTGCTTTAATAGTATTCCAAATGCCGTTCTAGGGTAGAACGGTTTTTTACTACTTCCTTCAATAGAAAGGAGACGAATTATGAATCAAGTGTTAGAGTCTTTGAAATCCAAAGATATGATTCAAAATGAAATGATGTATAGAGAAATAGTAGAGTATTCTGTTGAGACGATTTTTATCCATGTTGATCATGAAATTTTATATATTAATCAAGCGGGTTCAGATTTTCTAAAAGGATCTAAAAAAGACATTATTGGTGCAGATCCGTTGTGTATTATTCAAGATGTTTTTAAACCAATGATTGTAGAACGTTTTAGAAAAGCAATGTTAGCTTCAGGTCCAATTGAGGTGATTGAACAAACGATAGCGCGGTTAGATGGATCCTATGTAGATGTAGAATTTTATTGCCATCCTGTTCAATTCGGAGGGCGGAAAGCTATTCAAACGGGTCTGCGAGATATTACTGAACGTAAAAATACGGAGAGACAATTAAATGAACGAGAAAAATTAGCTTCTATTGGACAAATGGCAGTTGGGATTGCTCATGAAGTCAAAAACCCATTAACTTCTGTGAAGGGATTTTTACAACTAGTTAAAGAGACGAATACGCACCCCTATTTACAAGCAATGGAATCAGAACTTGAAAAAGCTATTGATACATTACAAAATTTATTGCAAGTTTCTAAGCCGAATTTGTACGAAGAGCCAATGATTGAAATCGACCTGTGCAAAGAACTGTCATCCCTTATATTTTTATTTCAAGATAAATTATACAACACTGAAATTGAAATGGATTTACGTAATTCAGATCAAATGATCGTAGGAAAGAAAAATTTGTTTTTAAAAGCGTTTTTTAATTTGATTAAGAATGCTTTAGAAGCTATGCCTGAGAAAGGCAAGATTAGAATCGAACATTATTTTCAGAATGACTGTATTCATGTGAAAATAAGTGATAATGGCATTGGGATTCCAAAAGATAAAATCGATTGTTTAGGTACCCCTTTTTACTCAAGTAAAGGTGAAGGAACGGGTCTTGGTCTTACTCAAGTATTCACGACTGTACGTGAGTATGGTGGAACCGTACAAGTTCAAAGTGAGTTGGGAATCGGCACAACTTTTCTAGTTCAATTACCTCTCCACCCAACTATTGGTTAAATGTGCATCCAGTTGCCAAACTTAATTATTGAAAATGTCCATTCAGAGTTTGTGAAGAGGGCATTTTTTATTGAATAAAAAAGCACCAATCTATAAAAGACTGGTGCGAATAGAGTAGATTATAGAGCTTTTAGCATTCCACCATCGATGATGAGCGATTGTCCGGTCATATACGTATTTGCAGGAGATGCTAGGAATAACACGACTTTGGCAAATTCTTCAGGCTGCCCGTAGCGTCCGATTGGAATCAGACTTTTGCTAGTCTTTACAATGTCTTCAATAGAGACACTTTGTCGGTCAGCTGCTATTTGATCGAGTTCTGCAACACGGTCAGTTGCAATGCGGCCGGCACCAATCGTGTTCACTAAAATATTATGCTGGGCATATTCACGTGCTAAGCTTTTTGTCAAACCCACTATCCCAGCTCTGAACGTATTCGAAAGAATTAACCCATCAATTACTTCTTTTGTTGAAGATGAAGCTATATTAATGATGCGACCAAAATCGTTTGTTTGCATGTGAGACAATACTGCGCGAGTCGTCCGGATATAGCTGAGTAAATTTTTCTCGAAAGCTGCCATCCAGTCTTCATCTTCTAAATCTTTAAAGCCACCCGCAGTCGGTCCTCCAGTATTGTTAATTAAAATGTCAACTCCACTAAATTGTTCGTTTACCCATTTGAAAAGAGCATCTAAATCTTCAACTGAAGACATGTCGCATGTTTTAAAATGGACATTCGGATTATTTGTCAGTTGCTTAATTTCCTCCACCGTTTTAGCCAATGTTTCTTCAGTACGACTAGATAAAAGCACGGTAGCCCCTTCTTTTGCGAATTCAAGAGCTGTTGCTTTTCCTAAACCTTTACTTGATGCAGTAACTAACACTACTTTATCTTTTAATTGTAAATCCATTTAATCCCTCTTCTCTATAAAGTTACTTCACTTCTACATTTGCTTCCAATTCAATTTCCACATTGCCTTTTAATGCCCGACTGATCATACAAGAACTTTCTGCTTTCTTCGCAAGTTTGTGCGCTAACTCCAAATCTTTCTCAGTTTGTAAGATGAGGTGGGGACGGTGAATGATTTTTTTATAGATGATGACGCCCTTACTAATATCAACTATCCCTTCAGACGTCATGGTTAAGCTAATCTTGTCAATTTTGCTACGCTCTAGCATCGCTGCAAGTGTAATAATATAACAGGTAGCTGCTGCCCCAAGTAACATTTCATCAGGATTTGTGCCAATCCCAGGTCCATTCATTTCAGGAGGGATTGAAATATTAGTATGTAAGTTTGCCGTTTCAATAGTTCCCACGTCGTTACGAAGACCAGGCCAATTTGCGGTTAAATGAAATGAATGAAGTGTCATCTAACTCCTCCTTTTAGTTCTATTTCTAGTGTAAATGATTATACAGAATAATATAGTAATGAAGGTATAGAATTTGGGGTTTTTCTGAAATTCATAGTAAGTTAAGAGGTTAATTAGAACGAATCAAAGTTTGTGATTTCAGTGAAGAGGGAATAGAGAAGGATGGTCTTTATTAAAGAAGTCGTTTTGATTGGTAGCTGGTGTGAAGGGATTTCCCAAGAACTTTCATAGAGGCAAACGAGATAAAATGACAACTCGATGTTCATATGTGGGGAAAGCTGGTGTTAATCGCTACAGCTTAAATATATTATTTAATTCCACTAGTTTGATTATTACTTCAGATTTCGAGAAAAGTGGTAAACTTAGAATACATAGTACTGTTTTAAAGGAGTGTAGACACATGGATGAGCGAATGCTCGATTTAAAAAGCAAGAAGTTTCAAAACTTTGAAGAAGCAGCTGAAAGTATCTTACACATGATGAGTAAAATTGTGGAAATGAATACGTTATTCATTGCAAGGAACGATAAGACGACCAATCGGATTGTTAAAGCGGTGAATTCAAAAGATGCACTTGTAAAAGAAGGAGAAGAACTGCCGTTTAAAGAAACCTTTTGCAAATTGAGTGTCGACCATGGGCGAGAAATATTAGTTATTGAAGATATAGCGCAATATGAACAATCTCAATCTCTTCAAGTCACCGCAAATATAGGTGGTGGATCGTTCATAGGCATTCCTATTTATTATGAAAATGGAGAAAACTATGGAACGATTTGCGGGTTAGATACGAGCAATCTTAAGTTTTCTGCTCAACATATAGAAATATTCGAAACGATGTCTTCTATACTTACATATGTACTCGAACTGGATAAAGCAAATCAACAAATTCACACATTAACTGCCCCATTAGTGCCAATAACTAAAGGTGTAGCTATTTTACCGATAATAGGTGATGTTTCAGCAAAGCGCGCTGAAAGTATCATTCAAATTGCTTTAGAGAAGAGTCAACATTATGATTTGGATTATTTAATCGTGGATTTGTCTGGGGTTACTCAAATAAATGCCACAGTTAGTGGTGCCCTTTTAAAACTTGTTAAGATTTTAGAAATTATTGGAGTAAAGCCAATTCTGACAGGCTTTCAACCTCACATGGCAATGAATGCACTTCAAGTTCATGCCGATTTACAGGACATCACCATTGAGTCTAACTTAGAAAGAGCGCTGCATCGAATTGGTTTTGTATTAGAGAGAGAAAAAGAAAAGTAGAAGAAAGACCTTTCGCATGTGAAAGGTCTTTTTTTTGTGTTCGGTATCTACTGACTTAGCGATATATTAATGAATTTAATTAGTAGTGTATATTATTATCTGAATATGGCTATTAATGTATATATTACGTGTGTGACAGAACGTCGACTTCTGTCATGTAATTGATAAGTTCTACACACGTTTTTGCAATAGGTCTGACATGTCAGGGTGTTATGATGATGTTCGTTAGTGAAAAGGAGGAAATTCATTTATGAAAAAGAAAATCGTTGCACTAACTGCAATTGCAGTATTATCAGTAGGGGCGGCAGGTCAAGCATCTGCATCTAACGTTCATACGGTACAATCAGGAGATACATTATGGTCTATATCCCAAGACAATAATGTTAGCGTAGAAGATTTACAAAGTTGGAACGAGCTTAATTCTACTCTTATATATCCATCTCAAGACCTTAAGGTTGAAGACAAGGTAGAAACTTATGTTGTTGTAAAAGGTGATTCACTTTACAAAATCGCAAAGAAACACAACATATCAGTGGAAAACTTAATGACTATGAATGATATTTCAAGTGAATTAATTTTCCCAGGTGACCAGTTAGTATTGCAAGGAACGAAAGTTGCTTCAGCACATAAAACTGCACCACAAGCAGCATCAAATACAGCAACAGCACCAACTTCTGCACCGGTTCAAAAAGCAGCATCTGCTCCAGTAGCAGTTAAAGCTCCTGCTTCTTCAACTCAAGGAAAAGAAATGACTGTGACAGCAACAGCGTACACTGCATATTGTACAGGTTGTTCTGGAACAACAGCAACAGGAATTGACTTACGTGCAAATCCGAATCTAAAAGTAATCGCAGTTGATCCTAAAGTGATTCCACTTGGTTCACGTGTATGGGTTGAAGGTTACGGAGAAGCAATCGCCGGAGATACTGGCGGAGCGATTAAAGGTAATATTATTGATTTATTCATGAAAGACAGACAAGACGCATTAAACTGGGGTCGTCAAACAGTTACAATTAAAGTTTTAGATTAATATAAGGAAAAAGGAGGAGCAACCGGCTCCTCCTTTTTTGTTGTTTAGAAAATCAGAACTAGCGCATAAAAAAACGAAGCTTGAGCAACTGGCTCAAGCTTCGTTTTTTTTATAGAGGGCACGTTTTACACGGCTTAACGGCACCACTTGTTTGATAATATAAGCAACAGGTCTTACGTAGATCAGTGTGTCCTGTCTCATAAATAGCGAGTGGATGTTGTTTTTTTACTCCGTACTTTTCAGCAGGTATGTTCATTAACTGTTGAAAAGTATGTATATCTTGAAGTTTAGTAATGAACATCCACTTTATATAAGTAAATATATTTTCAAACAGAACAACACGGGATATGCCCTTTTCCTGGGCAAGTAATTCAACTAGAGGTACTAGTGTTTTGGCATAGATATCTTTTGTTATCCATTCAACTGTGTCCTGAAAAATTTCTGCAGTTTTGAGTGGGAACGAATAAACAGGTAACCAACTGGCATTAGTTGATTCCTCCGTAATCGTTAGAAATAAACATTCACTAGGATTTATACATACACGATGTTTAATACGAGCATAGATCATTAAAGCCGCAGCATATCCGAGTCGTTTAGCTGTGATTGAAGCCGCATGTGCTCTTGTCGGACTTCCGAATTCACTCATTAATCTAGATAAATGTTGGTCGAGGGCGGTTTCATCAAACAAATCGTTCAGTGTGAAAGAGTCCACAATCGGTTGGTCAGACAACCAACGGAAATTTACCTCCATGTCTTTCGTCAAAACATTTTGCATTAAGATCCACCCTTTTTCCGCTCTGTCATTAATAAGAAAATGAAATACGGTGCGCCAACCGCTGCGGTCCATACACCTGCAGGAACTTCAACGGGAGCAAATGCAACACGTGCAATCCAGTCGGCAATGAGTACTAGAAGAGCACCGATTCCTGCTGAAAACAACACCATTGATTGAAACTTCGGTCCTACAATTCTTCTGGCAATATGAGGTGCAAGTAATCCAACAAATCCGATTCCTCCAGCGAAAGCAACAGCCACCCCTGTTAACCCTGTACTTACTAATAGTAATAGAAGACGATTTCTTTGAACGCGAGAGCCAACTCCAGTTGCAATATCGTCACCAAGTTCTAAAATATTCATTTGTCTACGCATTAAGAGAGAAATCACGATTAACAGCAAAGCCCATGGCATTATGACGTAAACTTGAGACCAATTCGCGCCGTAAATGCTGCCGGTCGTCCAAATGGTTGCTTGGCTTGCTTGATAAATAGGTCCCATCAATATCCAAACGGTCGTACCTGCTTGCATAAAAGCCGCGACCGCAATCCCAATTAACAAAAGTCGGAATGGTGCAATGCCATTTTTCCATGACAATGTAAAAACGATTAGTGCCGTCAATGTGGCGCCTAAAAATGCAAATAACGGTAACCATTGTATGCTCACCGTTAGTGAGTTATTTTCATCAGAGAATAATGTTAGAAATAAGACAACAGCAAATGAAGCACCAGCCGTGACACCTATTAAATCAGGAGAAGCCAGTGGATTTTTTGTGATGCCTTGTAAAATTGCTCCTGATACAGCGAGTGCCATACCAACAAAGAGAGCCATCATGATCCTAGGTAGTCTAAAATCAACTAAAATGGTTCGATCAAATTCGTCACCGTAACCGAATAATGCAGCCACTATTTTTGTTGGAGATAAAGGGAATTCGCCAGAACCAGCTGATAACAGCATCACCATGGCAACGGCAAGAAAAACGATAGCGGTTGCAATGAAGGGATGACGAGTAAAATCGAATCGATTGAAAATCTTCATTTATTATATCCCCAGCTTTCTGCGTGCCACAAAAATAAAGAAAGGCACACCAATCAGTGCCGTCATAACCCCAACAGGTAATTCTTGAGGCATAAGCACATACCGGCTTCCTATATCTGCAAGTAAGACAAGAGCGGCACCGCCCAAGGCTGAATAAGGTAAAATCCAACGGTGATCTAATCCAACTAATGAACGAATTAAATGTGGAATAATGATACCAACGAACCCAATAGGTCCAGCAACTGCTACAGCAGACCCGGCCAAAACAACCGCGCAAGCTCCGAAGAAAAACTTTATCCAAACGGTTCGTTGACCTAGTCCAACTGCGACGTCGTCACCAATACTTAATACATTTAGTTCTTTCGCGCGTATGAATGAAAGCAACAAAGCCACTCCCATATAAGGTAAAGCAGTAACTAGTAAATCGAGAGGTCGATTAGCTACAGAACCTGCTAACCAGAATAAAACTTGATCCAGGGCAGTTTCATTTAAAACGAGCAATCCTTGTGTAAAAGATGAAAATAACGCAGTAATAGCTGCTCCTGCCAACGTTAATTTAAGGGGAGTCAGCCCTTCTCGACCTGTACTACTTAATATAAATACCAGGATAAAAGCAAATGAGGCTCCTGCAAAACTAAGCCACATATAGGATTGCAAGCTTTGAACAGATAAAAAAACCACGCCTACAACAACAAAGAAACTAGCTCCGGCATTCACACCAAGAATACTTGGTGAAGATAGGGGGTTTCTTGTGATGGACTGCAGTATGGCACCAGAAACGCCAAGACATGCACCAATGAAAGTTGCTATCAATGCTCGGGGAAGCCGAACATCACGAATAATCAAATGTACATTAGAAGTAGTTGGATGAAAAAAAGTTAAGTAGGCATCAGTCCAAGTTGTATTTGTGTACCCATAAACCAGACTTGAACCCATAAGAAAAAGAATGGAAATAATGCCAATAGCAATTCCCCATCCTCGGGTGGTATTTGTATGTAACATATAAGACCTCTGAATTTTTTATTTTATATACGCTTGTTGACAAATAAAATCGTAGCATATAAAGTACTAATTGTAAATGATTTTCATTCTCAATTGAATAGCGAAAAGGGGAAAGAATATGAAGAAGCTTAGTCTTTTATTAATAACTTTCATGCTAGTTTTAGCTGCATGTGGCAAGACAGAAGAAAAATCTACGACAAGTAGTGAAGATAAAACAAAAGAGGAAAGCTACACGGTTACACATGCAATGGGCGAAACGACTATTACTGGAGAACCGAAGCGCATCGTTGTTTTAACGAACGAAGGTGTTGAAGCTGTTCTAGCGATGGGAATTACACCAGTTGGAGCGGTTGAAGCATTTACTGGAGATACTTGGTACGATCATACAGCGGACCAATTAAAAGATACAAAAGCGGTGGGTACTGAATCAGAACCTTCACTGGAAGCAATTGCAGCACTTAAACCAGATTTAATTATTGGTAATAAAATGCGTCAAGAAAAAGTCTATGATCAGTTAAGCAAAATTGCTCCAACAGTATTTGCTGAAACTTTACGTGGAGATTGGCAAGAAAACTTTAAACTGTACTCGAAAGCAATTAATAAAGAAGAAGTAGGCCAAGAAAAATTAGATGCGTATAACAATCGTATTGAAGAATTAAAAACATCTTTAGGAGATAAAACACAACAAAAAGTATCTATGGTTCGATTTATGGCTGGCGATGTACGTATATACCATAAAGACTCATTCTCAGGTGTGATTTTAGAGCAACTTGGATTTGCTCGTCCAGCTGATCAAGACTTACCTGATTTCGCAGAAAAAGGTGTTACAAAAGAGCGAATTCCTGCAATGGATGGAGACATTTTGTTCTACTTCACTTATGAAACTGGTGATAAAGAAGCATCGAAATTAGAAGAAGAGTGGATTAATGATCCATTATTCCAAAACCTTGAGGTAGCAAAAGCGGAAAAAGTATTTAAAGTAGATGACACGATTTGGAACACAGCTGGAGGATATTTAGCAGCGGAATTGATGTTGGATGACTTGGAAACATACTTCAAATAGATAAAAGTGCGAGACACGGTTGATTAGTGGGATATAAACGTCCTACAAAGAAAAGGTGACTGGCGGCAATTTACTATTCTTCTAACATATAAAAAGACTGCAGATCAACAATGAAGATTGTTGATCTGCAGTTTTTTAATTTTATAGAATAATAAATAGTAATATTTCCACTATCTGTATATCGTTTAGTGTGATTAGATAGGTAGTGAACAAGTATTAGGAGGATTCGAATGAAAGTATCATACAGTACTAAAGTCACGATGAATGTTTTTATTTTCTTTGTCATGGCCATTTTCACATTTGGTTTTTCTCTGATAACCGCTCTAAATGGAGATGGACATTACGTTCCACTTATATTGCTAACTAGTCTTACCATATATGTATTTATTGTGTTTTTGGTTTTTGGATTATTTAAGATAGTCAAAACCAGGAATATGTATATGATTGGTTTGGCAGTTTTATGGATTTTAGTTGGAGCGAGGTTGGCTTTTTATACCTATCATGAAAACGTTGATAACGTTAGTGCAGAAGTGGATTTATTCCAATACGAACCGAATAGTGAAGGAACAAAAGCAGTAACATTAGATAAGGAAGCATCGCTACAATTACCAAAAGACAATTTGATTCGACTGGATGGGGCAACAGCCTTGTATCCTCTGTACTCATCTTTTGTACAAGCAACCTACCCTAAACAAGTGTACAAACATTTTGATCCGACGGTAAGGTCCACTAAATCAGATGCAGCATACAGGAATCTAGTAAAGGGCAATGCAGACATTATTTTTGTTGCATCCTTATCTGAAGCTCAACTGAGGCATGCAAAAACGAATAATATTAAATTAAACATGACCCCAATAGGCCGTGAAGCGTTTGTTTTCTTTGTGCATTCTAACAATTCAATAGATGGACTTACAAGTAATCAAATTCGAGATATCTATTCTGGCAAAGTCACGAACTGGAAAGATGTTGGTGGGGAAAATGATAAGATTCGTGCTTTCCAACGTCCAGCTGATAGCGGGAGTCAAACTGCTATCGAAAGATTTATGGGGACTCAAAAGTTAATGAAAGCACCCACTCAAGATATTGCTTCAGGAATGGGTGGCGTAATTAACCAAGTGGCAGAATATAAAAATTACCGCAATGCAATTGGTTATACATTCCGTTTTTATTCCACAGAAATGGTGAAAAATGATAGCATTCGATTACTAAAGGTTGATGGAGTCTATCCGGATAAAGAATCCATACGTTCTGAAACGTATCCCATAACAGCCGAGTTTTACGCAATTACAGCAGGGACAACCAATCCACATGCACAAGCATTGATTGATTGGATCTTGTCTGAAGAAGGACAAGCGTTGGTAGAAAAAACGGGATATGTACCTATCGATTAACATTCTAGTATATGTAATCTTTGAGGCAAGTAGCGTATTAAAAATAGGTAGAAAGCCAGTGCGTTGACAATGCGGAATTGTCAAAGTACTGGCTCTTTTTATGATAAAATAGAACAAATAGAAAGGGTGAAATATTCATGGCAAATGGTCAAATTCGCGCAGATGTAAAACCAGGATTAGAAGTAAATGTAATATTGAAGAAAGACCAACGTTCAGGTGTTAAAACAACAGGAATCGTCAAGGATTTACTAACGAATTCTCCTCGTCATCCTCACGGTATTAAAGTTCGACTGGAAGATGGACAAGTAGGTCGTGTGTGTGAAATTTTACCTTCATAACGTAAGGATGGGTAGGACATGAATTTTTACGTAGCATCTAGTTTTCAAAACAAAGTAATAGTAAGAACGGTGTCACAACAACTCAAACAACTTGGGTGGCACCTTACATATGATTGGACACAAACCGAACGAGCTAATTCCCATGAAGACTTACGCAAAATAGGAACTCTTGAAAAGAAAGCTATTGCCGATTCTGATGTCGTTGTTGTGCTATTACCCGGTGGAAAGGGAAGTCACATTGAACTTGGGCTAGCAATCGCCTGGCAAAAAAGAACGTTTCTCTATTCTCCGAACAAAGAGGCGATGGATATGCAGACGACCAGCACATTCTATCATTTACCTGAAGTTCAGATATGTGAAGGGTCAATTGAAGAATTAATTTCAACAATTCATAAGAATTAGGCTTTGTTATAGATGCGTTGATATTGAATTCCCATCGAAAAAGTGCTTAGTGCAAATGTAAGATAAATGACAGGATCAATTAATAGAGCGCATAAAAAGCTATGTAAGTTTATCCTGTTGATGTTGAAAATAATTAACAATATTCTTTGAAAAATGACCAGGGGAGATGACGATATGAGACAAGTAATTGCTTTAGGTGGTGGAGGCTTTTCTATGGAGCCAGAAAATCCATTATTAGACAGATATATTCTACAACAATGTAAGAAAGAGAACCCAAAGATTTGTTTTATTGGCACAGCTAGTGGGGATGCAGAAGGATATATAGAGCGCTTTTATAACTTCTTCAGACTGGAAAACTGTGAACCAACACATCTTTCATTGTTTAAACCACATACAAGTGATATCAAGAAGTTTATTATGGATCAAGATATTATCTACGTTGGTGGTGGGAATACCAAAAATCTGATGGTGCTTTGGCGTGAATGGGAACTCGATGTGATTCTTCGACATGCTTACGATAATGGTACAATCCTAGCCGGTTTGAGTGCAGGTGCGCTTTGTTGGTTTGAAGATGGACTAACAGATTCTTACGGCACAGGGTACGAACCCATTGCTGGTCTTGGTATATTACGTGGCAGTCATTGTCCTCACTATGATGGTGCAGAAGATCGAGGATCTACCTATCAAAAGGCCATTCAAGATGGAGAGATTGGAAGTGGCTTTGCTGCAGACGATGGAGTTGCTCTTCACTTTATTGATGAAGAAATGCATCGAGTAGTCAGTTCTCGTCCGAATGCACAAGGTTATCGAGTAGATAAAGATAAAGAAACGAAGTTATCTTCTCATTATTTAGGCTCTTAGTTCAATAGTAGAAAAGGGAGGTGCTGACGATTTACATTCCATCTTATTTTGAACTAAAAAGTGAGCGAGAAATGCATGAAGTAATAAGAGACCATGGATTTGCAACCATTACATCGCTCCATAATGGGTCGTTGACCGCTACACATCTCCCCTTACTGTTGAGTAAGGACAAGAAGGAACTAGTTGGTCATTTTTCAAAGGGAAATCAACAATGGAAAGACATATCAGGTCAGGAAGTATTGGTCGTGTTTCAAGGACCTCATTGTTATATTTCTCCTTCTTGGTATGAAAACCAAGACACGGTTCCTACGTGGAATTATGTCACGGTTCATGTGAATGGCAAGGTTCAATTACTGGACGATGAAGATCCACGTCTTTGGCAGTCCATGGTGAATTTAACAACAAAATATGAACAGCCAAATAGTCAATACGATTTACATATTGTAGACCCAACGTATATTAAAGCATTATCAAAAGGTGTAATTGGTTTTACTATTTCTATCGATAATATCGAAGGGAAGGCAAAGCTTAGTCAAAATCATTCGAAGGAGCGAGTAGAACGAGTGATTGCAGAACTTTCGAAAAAGAGTAACTCAAATGAACAAGAGATTGCGAAATGGATGAGTAAAAAATCACTACCAATTACTCTTGAGGTGCAGAAAAATGGAGATTAGAAAATTAACCAGTGAAGATGCTAAAGCATATTGGGACTTGAGACTCGAAGCATTGCAACAAGATCCGGAAGCTTTTGCCACTACTTATAAAGATGCGATATCAAGAGTGGACCCATTGATACGAGTAGCAAGGAACTTGGATTCTGAGGTTTCTGCAACGTTGGGTGCATTTATCGATAACGAATTAGTAGGTGTGATGACAATTGCAGAAGAAGGAGCTCCAAAACTTCGTCACCGAGTGAACTTGTTTGCTGTATATGTAACTCCTAGAGTACGTGGTAAACGAATCGGAATGGCCCTTTTACAAGCAGTTATAGAGCATTCAAAACAGTTGCCGGATGTTGAAAAAATTAATTTAACGGTGGTATCAACAAATGATCGAGCGATAAAATTATATGAAAAAGTTGGTTTCAAATCATTCGGTCTTGAACACCATGCGATGAAAATAGATGATACATATGTAGATGAAATTTATATGAGTCTAGCTTGGTAGGTGAGTATCTTGGAAGAGGAAATGTTAGCTGTATTTGATGAGAATCACTTGAAAATCGGTGAACAATCTAGAGACATAATTCATAGACAAGGTCTTTGGCATGAGACATTTCATTGCTGGATCGTCCATCTAGAAGAAGGGATACCGTATCTTTATTTCCAGCAAAGAAGCAACGTGAAAAAGGATTTCCCGAATTTATTCGATATTACGGCTGCAGGACATTTACTTGCTCATGAATCGGTAAATGATGGTATCCGAGAAGTAGAAGAAGAGCTTGGTCTCACTATAAGTATGGAGGAACTCCAGCCCATTGGGATGATTAAAGACACTATTTTGCAAGGGGAATTTATTGATAATGAATTCGCTCACACACTTTTATTGATTGCGGAAAAGTTCAATATAGCCTTTCATTTACAGAAAGACGAAGTTAGCGGCATCTTCACTTCTCCCTTATCGGAAGTGGTACGTTTATACGACAAAAAGGTTGACCGTATATCTTTGCAGTGCATCACTTCTTATAATAAAGAAGTTTCTCAAATAGGTGTTACACTTAAAGATTTCGTTCCACACGGAATACGATATATGAAAGAAGTGTTGAATAGCATTCAAGAAAAAGGAGAGGAGATATGAAAGTAATCGATTTACATTGTGATGTTTTATATAAATTATCGATAATGAGTGAACCGTTTTCCTTTGGAGATGCAGATGTAATCCAAGCAAACAAAATGAGACTTATTAAAGGAGAAATACAAGTACAATTCTTTGCGATTTTCATTTCCCCGGAAATACCTCAAAGTGAGAAGTTTACAGCTGCTATGCGTCAAATTGAACTATTTCATTCGAAGGTGATAACACCCAATCCCGAGATTATTCATATTACAGATTGGACGCAATTAGATTTACTCAAAGAAGGAGAAATCGGTGCTGTTCTAACTCTAGAAGGAGCGGATGCAATCGGAGAAGACCTAGGCAAGCTGAATGCTTTACTCGATGCAGGTGTGAAACTGGTTGGGTTGACATGGAATCCGGCCAATGCAGTAGCTCATGGAGCGGATGAACCTTCTCATTTAGGTCTTAAACCTTTTGGTGAAACCGTTCTAGAGGTTTTAAATGAACGAAATATTATCGTCGACGTGTCTCATTTAAATGAACAGTCCTTTTGGGATGTACTTCCTAAGGTTAAACATGTACTTGCAAGTCATTCAAATGCTCGAAGTCTATGTGACCACCCGCGTAATTTAACGGACCTTCAAGCGAAAGCGTTGGTAGAGAAAGGCGGACACATACATATTGTCTATTACCCACCTTTTATCAAACTGGATTTTGAAGACCTCACGCTTGTAGATTTAATGAATCACTTTACTCACTTTGCTAATTTGGTAGGTGAACAACATTTAGGGTTAGGTTCTGACTTTGATGGAATTGCCGTGTTTATTGAAGGGTTACAAGATGCAAGTGATACACAGCAAGTAGTTCAAAATTTAAGAAAGCATTTTACCGAAGATGAAGTTAGAGGAATCACCGCAAATAACTTTAAAAATTACATTATAAAAGTGATTGCTACTAGCTAGCAGTCACTTTTCTTTTGGTAAAACTTTGCTAAAGAATGTTTTTGATATTAAAGAACAGCCAAAAGAGTTCATTTTCGATTAACATGCGATCGGCCAGCTCGAATGAACGATTATAAGAGTACCGTTTAACAGAAAACACTTTAGTGGAAGGTAAGTGAGTATCACTACAATGACAAACCTAAACTTAGATTACATATATGGTGGATGATAGGTTTACAGTCCGCTTCGAAGGCTTTAGCTACTCACAAAATGAGAATCACGAGTATGTGGTTTTCTTAATTGTTAGCTCAAGTTGACATCACAAATAGACGATAAACAACAGGGAATACTAATGGAACCATTGTAAATGATGTGTTCATTGAAACTTATTACTAGTTCAACCGTATTATTAAAGACAACATCTAAGAAAAGAGGGACACATATGGGACTAACTTTCCTTTATAGCATAGTAATAGCAATCATTGCAGCACTAATAATTGTGCCGCTTACATTGCCAAAAGAAAAACGAAAAGGGATTATAGCTGGAGTCATTGGTACAGCGGTTGTTTTAGCGATCATCGTCTTTGTCATCTATTATGTAACGAATATAGATCGTAATCTGTCGGCATTATGGCCGCTAGCTATTTTAGCGACGGGGCTTGGTGCATTTTCAGCAAAAGGCAAGGAACAACTTGTGAAAGGTGTGCTGTTTTTAGCGGCCATTGTCTTTGGTGGATATATGTTAAGTGCAGTATTATTTAACGCAGATGAAAAATTTGAATCCGCAGAAATGAAACAAGAAGTTGAAATCGAAGCATTCGATGAAACAGAAACACCAGCAAGTGTGCCTCCAAGATTCGCGCGAAATAAAATGAAAAAAGCTTTTGGTCAAGTACCTAACACGAGCTATTACGAATTAGGTAATTTACAAATTCAAAAAGTAAATGATGCATTTGTATATATTGCACCAGTTGAATTTTCTGGGTTTTTCAAATGGATGAATGGTGATACAACACCAGGTTATTTCACGATGAGTGCAACTGACTCTTCAGACAACCCTAAGTTTATTGATGCAGAAATGGGCTATACACCATCTTCATTTCTCCAGAAAAATGTGGCCCGTCATTTACGTTTAGACATGCCGGAAGCGATTTTCTACGGAGACATGCAGCTAGAAATTGATGATGAAGGTGTACCACATTATGTCCGCTCATTCGGGAAATTTGTGTCAGCTCGAAATGGCTTTGAAGTAACTGGAGTAGCAGTAGTAAATCCACTATCTGGTGACATTAAAACGTATGCACTTAATGAGGTACCAGCTTTTATTGACGGAGCGGTATCACCAGAAGTCGTAAGTTTGCAAAATAGTTACTTTGGGAACTACGTACATGGTTTCTGGAATAGTAAATTTGGCAAGAAGGACGTGAAATTGCCTTCTGGATATGGAACGGAAGCGAATGTCAGTCCAATCTTTAATGAAGACGGGGACATGTATTACTTCACCGATTTTACAAGTCCAAAAGAAGGTGTCGATTCGATGCTCGGGTATGCACTGACAGATGCTCGAACGGGCAAAGCGTCATATTTCACTGGGAATATGGAAGAATCTTATATGGATTCACAAGCTACACTTCAAATAATTGAAAAGAGATTTATTGAGAAAAAATGGTCAGGTGAAATGCCGATCCTGTATAACTTCTACGGGGAAGCAAGTTGGTTAACACCGGTATTAGATGCCAATGGATTCTTGCAAAATTACTTTATTGTTTCTGCAGCGAACCCTGAAATATCAACTTTTGCTAACACACCTAACGAAGCCTTAAAACTTTATAAAACAGCGTTGCAACGCGGTGGAAGTACGGTTGATGGAAGTTCGAATGCAGAGGAAGCGAAAGTAACTGGAAAAGTACAACGTGTGTATAAAGAACGTGTGGGTGACTTTACTCTCGTGTCGTTCATGTTAGCAGATGGAACCAACTATTTGGTCTCCACTGAAGTGACGCCACTGGCGATTTACTTAGAAGTAGATGACAGCGTAAATGTTTCCTATTTAAACACAGGAGAATTATTCTTACCTGTAAAAGAATTAACAATCACTGGATTAGAATAAGAAATAGGCTGCCTTTTAAAGGTAGCCTATTTTTTTAAAAACACCGTTAGTTGAACATCACTTCAGTAACAAAAATCAGGAGTTAATGAACATCCCATATTTACAGTGTTTACAGAGGTTTGACACTTTCCACGGGTTGACATAACACTACGATGAGGAAGTATTCAACTTCATTACTCAAGAAGAGCCAGCTGCCCTGTACAGGGCAGCTGGCTCTTCTAAAAAATTCACTATATTTACTGCTTATTACCGATAATAAACACTTCTTTTTCAAGTTGAATCACTTTGTGTGTTAGAAACTTCATTTCTGATTTTCCAGCATCTTCTGAGGCTATAAGTTGTTTTGTGGTTTCTTCAAATTACCCATTTTTACAATTCTTTTTTCGCTTTTCTTCCACTATGCCATAAAGTAATTTCAAGTATTGCGATACAGCTGACAAGCCATGTCAGACCAAGTGCTAGCCCACCGATTACGTCTGTAAAGTAATGAACGCCGAGGGGAAGGCGACTGAAGGCAATTAATAAAATCAGGATTCCAAGGAAGATGTTGATCAGCCATTTTGCTAAGGCATTCAGTTTACTTCTGATGACCAAGTACATAATAAATCCGTAAAAAACGATCGGGGCGGTTGAATGACCGCTTGGAAAACTGTAGCCAGTTCCATCGTACTCCTCTAATATGTTCGGGCGATCTCTTAAAAATGCAGCTTTAAGACCACTAATCAAGATTGTAACTCCACCCATTGCAATAACAAAATAAACAATTCTCCACTTTTTCCGCTGATAAAAATACCACAGCACGCCAAACATGATAAGAGATCCTACAGTCAGCGCCCAGACCGATCCGAGTTCTGTAATCCATGCGAAAAAGGTCGTAACTCCAGGTGTTGCAAGGTTTTCAGCAAAGTTCGCGGCATGCTGGTCAATCATGAATTTTTCATTCTCCAGCACCTCTTCACCAAGCTCTATAAATATGTAAAAACCTCCGCCTATTATTAAAAGTGCAGTAACAATTAAAATATATGTTCTGGAAGGTATTCCCTTTAATGTATTTAGCATAGTACACTCCTATAATTCAGTCGTAATAATACGCTTTCCCTGTTTTGAGACATGGGAAACGTGTTAACTGTAATGAACATCCCCAGGTCCTACACTTTCAAATTATTTAAATTAAGAAAATCCGGACGATAAACCCGTCCGGACCTTTTTTGTATGTTCTTAAAGTTGTTCTCGTCTGGAATCATTTAAAAACGCTTATATCTCTTCATGTTTTTGGTTATTACTATTTTTTTGCTGTCACGCATTTAATTTGAAAATCATGTTTACTACTAACTTTTACGTTTGTATGTTCTGTGCACAATAGGTTGACATAACACATCGACTGAGAAGTTCTCTCCACGAACAACCCCTACCACCTGGGCTCTATTTTATTCAATTATTTTGTTATGATTCGGATGCGCTCTAACCGTCCGTTATGATTATTTCATATGAAATCCCTTTATGAAGCCGTCACAAAAACCGCGATTACTGAACTGATTGATACGAAAAAGGCTGTCTCGATATTAATTCGAGATAGCCTTTTGATTTATTTAGTACGTGTTTTCAAAATCGCCATTTGTTTCTGATCTCGTGTTTGAGCAAGTTCATTAATCGTAAGGTCCCCGTAAGAATCACGCGATTTTTCAGCTAACCGCAAAATCGTTTCTTCATCCATCATGAGATTGCCTTGTGCTACCCAGCTTTTTTCCATCGTGGGTCCTAAATGACGCATAAAAGCTTCCATGCCTCCTTGTCCGCCACCTAAATGCATGCCAAGCATCGGTCCAGCAGCAGCCCAGCGTAAGCCAATGGAATCTTTGACGATTTCATCGACATCTTCCATGTTAACAACGCCTTCATCCACTAAATACATAGCTTCACGTAACATCGCAAACTGCAGCCGGTTGGCTACAAAGCCGAATACCTCTTTTTGAATATGTTGCGGAGCTTTGCCAAGTGCTTTGTAAAATACCAGCGCATCTTCAACAGCTTTAGCTGAAGTAAAAGTACCTGGCACCACTTCTACTAATGGCATAACTAGTGGTGGATTAAACGGATGACCAATCAGCATACGACTCTTATCTTTCATTGAGGCTGAAATATCACTTGCTGGTATTGTCGATGAAGATGACAGTAATAATGTATGAGGTTCAATGTAAGGTTCAATTTCAGCAAACAATTGTTGTTTTAGTAGTAGTTTTTCTGGTCCGTTTTCTTGAATAACGGCTGCTCCAGTTACAGCATGTTGTAAGTCGGAGCCTATTGATAAACGAGATTCAAAGCCGCTTGAAGGCAGTCCAAGTAGCGATAAAGTAGGGGCAATAGAGTTGAAATGTTGATCAACGACTTCTTGCAAATCAGTTCTTGGATCGAATAATCGCACGCTTAATCCATGAGCCAAAAACAAAGTTGCCCATGAAAGTCCGATAGTCCCTGCACCAATTACAGTAACAGGATTAAAACGCTGCAAATCACTATGTATCAGTGTCATGGTTCATCCTCCTTCTTTTAACTAAAACCATGTTATCATATTTAGACAAGCTCATTGCGTGAATTTTATGAATCAGAAGAGGATGTGCTGAGATGTTTAGTGGAGTACCTGATTGGTTTTATCTATTGGCATTCGTAGTGGTTATTGCCATAGTGGTCGTTAACGAATGGTGGACACGTTAATATTAATTTGAAAGGTGGGATTTACTATGAATCAGGCACAAGTCGTTATCGTAACAGGTGCTTCGCAAGGTATTGGGCGGGGCATTGCAGAAGCTTATGTAGCAAAAGGGGCACAAGTAATCCTTGCCGATATGAATGAGGAATTAGGAAAAGAAGTAAGCGAACAACTGATACGTAGTGTCTTTATCAAAACGGATGTTCGAAAAGAAGAAGACGTTAAAAATTTGATGGAGCAAACCATTAACAAATTTGGGCGTATTGATATAATAATTAATAATGCAGGAAAGAGCGATTTTAAGCCTTTATTCGAATTGTCGATTACTGAATGGGACGATGTCATAAACACTAATTTAAGAAGTGTTTTCTTGTGTTCTCGTGAAGCGGCTTTACATATGCGTAAACAAGATGGAGGAGGCTCTATCGTCAATATGGCTTCTACACGAGCCACCATGTCTGAACCGAATTCAGAAGCTTATGCTGCCACAAAAGGTGGAATTGTAGCCTTAACACATGCACTAGCTGCCTCACTTGCAGAACATCATATTACAGTAAATGCTGTCTCACCTGGTTGGATAGAAACGGGCGATTATAGTGAGCTTCGAGATATTGACCATCAGCAACATTTATCAGGTCGGGTAGGGAAACCTTCGGACATTGCCAAAGCCTGCCTTTATTTAACGGATCCACAAAACGATTTTGTCACAGGCACAAATATGGTTGTGGATGGTGGCATGACACGCAAGATGATTTACGAACACTAAGTTGAATTTAAATGAGTAAGGTGGGGTTTCGATGTTCAAATGGAGTGGTGCCTCAGGTGTGTGCATCAACGAAGACAATCTACTGCTAATGGTATTGCAAGCAGCCCCTGACGAAGAACCCAAATGGACGGTTCCTTCAGGTGGCCTGGAAGACAACGAGACGTTTGAACAATGTTGTGTTCGTGAATTTGAGGAAGAGACAGGATTGAAAGTAGAAGTCATATCTAAACTTCAAGATAAGAGTGGTTCCAATAAAGAATATAAAATCGAATATGAGCTGCAGTATTTTCAAGTAAAAGTAGTGAGCGGGGAATTGACGATACAAGATCCGGATGAGTTCATACTGGATATCGGTTGGAAATCGATTGCTGAATTAGAGCAACTCGACATGTGTTATCCAGAAGATGTGGAATTTTTAACAGGTTTATTGAAAGATGGAACTGAGATTAATTAGCTGTGTATGTATGGAGTGGAATCGTGTCCTCTGGGAGGCGAATGGTCGGAAACCTTTAATAGTTGGTCGGAAAACATCATTAAGTGGTCGGAAACTCATTTCATAGTCGGTCGGAAATAAAATAGTGATGCCAGAAAGTCATTCCGCAACTCGGGATGGCTTTTATTTACTTACAAAAATTTATTCTTAAAGCAAGCGTTTACATACAGAAATGCGTATTGACAATAATTTTAACTTTGTTATTATTAACAAAATTCAATATTTTACAAATATGTTGATGAAGAAAGGCTTTATGGAATGAAATCTTAAGAGAGCTGATGGTTGGTGAGAATCAGCGATTTCTACGTAAAGTAGCACTTCTGAATAGATGAGTTGAATCGTTTTGTAGGCTCATTCGCTTCATGCGCGTTAAGCATGTTAACCAATGAGGCTATACTCTTTTAATACAAAGAGGTAGCAAAAAAAGGGTGGTACCGCGATAGTTACAAGCTTTTCGCCCCTTACACTAGTAAGGGGAGGAAGGGCTTTTTTTGTTGGCAAAATAGAGAGGAGAATGAACATGTTAGCTGATCAACAAATCTTACGAATTCCTGGGCCAAGCCCAATCCCGCCAAGTGTTCAACGGGCTATGAGTCAACCTATGATCGGTCACCGAGGTCAAAATACATCTGATATGTTAAGAAGAATTACCCCTAAATTGAAGAGGATTTTCGGTACATCTCAAGAAGTAGCCATTATTACCGCAAGTGGTACCGCGGGTTTAGAAGCGGCTGTAGTGAATGTAGTAAAACCAGGAGATGTAGTGTTAGTCATTGTAACCGGGGCATTTGGTGATCGTTTCACTGCGATTTGCAAAGCTTACAACATTAGTTATCAAAGGATAGATGTTGAATGGGGCAAGGCATTAAACCCTGATGCAATTAAATCTTATGTACAAGAGCATCCAGAGATTAAGGCTATTTTCTCTACATATTGTGAAACTTCGACGGGGGTCTTAAATCCGATTAAAGATTTAAGTGAAGCTGTTCAACAAGTCAGTGAAGCATTAATTGTTGTCGACGGAGTTTCATGTGTTGGTGGTGTTGAAACGAAGATGGATGAGTGGGGAATTGATGTGATGGTTACGGGTTCTCAAAAAGCACTTATGCTTCCTGCGGGATTAACTTTTGTAGCAGCAAGTGCTCGAGCATGGGACGTAATCGAACAAAATGAACAACCTCGTTTTTACTTGGACTTGAAAAGATATCGCGATAATTTACTAAAAGATACTACGCCATTTACACCTGCATTGTCTTTATTATTCGGGCTGGAGCAAGCACTGAATTTAATGGACGAAGAAGATTTGGATGAAGTTTATAAGAGACATACATTGATGATGGAAATGACACGTGGAGCTTTTCAAGCTTTAGAAATTCCTTTATTGACGAGTGATGCTGATGGTTCTCCTACTGTTACAGCAGTGAAACCTGATGATTTTGATGCTGAAGAATTCCGGAAAATATTGAAAAAGGAATTTGGATTGTCAATTGCTGGAGGTCAGGGTCATCTAACAGGAAAAATCGTTCGAATCGGTCATATGGGCTACTGCTCACCAGCTGATGTACTTCAAATTATCGGAATGGTTGAAATCGGGTTAGTGCTAATTGGAAAAGACATTGTTTTAGGTAAGGGAACGGCTGCGGCTCAAAAAATTTACTTAAACCAAGGAGTGGTAAATAAATGACTTTTAATATCTTAATCAGTGATCCACTAAGCGAAGACGGGATTTATCCACTAAGACAGGCTGAGGGAATGAATATTGTTATCGAAACTGGGTGGTCTCCTGAAGATTTGGCAAATCGCATTAGTGAGTTTGATGCCTTGCTGGTTCGAAGCCAAACCCAAGTGACAGCTGAAATTATCGCCAAAGCAACTAATTTGAAAATCATTGGTCGTGCAGGAGTTGGTGTTGATAATATTGATTTAACTGCAGCTACCGAGCATGGAATAATTGTCGTCAATGCACCTGATGGTAATACAAACTCAGCTGCTGAACATACGATGGCTATGCTAATGTCACTCGCAAGGAAAATCCCACAAGCATTTCATGCATTGAAAAATAATGAATGGGACCGTAAGAAATATGTGGGCGTCGAATTGAAAAATAAAACGCTCGGTGTTATAGGCCTCGGTAGGATTGGTGCAGAGGTTGCTGCAAGAGCTCAAGGGCAAAGAATGAATGTCATTGCCTATGATCCTTTCCTGACTGCTGAAAAGGCTCTGAAGATGGGGATCGACTTTGGTTCAGTAGAAGATGTACTTCGAAAAGCTGATTTTATTACAGTGCATACGCCTCTAATGAAAGAAACGAAGCATTTAATTAATGCGGAGGCATTTAGGTTGATGAAAGATGGCGTTCAAATTATCAACTGCGCTAGAGGCGGCATCATTGATGAAGAGGCACTATATGATGCCATCGTTTCTAAAAAGGTGGATGGAGCGGCTTTAGATGTTTTTGAACAAGAACCAGCTGTGAATCACAAATTGCTTACACTAGCTGAAGTGATCGCAACTCCTCATTTAGGTGCCAGTACAATTGAGGCACAGGAAAGTGTAGCGATAGATGTAAGCCAAGATGTCGTTAATTTTTTAAATGGCGGAGTGGTTCGTAATCCTGTCAATCTACCATCTGTATCAAAAGAAGTTATGCTGAAAATTGAACCTTACTTCAACTTATCAGAGAAATTAGGCGCATTTCTAATGGGGCTAACAGATGAGGTAATCCGAGAAGTAAATATTTACTACTCAGGTGATTTGGCAGGGTTTGAAGTGAGTCCATTGACACGCAATACGTTAAAAGGCATGTTAAAGCGTCATTTAGGAGAACATGTGAATGAAGTGAATGCTAAGTTTTTCGCAGATCGTATTGGCATTCAAGTGAATGAACATAAATCAACAGCTTCAAAAGGATTTACCAATTTATTGACCGTAGAAGTCACAACAGAAAGCGGAACGCGAAGAGTAGCAGGCACACTGTTGAATGGCTTGGGAGCTCGTATTGTTAAAGTAGATAACTATATTGTCGATGTTGTTCCTGAGGGGCATATCGTATTTATCAAGCATAAAGACCAACCAGGTGCAATTGGTCGAGTAGGAACTTTGTTGGCAAAAGAAAATATCAATATCGCCACCATGCAAGTAGGAAGATCTACGCTAGGTGGAGATGCGATCATGATGTTAACAATCGACAAACACATCGAACCAAATGAAATCGAACGCTTGAAAGAGTTAGAAGATATTTATGATGTAACAGCGATTGGTCTATAGAAAATGAATAAAAGCAGGGAAAATCATCGCTGATTTTCCCTGCTTTTTTATGTTTCGCTCATAGAACTGTGGTATCCGCCCATAGTCGACAAAGAAACGCTGATAGTCGACAAAAAACCGCCGATAGAATGTTAAGTTTCGCTGATAGGCGGAAGAAAACCGCTGATAGAGGAAAAACTGGTAGACTTTGCGTCAGCCGAATGCCATCTTTTTAATGAACCAGTCTACAAATCCTCCAAAATAGGAAATAGTTCTTCTAAGTTGGTGATTTCATAGGTAGGTTTTATGTCTTTATCAGGCAGCTTCTGCTCTCTATTTATCCAAACGGAGCGGATACCTGTTCGGGATGCTCCTAAAATATCGGTCATCAAATTATCGCCAACCATAATGACTTCATCTGCTTGTAAGTTACATTGAGAGAGTGCGAACTGGAAAATGCCAGGATCAGGTTTTCCTTTTCCAAATGTACCTGAAATAACAATGTGAGTGAAATAAGGAGCGAGTTCTGCTGTTATTTCAAGTTTGGTCTTTTGCAATGAAGGGGATCCGTTTGTTAAGAGCACAAGTTGATAAAGACCTTTTAGTCGATCAAGAACTTGAATCGTTTCTTTGTACAGGAATGGATGGGCTTTCCGAGCTAGTGGGAAATGGTCAGCTAACTGCTTGCCAAGTTCTATATCGTCAATTCCTACCCTTAGCAATCCTTTAGTCCAAGCTTCTCGTCGATAAGCGGGAACTATGGTTTTCATTTTTTGAAAAAGCTCTCCTTCATCATCAAAGGTGCCCCACAATCCCTCGAAAGGATTAATACCAATCATTTTAGTAAACGGGTATGTTTCGAAGGATGCATAGAGTTCACTGGCTTCTGTTCTGACAGCTTCTTCTAACTGGATAGGGTCGATAGAGACTTTTTTTGCAGCCAATTGGCATGTCACCTGAAACGCAGTTTCTACACTTTTTTTGTCCCATAATAATGTATCATCTAAATCAAAAATAATGGCTTTTACCATATGTGCAGCTCCTTAGTGAATAGTAATCGGACAAGTTCAATGACAATGAATGACGCCAACTTGCAAAAAAGGGCAGTTCATCCGTCTATTTTTTAATACGCTTTTGCCCAATATACCATACTAGTAGCTGGACTTTCACAGCACACACAAGTATCGCTTAACTGCTCTTGTTCAAATGGAATGCAACGTGAGCTTGCAGTCGTTTCTTCTTTTATAAACTCTTCGCAGGCTAAATCTCCACACCACATCGCCTTAACAAAGCCTGGATTATCGACGAGTTTATTCTTAAATTCATCAAATGTAACGGCAATGGATGTATGTTGTTCACGGTGTTTTAGAGCTTTATTATATAAATCCCTCTGAATTTCTTTAAGTAATGCAGGAAGTTTTGATTCTAGTTCATCGACAGGCACAATCAATTTTTCTCCAGTATCCCGACGTACCAACACGACTTGTTCGTGCTCGATATCTTTTGGGCCAACTTCTAAACGAACTGGTATACCTTTCATCTCGTATTCGTTAAATTTCCATCCTGGCTTTTTATCAGTAGCATCTATACTAATGCGCGTAACACTTGCCAAGCGTTCTTTTAACTCATACGCATAATCTAACACGCCTTCTTTATGTTGTGCGATTGGCACAATCATCACTTGAGTTGGAGCGATTTTAGGTGGCATGACGAGTCCTCGGTCGTCACCGTGCACCATAATTATGGCGCCGATAATACGTGTCGTGAAGCCCCAAGATGTTTGATGTACATATTGTTGTTTGCCTTCTTTGTCTAAATATTTAATGTCAAAAGCACGAGCAAACCCATCACCAAAATGATGAGATGTACCGGATTGCAATGCTTTTCCATCATGCATTAATGTCTCAATTGTATAAGTTGATTTGGCACCAGAAAACTTCTCTTTATCTGTCTTCTGTCCCTTGACGACAGGAATCGCTAACCACTCTTCACAAAGCTGCGCATATTCATCTAACATTCGCAGAGTTTCAACTTGTGCATCCTCCTCCGTTGCATGGGCTGTATGACCTTCTTGCCATAAAAATTCAAGCGTACGTAAGAAAGGACGAGTCGTCTTTTCCCATCGAACGACATTTGACCATTGATTATAAAGCTTAGGTAAATCTCGGTAGGAATGAATAATATTACTGAAATGCTCACAAAATAAAACTTCTGATGTTGGACGAACACATAAACGTTCGGCCAATTTTTCGTCTCCACCATGTGTCACCCATGCGACTTCAGGTGCAAAGCCTGCGATATGATCTTTTTCTTTTTGGAGTAAAGATTCTGGAATAAAGAGTGGCATATAGACGTTTTCATGCCCAGTTGCTTTTATGCGTGCATCGAGTGCTTCTTTCACATTGTCCCAAATCGCATAACCATAAGGACGCAGTATCATCGACCCGCGCACGCTGGTATAATCGGCTAATTCTGCTTTAGTCACGACATCAGTAAACCATTGAGCGAAATCATCATCCATAGCTGTAATGCTTTGCACAAACTCTTTTTTCATCAGAAACACTCCTTCTTATAATGGCTAAGTTAGATTTAACTTTTGTTTATCGTGCTTCACGCTCTTGCGTCTACCTAGGCGCAAATGCCCTCTTTTGTCTGTACTTCAATATCATCAACATTCTTTAACAAAGCTACCTAAGTCAATTTCATAAATGCCTTTTTGATGATTAATTCACGAATACTTAATGTGTCTTTGCTTGAAATAGTTAAGAATTCCGATCATTTGATTTGGAGTGAAGGGCGGCGACTCCAGCGGGAAAAGCATGAGCTGAAGACCCCGCAGACGAGCTTGCTCGTCGAGGAGGCTGAGGGCATGCCCCGCGGAAAGCGTCCGCCCGTAACGGAAATCGACAGAATCTCTGTTTTTAGAAACCAGTTTTATGAATTTTGAAATTGACTCATCTAAAGGAACAATTAAATTGTTTTTCGATAGTAAGGGAACCGACTTCCTTTCGTTTTAATTAGCAGAGATTGCTAAACAAAAAAGCTTTGCTACAAACGAGGGACCATATCATGGCGGTACCACCCTCATTTGAAGCAAAGCTTCACACTCTTACATGTTAACGACTGTCGCCGCGATCATCTTTCGACATCGAACTCAAAGGTAGGTTCAAGAAGCTGTCTTTAGGAGTCTTTCACCACACAACTCCCTCTCTACAAAAACACGCGTTTCTTTACTAGTCCTTCTCAACGTACTTTTTATATTTCTGTGATTATAGCGGTTATTGTTTTAGACTGTCAACTAATATTTGAGGGCTCATGTGATATAATAAGCCAAAGAACTACTATGAAAAGAGGCGCATTATGCTAACATTTGAACAAAAAACTACGATTATTGAATCTTTCCCCGAATTAACAAAAAAGGACGTTTCGTTAAAACGTGTGAACTATCACTTTGAAGGTAGTTTGTATGACAAAAAAACAGTCGTTTATCACTTGCATCCAAACGGTAACGGTTTTGTATTTGTTGGGGATTTAAAGAAATATGAAGCGGATAGTAAAGGTATGGTAAATATTCGTGAAGCATCGGAAGAAGAGTTACACGAAATGATTGCGGACTCCATTGGTATTTTGTCTGAAGAAGAGCAGTTTGAGGAAGAAGTTATCGAAGAACAAGTGTGGAAAAACAACGAGGGCCAAGAATTAAAACTTATACATGAAGATACCCTTTGGAATGTGTATCATTCACACAACTTAGAGGAAAGCTACGAGTCATTTGGCGAAGCTGAAGAGTATCTATTGAGTGAAGGATTCGAACTCACTTCAAAATAATGATGCTGATTCGCAAATTAAGTCCAGATGAAACTCCCCCGTGGGAATTATTAGTGCTTGCTGATCCTTCACGTATGATTGTTGAAGGCTACATAAAGAGTAGCTGCATCTATGTAGGAGAAATATCTGGTGTAATAATGGCTGTATATGTTGTAAAAGAAACGTCGAAAATTGTCGTGGAAATTATGAATGTGGCTGTCCATGAAGATTATCAAGGCAAAGGATTAGGCAAACAATTAATTTCTCACGCGATTAATGAAGCTTCTAACCAAGGATATGCACAACTAGAAATAGGGACAGGCAATTCAAGTATCCATCAACTAAAACTGTATCAACAATGTGGATTTCGTATTGTGGGTGTTGACTTCGATTATTTTACACGAAGTTACGATGAACCCATCTATGAAAATGGGTTGTTGTGTCAAGATATGATTCGTTTATGTTATACATTTGAGAACTAGTGAACTTTACTAGTTCTTTTTGCTTTGGAAATTTAATGAATTATCGATATACTAAAATTAATAATTATCGATAGGTGGTGGACGGGTTGAATATTGAATACAAAGATAAAGTGACGAACAAACTGTATCGAGAAGTAATCGCTTTTGCTAATGGAAGTGGTGGCACGCTAAAAATTGGAATGTCTGATGAGCAAAGTATTATAGGGTTAGAGAATCCGTTAGCAGACGAGAATGCCTTATATGAACAGTTAAGTAAAATGGTTGAGCCTACGCCGTTAATTGAAGTTAGTCAGGAACATTTTGATGGTCAAGTAATTTTAGAAGTGAAAGTGAAAGCAACTGAACATGTGTATCGGAAACGCGGGACTTTGTTTGAAGAAATCTATATTCGATATGGTTCGAAGAAACGATTATTAAAAACGCCAGAAGAAGTTCATCGTTTTATTCGTATGCGACATGTAGACGAAACTGAGAATGCGCAAACCAATACCACTTTCCGTGCAGAAGATTTCACGGAATTTGTCGACTTTGTTCAATCACAAGCAAATGTAAAGCCTAGTTTTGCAACTATAGGTGAAAATCTCGAAGGTGTGCTCGCTTCTTACAATGCGATTCGTTGGAATAACGGCGAATTTGTATTAACACAACTAGGTACGTGGCTTGCGAACTCTTCTCAAACAAGAGCAGTATTATTGCAATACAGTGGAGATCGATCAACCTCTTTTTGCCAACAAGCAAGCGATTTTTCCGGATCGATTGTGACGCAATTTAGTCGGATAATGGCGATAATGATGACGGTTCAACCGTTGTATCCGAACGATTTAATTCAGCAGTGTGTTGTAAATGCTTTTACTCATCGAGATTACTCTTTACAAGGTGATCTTTCAATTGTTATTTTTGCTACTCGAGTGGAAGTATCCTCACCAGGAACTTTAGTAGAAGGATTATCGATTGAGTCCGTAAAAAAAGGAGCTCGAATCGTTCGTAGAAATCCACTTTTACATGCACTCTTTGTCGATCTGGGTTTAACAGATGGACATGGGGATGGAATCCGTCGTGTCTTAGATTCGTATAATGACGGGGATGATAAACCTAAAATTTCGATCCAAAAAGATAGTGTCATTGTGAAGCTTCCTCGCTTCGAGAAAGTGGAAAAAATAACGAATGAAACTAAGGTTCTTCGGAAAGAAATGACACATGAAGAGGCGATAAAGCTGCATTTGCTTGAGCATAAGCAAGCGAAAAATATAGACTTCCAACAAATATTAGGTGTGTCTCCATCTCGAGTGACACAAATTGTACGTGAAATGGTAACGAAAAAGTTACTAGTAGCAACAGGAGAACGCAAAGGACGTATGTATACATTATCAGTTACAAACCAGGAGGAATAAGTCATGAAAGGCAATAAAGCTGTATTACTAATTGTTGTTATTGTACTTGTTGCTGTTGCAACTATCGTTTATACGATTACTTCTTTTTATCAAAATAATGAAACTCAAAATGGCTATTCACAATCGATTGAAGGAACAGTCGCAAAAATCGATGATGCACGAATTTTAGTCATAAAGGGTAAAAGTGCTAGTGAATTAGAAGGGCAAACGGAAGAAGAGATGCTAGAAGGTGTCAGTGAAGCGATTTGGTTTTCATTATCGATTGACCAAGTTAAAACAGTCGATGAATGGGACACCGTGCGTATTACGTATAGTGCCGTTTCTGAATCATTCCCAGGACAAGCTAGTGCTAATGGTGTAAAGAATTTGAGTGACGAGACTGAGTAGTCTTGAGAAGAGAAACGTTGATATTTTATTATGGAAGAGTTGAAGAACTGTGAAAATAGACAAACCTAAGTTTCCAAAGCACCTTGAAGAATTGAACGTTTCTAGATTAATTGAAGTGGATGAAGAAAGATTTATTTCCCGGGGAATGGTATTGAAGTGGGATGTCACTGAATTACCAGAGAATAAAATAAGTTTTGATCAAGTACATTTCCTAGACGTTGATTTTAATAGGGTTCGTTTTGATCAAGTGGAATTTATTGATTGCAAGTTCGAGCGTTGTGATTTATCTAACGTAGACTTTGGTCATTCTATCTTCCATCGAGTAGAATTTCATCAGTCAAAACTAGTGGGAGTGCAGTGTACACAAAGCCGATTTGGACATGTATTGATGAATAGTTGTGTAGCAAATTATGCTGCGTTTAGTTTTAGCAAAATGAAACAAGTGATGTTTCAGCAAACTGCGTTTAATAATACGGATTTCTTTGAGTGTCTATTTGATAAAGTTGAACTCACTGAATGTGAATTAGACAGCTCAAATTTCAGTGAAACTAGTTTAGATAAAATAGATTTAAGTACGTGTACGTATGAACAAATTACAGTAAGTGTTGAAAAACTTTCAGGATGTACCGTTTCAACAGAACAAGCAATGGGCTTTGCTAAATTACTTGGATTGCTCATAAAAGAATAAAAAGCTGTCATGCTCAAAATTGAGCTTGACAGCTTTTTCATTAGGTATTGATCCACGTTAAACCGAATTTTTTCTTCCTATTTAATATAACATGCATTGAAAAGCACATGAGCCAACTCAGAGTGAGTGGTCCATGTGTTTTTCTTTTACCTATCTTGCAAAATACAATCCGTTAGAAAATAAAAAATTTAGAAAAATGAAACTTTTTAATGAGAGTTTCGTAAGTATTAGTAATCACTAAAGAATTGCTGAAATGGGAGTGTCTAGGATGGTGATTGAACAAGTTTACTTTTATACGTTACTCATTATGGGAGCTGCGACAATTCTGTATGTATTTTTCGGAGATGTGGTAGAAGGGATTGGAGAAGGAATTCCTTTTTTAAATCCTGCGGTTATTATGGCGTTGGTCACGTTTGTTTCAGCAACTGGCTATGTTCTGGAAGTCTCTACTTCATGGAATAGTTGGATTGTTTTATTTTCCAGTGTGGTAGTCGGGGTGATTCTAGATACGTTACTTTACTTTTTAATCTTACTCCCGATGGCATCAACAGAGGTTTCAATAGCATATACTGACGAGTCTTTAGCTGGGCTTGTAGGCAAAGTCATTACACCCATACCTATAGATGGCTATGGAGAAATTGTTATTGAGACCGTAAGTGGATTATTGAACAAACGAGCAACTGGTTATGATAACGAAAAAATTGATTATGGTAAAGAAGTGTTAGTGATTGAAGTGGAAGAAGGTACGTTTCTTGTTCGAGAATACGAAGCCATTGATTTCACAAAAATTGATCAAACTTAAATGGGGGAATTGAGCATGACTTTAGAAGTGATGGTTGTTATCGGTATCGTTGCATTTGTATTACTAGCAATTATTGGGGTATACGTAACGAAGTACAAAACAGTGGGACCAGATGAAGCACTTATTGTGACAGGAAGTTACTTAGGGTCGAAAACAGTGCATACAGATGATTCAGGAAATAAAATTAAAATCATCCGTGGTGGTGGTACATTCGTATTCCCAGTGTTCCAACAAGCTAAGCCACTTAGTTTACTATCAAGCAAATTAGAAGTAATGACACCTGAAGTATATACAGAACAAGGTGTACCCGTAATGGCAGATGGAACAGCCATAATTAAAATAGGTGGGTCCATTTCTGAAATCGCAACTGCGGCCGAGCAATTTTTAGGGAAATCTAAAGAAGATCGTGAAAATGAAGCAAAAGAAGTTTTAGAAGGTCATTTACGGTCGATATTAGGTTCGATGACAGTTGAAGAAATATATAAAAACCGTGATAAATTCTCACAAGAAGTTCAGCGTGTCGCTTCACAAGATTTAGCGAAAATGGGACTTATCATCGTGTCATTTACCATCAAAGATGTGCGTGATAAAAACGGCTACTTGGATTCCCTTGGTAAACCTCGTATTGCACAAGTGAAAAGAGACGCTGATATTGCAACAGCGGAAGCAGACAAAGAAACGCGCATTAAGCGGTCTGAAGCAGCAAAAGAAGCACAGCAATATGAAATCGAACGTGCAACTGAAATTGCTTTAGCAGAAAAAGAGAATCAATTAAAAGTAGCTGAATATCGTCGTGAGCAAGACATTGCAAAAGCTCGTGCTGACCAAGCCTACGAACTTCAAACAGCTCGCTCTAAACAAGAAGTAATGGAACAAGAAATGCAAATTCAAATTATTGAGCGTCAAAAACAAATTGAACTGGAAGAGAAAGAAATTTTGCGTCGAGAAAAACAATACGATTCAGAAGTGAAAAAGAAAGCAGATGCAGATCGTTATGCAGTTGAACAAAATGCTGCAGCTTCTAAATCACGTGTAATGGCTGAAGCGGATGCAGAAAAATATAGAATCGAAGCAAAAGCGAAAGCAGAAGCAGATAAAGTTCGACTAGACGGTATAGCAAAAGCAGACTCTGAACGTGCACAAGGTGAAACTGAAGCAGATATTATTCGTCTTAAAGGTCTTGCTGAAGCGGAAGCGAAACAAAAACTGGCAGATGCATTTGATCACTATGGCCAAGCTGCGGTTCTTGATATGATCGTTCGTATGATGCCAGAGTATGCTAAACAAATCGCAAGTCCTTTAGCGAATATCGACAAGATTACGGTAGTTGATACTGGAAGCGGCGAAGGCGGTGGGGCCAATAGAGTGACGTCTTATGCAACCAACTTAATGTCGACTCTACAAGAAACATTAAAAGCCACTTCTGGTATTGATGTAAAAGAAATGTTAGAAAACTATTCAGGAAAAGGTACTCTTCGCCCAAGCTTAGACCGTATTTCATATGAAATGCAAGATAAGAAAAAAGAAGAAAAAGTGGAAGATCACGTATCTATATAGTCTATCAAGCTCTCCAGTTACTGGAGGGTTTTTTGGTAAAATAAGTATATAAAAGTAAAAAAATATGCAATTTAGCAGATTTTTAATGACAAATTAAGTTGAAAAAGATACAGTTAATGAAAGTATTTACATAAATGATGCTTGGTACGGAGGAACATATGGCGTTATCCCGAAAGCAAATCATAGACATCAAAGAAAAAGCTTCTTTGAATCGCTTGGTTATTGGAAATTCTAACGCTACGTATATCGGGAAATCAGATGAACTTTCTTATGGGCTCCTATCTGTTCGTCCAGAACGCTCGGTTTGGGTAAGGCATACATCAGTTGAAGGAATAGAAGAAGTGGTCGAAAAATATACGGTAGTTCTTGGAGAACTTGAAGTAGAGTATGAGGACACAAAGTTTATGTTACAAGAAGGCGACACATTAGATGCGTCAAAGTATCCTGAATTGCTAACGTTTTATAGTCAAGCTGGGACTGATATTTTACTTGAAATGACAGTAAGTATATATGAATCAGAATTTAGAGATGCAGAAATTGTCCAACGTGATGCAGCGGCTATTGAAAAAGTAGATGGCTATACGTTCCAACATTGTGCTAGAATCAAGGATTATTCCATTGAGGTTTGGAAGAAGCTTGATCAACCAGTCGAACGTTCCAGAAGGTTGATATGGGGGGCGTATTTTCACGATATTGGAAAACTTGCAGTGCCACTAGAAATTTTAAATAAGAAAGATAAACTTACACCAATAGAATGGGAATTAATGAAAGCTCATACGACAAAAGGTGCAGAAATGATACGTAACCACGAACTTACATGGTTGCGCGATTCTGCTTTTATCGTTGAAGAACATCATGAACGTTACGATGGAAAGGGCTATCCATTTGGACTAAAAGGTGAAGCAATTTCATTAGAAGCCGCCATCGTTTCAGTAGTAGATTCTTTTGATGCCATGACAACCGACCGTGTTTATCGAAAAGCCTTGTCAATTAACGGAGCAATACAAGAAATTGTTAACGGTAGAGGTACTCAATTTCATCCGGATGTAGTCGATGCTTTCCTAAACTTATTACACGATCAACAATTTAAGTGGAGATAGCAAAGTAGAACCTATAAGAGCAGCTTGCACTTTACAGGTGCAAGCTGCTTTTAATATGTAGATGTCGATGTTGAATTGTGTTCAGCAAATACTGGGAAAGTTATATTGAAAGGGTGAAGTAAAAATGAATTATTTACAAACGATGCGCGAGATGATAGGTAATAAACCACTATTAACGGTAGGATGTGGCGTAATTATTGAAAAAGGAAATCAAATATTATTACAACATCGAACGGATGCAGATGTATGGGGTATTCCTGGAGGGGTTCTTGAATTAGGGGAACAAGTTAGTGAAGCAGCACGAAGAGAAGCTCAAGAAGAAACCGGTTTAATCATTGGAGACATGGATTTCTTTGGCGTGTACTCAGGTCAAGAAGGGTTTGCACAATATGCGAACGGTGATCAAGTATTTAGCATTCAAATGATTTTCAAAACTTCAAATGTAACAGGAGAATTAATACAAAAAAATGATGAATCAAGAGCACATGTCTTTTTTGATAAGCATGATTTACCGCCTAATTTAAATTCACATCAAAAACGATTTATCATGGACTGGGTTCATCAAGTTCCAACACCTGTCATTAAATAATTTTACCGAATTACAAACAAAAAATCCGAGATGAAAAATTCTTCTCGGATTTTTTGTCATATTTAATTTGTTGGCGGGAACATATTGGTGCACCAACACTTACCTATGAAGATTATTTTGTATCTTTTTTAGCTGATTTTTCTTTTGCAGCAGCTTTTTTCTCTGCTACTTTCACTTGTGTAGCTTCTTTTTTTGCAGCATTCTTTTCAATGTTTTTTTCAGCAACCGCTAAACCGGCAGCTTTTTTCTCAGCAGCTTTAGCTTGTGTAGCTTCTTTTTTTGCAGCATTCTTTTCAATATTTTTTGCAGCAACCGCTAAACCAGCAGCTTTTTTCTCAGCAGCTTTAGCTAAGGCTACTGTTTTTTGAGTATTTTCGACTTTAACTTCAGGAACTTCAGTTGCTGGAGCCTCTACTTCAGGAGCTTCAGTTGCCGGAGTATTAACTTCTTTATCATCATCTTCAGGAGTTACAGGAACAGCTGCTTCAGGAGATTCTTCTTCAGGAGCAACAGGAACATCATCTTCAGTAGCATCATCTTCTGGAGTTTCATCTTCAGGAATTTCTACTTCAGGAAGTTCAGTTTCTGCTTGTTTTGCTTCCCACTTCGCTAACGCTTTATCAATATTCTTTTGTAATGCTGTTTTTGCTTTTGGATTACTAATCTTTTCTAGATTGCTAGATAGGGCGAAAATGTTGTTGGCAGTATAACCAGTTGGAACAATTGAAGCAATTTCTTGCAATTTTTCAGCTGATACTTGTTCCACTGCTTCTTTATCTTCTGTTCCAGTTTCATTAGCCCAAACTTGACCTGCAGAAGTAGTGATAAGTCCTGCTGCTACGATTGCTGCGCTTACTTTTTTCCAATTTTTCATTTAAGTCACCTCTTAATAAATTTGCATCTTTTTGATGCTTATAACAATATTCGATATGTACTTAGTAATTTGTGGGGGTATTCATAAGATTATGTCTTATTTAGAAGATTAGAGATTTGAATTTGTAGATTATAATTAAAAAAGCCAAAACACATGATTAGTGTTTTGGCTTTTTCTTTTTGAACACCCAATCGCGTTGAATAATAAATCCTACAAGAAACAGAACACTATCGACTAGTGCTTTGATGACTAGTTCGCCTCTACCTGTTATGAAAAACAGTCCATACACAAGGCCAGCGGATAATCCCATAATGACCGTTGCAAGAATCATGTATTTAACAAAAGAACTTTCGTCGCCTTTTTTGAACACCTTCTGGCGATTAATTAAATAATTGAAACTTGCTGAAATTACTCGTGCTAAAACCGTTGCAAAGACAATATACATCTCAGGAGCATCGTCTCTCCATAACCAAATGAACAAGGCAAATAACGCCATGTCCAGCCCGAATGAAGCTAATCCTGAAACAGCAAATTTACTAAATACTTTATAGATTTGTAGAGAAGATTTTATCGGTTGAAAATGAGATGACTTATTATCATTCTCATAAACTGTATCGATTTCATATTCGTAAATGGCTATGTCTGCTTCTTTAGATTGAGCAAGCATATTTAATTCAAAATCGAATGCTTCTCCCTTTATCGATAATAGCCACTTGAGATGTTTTCTGAAAAAGAGACGTAGCCCGGTTTGAGTGTCAGTTATACCAATTCCGGTAGTGTAGCGGAATAAATTTCGAGTTAGCTTGTTTCCAAAGCGGCTTCTAAAGGGAATATCAGCTTGGTCAAAATTTCTTACGCCTAATAAGATGCCATGTTGTTCAAAGGATGCTTGATACAACACACAAATATCTTTTATCCGATGTTGACCATCGGCATCTGCCGTAATAATTTTATTGATATCAGGACGTTCATTTAAAATATAATGGAAAGCTGTTTTCAGTGCTCTCCCTTTTCCTTGATTTGTTGCGTGATGAAGCACTTTCACTTCTGGAATTTTATCGATAGATTCGAAAAAAGGAGTGAATTGCTGTCCGGAGCCATCATTGACAACGATTATATGTAAAAAGCCAGTATTGATTAGCTGCTTAATGGTTTGAAGGCAAGTGTCTTCAGGTTTGTAAGCTGCTATAAGAATGCAAGTATGGTCCACACAAATTCCCCCTCCCCAAACAGTACCCATTTTTCCTGAAAATAAGCTTAATTTAAAGGAAACTTTATAATTGTGTCGAATCTTGTACTTAACATCATTTGAGTAGGAGAGTGACGCAATGACTAAGTTACAACCTATTTAGAAGTTGGGAAAAGTGAAAAACCCGTTTTCCTATATCCTCAAATGGCCAATCGCCACGGTTTAATTGCAGGAGCTACAGGTACTGGAAAAACCATTACGTTAAAAGTACTAGCTGAATCATTTAGTCGCATGGGTGTTCCTGTCTTTTTAGCTGATATTAAAGGAGATTTAGGAAGCACGGCTATTCCGGTTATTATGAATCCCAAAATACAACAACGAGTATCTAGTATGGAACTCACAAATTTTGATTTTCAGGAATTTCCAACACGTTTCTGGGATGTATTTGGGGAACATGGCCACCCAGTCCGGACAACCATTTCGGAGATGGGTCCACTATTAATTTCTCGTTTATTAAATCTTAACGACACGCAAACAGGTGTTATCAATATAGTGTTCAAAATTGCGGATGATACAGGATTATTGTTAATTGACTTAAAAGATCTGCGAACTATGTTGAAATATGTAGGAGACAATTCGCAAGACTATACAACGGATTACGAAAATATGTCAAAACAATCCATTGGGGCTATCCAAAGAGGATTGCTGACATTAGAAGAACAAGGTGCGGATCAGTTTTTTGGTGAGCCAGCTTTAGACATAGTAGATTTGATGAAAGTAGATGAACACGAACAAGGGTTTATTAATGTGTTGTCGGCAACCAAGCTTTTTCAATCGCCTGCATTGCCTCTACGTTTTTATTATGGCTACTATCGGAGCTATTCGAAGAATTAACTGAAATTGGTGATGTCGATAAACCGAAAATCGTGTTTTTCTTTGACGAAGCCCATCTCCTGTTCGACGATGCACCCAAAGCATTATTAGACCAAATTGAACAAGTTGTGCGTCTTATTCGATCAAAAGGAGTAGGGATTTATTTTGTTACACAAAACCCAATTGATATACCAGACAAAGTACTAGGTCAATTAGGTAATCGTATACAACACGCATTGAGAGCGTTCACACCAAGGAGCAGAAAGCAGTCAACTCCGCTGCTGAAACATTTAGAGCAAACCCTGCGTTCGAAGTGAAAGACGCCATCACTGACTTAAAAGTTGGCGAAGCGCTGATCTTCTTGTTTAGACGAAGAAGGACGTCCGTCAATGGTTGAGCGAGCTCTTGTACTCCCTCCGCGGAGCTTAATTGGAATCGTCACAAATGAAAAGCGTCAAGAGCTCATTCACCAATCAGAGATGAAGGATAAATATCAGGATAGGGTGGATAAGGAATCTGCCTATGAACTGCTCAAAATAAAGACAGAAAAAATTGAAATAACCCTAGAAAAAGAAACTTATGACTACGGAAAAACCAAATCAAAGGTTCGTCCAAAGAAATCTGAGTTTCAAAAAGTAGCTCAATCTCTAATTAATACAGTGGGCAGACAAATAGGACGTGAATTGATTCGAGGGATTTTTGGAGCATTAAAGCGCAAATAGCATACTTTATTAAAAAAACCATGCAAGAGAGATTAACTCCCTGCATGGTTCTAAGATTCAATCGCATAAAAAGCCAATATTAGTAACGTAATAATGAGTGTATTCATTATGTAATACGTGTTCCTAGTAATTTGTTTGTCGAAAAAAGGTGAACGATCAACTAGTTTATAACTTACCACCATAATTAAAATAAGGACAATTATCGATAAAAAAGTGGGCATATTATAAACATGAATATCAATAAAGCGAACAAATATGAGTGTTGCCGCCATAATTACGCCATAAGCAACTCGTTTTAATTCCATCATTTATCCCCTCTCCTATTTTATAATTATAGCAAGTTGGGCTTAGGATAGGAAGGGAACTCATGGAGATTAGCAGCAGCATAAGAAAACGTGAGGGGGAATTCATATGATTCAATTTGTTGGGTTTGATAAGCAATATTTATCGTCTATGGCAACTTTGTTAGCTAAAAGACATGAAGTGGAACGAAGCCGTTATTCATTCCTACCACAACAGTTTGAAGACCCACAAGTAACGGAAGCTCTTCTTCAAAAAGAAGTAGAAAAACCATTTGTTAATGGTATCGTGGCGCTGAGGGAAGACGAAGTAATTGGCTATATGTTGTATGAGTACAAAGAAGACGCAAAAAAGGGACGTCATATCACAATCGATTATCCGTATATAGCGATTGCTGAAGATGCTCATCCTAGACTTGTCCGTTTATTGTACGCTGAGGCAGGTGCAGAATGGATAGCTGGTGGCTATTTCCAACATATAATATACGTTCCAATTGGCTATGATCGTTTAGTCTACGAATGGTTAGATCAAGGATTCAGGTTTGAGCAAAAATATGCAATACTTGATATTCAAAATTACAAACCCAAAGCAACAGATGCAGAAAACAAAGCTTTAAGCGTTCGGCGATTAGCAGAAAGTGATTCGGACACGCTAAAACGGATGTCACGTTGGAACAGTATTCACCAAGCGGCTGCGCCGTCCTGGAACCCAATTACGAAAGAGTCTCTGGAAGATGTGAAAAGTGGCTATGCTGCACTTGCAAAAGATGCGGAGGCTATTGTCATGATTGGAGAACAGGATGAGATTCCAGTTGGTTTCCATGTATATTATGAAGCGGACTCTTCAGCCAATATGTTTACCCCTGATCGGACAGTGGAGCTACCGGCCGCGTCTACTAATCCACAATATCGGGGACGTGGAGTAGGGAAAGCACTTGCAGATGCAAGTTATTCTCAGTTGAAAGAGTTGGGGTACGATTATTCTTTAGCAGATTGGCATACCCCGAACCATTTAGCATCCTATTTTTGGCCAAAACTAGGCTATCAACCGTTTATGATTCGCATGGTACGAAAAGTCGATAACCGAATTGCTTGGGCACATGGCCAATAAAATTCGAATTGTAGGCTCAGTCGGTAGTGGGAAAACCACTCTTGCTCGAAAACTGGCTCTTCAAAAAGGAATCGACATGTATTCATTAGATGACGTGGTTTGGTCAAGAAGTTCTAATGGGGACATAAGGAATTCAGATGAACAGCGTGATGCGATTTTGGATGATATTCTCCTTCAATCAACATGGATTATCGAAGGTAGCCATCTCGGGTGGTCGAACAAAACATTTGAAGAGGCAGATCAAATTCTCTTTTTGCATCCCAGTCTACCGGTGCGGATGTACAGGATTTCACGTAGGTTTTTACGTCAAAAAAGAGGCGTGGAACAGGCAAGTTATGTTCCGACATGGCGGATGTATGGACAAATGTTTAAGTGGACCTATCAATACGAAACAAAATACAAAAAACAAGTTCGTGAAATAATAAATACCTCACAGAAAAATGCGATTGAAATTCGCGATGGCAAAAATTTAGGAGTTTAACAATGACAAACAAACCGTTTGTAGCATCATGGAGTGGCGGCAAAGATTCAGCTATGGCATTCTACCGCGCAGTCCAATCGGGCATGACCCCGAAACGATTGCTCACTATGTTTCAAGAAGATGAAGAAGTGTCAAAATCACATGCTTTGCCATTTAAAGTGGTTCAAGCACAAGCGGAGCGAATGAATGTCCCGTTAATGATTCGTGGAGCCGGTTGGGACGATTACGAAGCAAAGTTTATTCATGCGATGGATGAGTGTCGAGCAGATGGAATTACTCACGGGGTATTTGGTGACATTGATTTGGAAGGACATCTAGAATGGGTTCAAAAAACGTGTGCAAAATCCGATATTATACCGATACATCCACTATGGCAGGAACCACGTCAATCAATTTTAGAAGAACTGTTAGCAGTAGGTTTTGAAGCGGTGATTGTTGTGGTCAATACCAGCATGATGCCGGCAGAATATGTAGGTCGAACATTTACACAACCCTTGATGGAAGAGTTAGAAGCTCTCGGCATTGATTCGTGTGGTGAAAATGGTGAGTTTCATACGATCGTTTTAGATGGTCCTATTTTCTCATCTCGTGTACCCGTACTATTTGGGGAAGTGCGAGAAAATGATGGCTATGTGTTTTTAGATGTTTCTCTAGATGTTTAAGTTAATTAAAGAAAAAGGCAATCCTATGGTTAGGATTGCCTTTTTACGTGGGAATTTATTATGAAAGATAGTCTTTTAACTCGTTTTCTAAAAATGGTTTTGCTTGTAAGAAATCAACAAACGCGCGGTATTTCTTTATGTCATCTGTAGTGGGTTTCTTCCCAGTAAAATAGGCACGAATCAATATGTTTTTTGGCGTATGTTCCATATCGATGAATTCGAGTAATTGCGCATCGTATCCTACAAGTTTCAATAACTCTGCACGAATAGAATCTGTTGCGAGAGCAGCAAAGCGTTCTTTTACTAGACCATGCTGGAGCATAACATCCAAAGCAGGACTGTTCAGTTGCGTGTTTAACTCATGTTGACAACAAGGCACACTTAAAATCACTTTTGCTCCCCATTTAACAGCACGAGCGAGAGCCATGTCGGTTGCAACATCACATGCATGAAGGGTTACAACCATATCCACAGACGTTTCTTCATTGTAATCATTAATATCCCCGACTAAAAATTCAAGATGCTCATAGTTCAAGTCATCAGCAATTTGTTGGCATTCTTCAATCACTTCTTTTTTCAAATCAAGTCCAGTGACGCGAATATCTAGCCCTTTTTCAATGTGTAGGTAATGATATAGTGCGAATGTTAAATAGGATTTACCAGAACCAAAATCCAAAATACGTACGGGGCGATCTTTCGGAAGATAGTCGAGAGCATCATCAATAAACTCAACAAAACGGTTAATTTGTCGGAACTTATCATGCTTTTGCTTTTTAACTTTGCCATCGGGTGTTTGAACACCAAGACGCACCAAAAACGGATAGGAAGTATCTTCATCCAGCAAATAGTTTTTCTTTCGATTGTGGGAAAGATTCACTACTTTTTTGGAATTGACACGCTCTGATTTCCAAAGAACTTTAAATTTCTTAGAAAGTTGAATTTGGATTTTTTCTTCTTCAAATTCTGATTGAACTTGACGGAATTGTTGAAGTAGAAGATTAAGTTTTTCAGGGACATCGGACAAATTGAGATTTTCATGCTTTAACACGCGTTCATGCTGATATTCAAACTGAATCATGTATATACCTTTTAATTCAATAGGCTTTAATCGCACACGTTTTACTTCATCAGACTTGGCACGAGGTTGACTAATTGTTGCAGAGATTAACTGTTTGTTGTTAATTAAGTCCGTTATTTGTTCGAGCATTTCTTGGAATTCCATATAGTCCGCCTTCTTTACAAGTTTCTTAACGATAGTTTATCACATTCACCAAGATTCCATTTCTAATGGCTGTGTCGAAGCTGGAATTGCTAAGTGGACGGAAAACTATGTTTGGTCGGAAAGTTGATTTAGTTGGTCGTAAACTCAAATAGTTGGTCGATAACGCATCATATTTGGTCGAAAACCAACTCAAACCAACTCAACTTCACTTCAACTCATCCTCAACCCTAATCGCTATAATACCTCATCCGAGAAGCTTAATCAGTTTTTCCAGAGATGTTCGATGGTGCTTTCATGATTAACGATGGTCAGCGTAAAAACATCTGGATTGCTTAGTGATTGCCAATCGTGAAAATCAATGGAATTATCGAAGTGTTTTAGAATCAAACTCAAAAGGTTACCATGTGTGACGAGTACACCATTGTTTGGTGATTCGTTAACAACTTTAATGGCACGATCAGTAGCTTCACGACTAGATTCTCCACCATCAAGTTTCAAGTCCAAATCAGTAAATGTTTGTTCCAGAAGTTCAAGCCAATTTGGTAAGTTGCTCGAACTTAATACTCGTTCAGTTAAACGCTCATCAATCATGATGGGGATGTTTTTGGATTGAGCTGTTGGTTGTATGGAATCTACCGCACGTATATATGGGCTTGAAATGATGTGATGGATGATTTTTTCACTAAAAAAAGAGGCTAACTCTTTAGCTTGTTGATGTCCTGCTTGTGAGAGTTCAGCTTCAGGTAATTGTCCAGTTGCGGAACAGTGACGAACGAGATATACCGTTTTCATCTATGTATCCCTCCTTTACTAGTAGTTTATAACTTTAAAAGAAATATGTAAAAAACCCTGAAGCTAAATGCTTCAGGGTCCCGATATTTCAATTATGCAAATTTCTTCATTAAATTAGCCATTTCTATTGCGTTAGTTGCAGCTTCCCAACCTTTATTGCCAGCTTTCGTTCCTGCACGTTCGATTGCCTGTTCAATCGTGTCGGTTGTTAACACGCCGAAAATTACGGGAATATCATGTTGATATCCTGCATTTGCAACACCTTTAGCAGCTTCATTACACACAAAATCAAAGTGTGGAGTAGAACCGCGAATAACGGTACCAAGTGTAATAACGGCATCATATTTTTTTGAAGCAGCCATTTGTTTTGCTACAAGTGGAATTTCAAACGCTCCTGGTACCCAAGCGATTGTTACATTTGCGTCATCTACGCCATGTCTTTTAAGAGCATCTTCAGCCCCGCCTAATAGTTTACTCGTAATAAATTCATTGAAACGTCCAACGACAATTCCAATTTTCAGTTCGGATCCAATTAAATAGCCTTCTAAATGTGTTGTCATGTATAAGCTCCTCTATAAACTTAGGAAATGCCCAAGTTTCGTTTTTTTGGTTTTCATATAAATTTCATTGTCTGTATGTGTCGGTATTTCAATTGCTACGCGCTCAGTTACTTCTAAACCATAACCATCTATTCCAGCGATTTTTCTAGGGTTATTAGTCAAGAGCTTCATTTTGCCTACCCCTAAATCTCGTAAGATTTGTGCTCCGATTCCGTACTCTCGTAGGTCATCTGCAAAGCCTAGTTGTTGATTGGCTTCGACGGTATCCATACCTTGATCTTGAAGCGCATAGGCTTTTAGTTTGTTCATTAAGCCAATGCCACGACCTTCTTGGCGCAAATAAACTAGGACACCTGAGCCTGCTTCTTCAATTTGTTTTAATGATGAATGCAGTTGTGCACCACAATCACATTTGCGAGATGCAAAAACATCGCCAGTCAAACATTCTGAATGAACACGAGTAAGAGTAGGAGTATCGGTTGTAATCTGACCTTTAATGAGGGCAATATGTTCTTTGCCTGTCAAAGTTTCAGTGTAACCAACTACTTGGAAATCACCATATTCAGTTGGTAAAAGAATTTCAACTTCACGTGTAATTAATTTTTCATTCTTTTGCTTGTAAGCAATTAATTCAGCGATGGTTAGGATGCCGATATTTAATCGTTCGGCAATAATGACGAGGTCATCGAGTCTTGCCATGGAACCGTCTTCCTTCATAATCTCACAAATGACGCCAGCTGGAGCAGATCCTGCAAGCAAGGCTAAATCAACAGCAGCTTCTGTATGTCCTGCACGCTTCAATACGCCGCCTTTTTTTGCAATCAAAGGGAAGACATGACCAGGTCGTTTGAAATCAGTCGCTTTCGATTCACTGTTAATCATTTGGAGAATCGTATGAGAACGTTCAAATGCACTAATACCAGTCGTTGTATCTTTATGATCCACACTGATAGTGAAAGCTGTCCCATAAGGATCTGTGTTTTGGTCTGTCATTAAACCAAATTGGAGTTGTTGCGCAATTTCCTCAGCTACCGGCACACAAATTAAGCCTTTACCTTCAGTGGCCATTAAATTAATGATTTCTGGAGTGGCAAATTCTGCAAGAGCAATAAAGTCACCCTCATTTTCACGATCTTCATCATCAACAACAATGATGGCTTGTCCTTTTGCTAATGCCTCAACTGCTTTTTCTACCGTATAAAACATATAGAAACCTCCTATTTAATATCCGTGTTCTGATAGCCATTCTTTCGACATGTTGGATTTTGATAAATGAATGCGCTCTGTATATTTAGCGAGCATGTCACACTCAATATTTACTTTATCTCCAATACCTTTGTCTCCAAGTAGTGAATCGCTTTGTGTTGTAGGAATCAAGGAAATAGAAATCGATGATTGATCAACATGAAAAATAGTAAGAGATGTCCCATCGACTGCAACAGAGCCTTTTAACATCATGTATTTCATTAGACTAGGTTCTATTTCAATCTTTTTGGTGATGGCATTGGTTTCTTTTCTGATAGAGCGGATAACACCGATTCCATCGATGTGCCCACTAACAAAGTGACCACCAAATCGTCCATTTGCAGCCATTGCACGCTCCAAATTGACACGAGAGTTGGATGATAATTTTGCTAATGTGGTCGATTTAAACGTTTCCGGTATAACGTCGACAACAAACAAATCTTTCGTGAACGAAGAGACCGTTAAACAAACGCCATTAACCGATATGCTATCGCCTCTTTTGACATCCTCTAAAACCGTTTTTGCTCGAATGGTTAATTCGAGTGCGTGTGGCTTTCGTTGAATGGATGTAACAGAGCCAATTTCTTCAATGATACCCGTGAACAAATTCTTTATCCTCCTGACTGAAAAGAACATTAAAGGCTTACTTTTGATAGAGATAGAATTTTTTTGCGGAATAATACAATCGGCAAAAAAAACCGTCTTTACGATATGGGTGAAACGACTTAAGTTGAAAAGGTAGAGCAATTGAAAATAGGTTTTGGTTTTTTTCCACCATGGGGCAAACGGGTGGTAAGGAAAGGGAAGTATAGAAGTACCTCGTTCTCGTTAATGAAATGACTCTAAACCATGACAAAAAATCTCCTCACGACAGTGAGAAAGCCAGAATTTAAGGTATTTATTAAGAAGACTGAAGTAATTGATGTGTAATGGAATGTGAAAATGCTCAATTAAGTGTTTTGTGAGCATAACAAATAAACCTCTTTTTATTCTTCTCCCATCCAGACTATACTGTCGGTGTTGGATTTGCACCAACTCCACCGCTACTTTTTCAAGCACCGGGTCACGGACTTACAAACTTTCATTTGCTCACCGCCGGTAAGGAATTTCACCTTGCCCCGAAGAATATAAAGTGACTATTTGTCTTTTTAATAGTAGCACAATTGTATGTAAATGATAAATTCATTTGCATAATACTACTCGCTGCGATTTTGTAGATGTTTTTCAGTCATATAAAGATGTACAAGTCAATATAATTCGTCTGAATTTTGTGATAACATGAACTTGTTCATTAATTTTGCAAAGGGGGAGCTTACATGTTAAAGCAGCAAACAGTAGGAGTTGTAGTTCGAGAAATAGCAAAAAGCTATCCGGATACTGAAGCATACGTATATCCAGAACATAAAATACGTAAAACATATGAGCAATTTAATCAAGAAACGGATGACTTAGCAAAGGCCTTCATGGGGATGGGGATTGCAAAAGGTGAGCACGTTGCTATTTGGTCAGACAATAAACGCGAATGGCTATTGAGTCAATTTGCTACTGGTAAAATGGGTGCCGTGCTCGTTACCGTGAATACCAATTACCAAGAAAAAGAACTTGGCTACTTGTTGAATCAATCCGATGCAACAACGCTGATTTTGGGTGAAGAATTTAAGGGTACTTCATACATAGATGTAATTAATGCGGTGTGTCCAGAAGTGAAGAATTCAGAAAAAGGAAATATACAATCTGAACATTTACCATTTTTTAAGCGCGTCATTGTCATGAGCGAAAATAAGTATCCGGGCATTTATACATGGAGCGAGTTTGAAGCACATGCATCTAAGATTACGGATCAAGAGCTTGATGAAAGACTAAATATGTTGCACGTTGATGATGTCATTAACATTCAATACACTTCGGGAACAACTGGTTTTCCAAAAGGTGTCATGCTTACACATATGAACATCGTCAACAATGCGCAAATAATCGGTGACTTTATGAAGTTAACACCATTAGACCGATTATGTATTCCTGTTCCATTTTTCCATTGCTTCGGTTGTGTATTAGGGACGTTAGCTGCAGTAACACATGGGACTACGATGGTATTACTTGAACAATTCGACCCAAAAAGAGTGTTACAAGCTGTGCAAGATGAAAAATGTACGGGCCTTCACGGGGTACCAACCATGTTTATTGCCGAACTAAATTATCCAGATTATAAACAATTTGATACATCTTCACTACGCACAGGAATTATGGCTGGTTCGCCTTGTCCAATAGAAGTAATGAAAAAAGTCATCGAAGACATGGGAGCAAAGGAAATAACCATTTGTTATGGACAAACCGAATCTTCGCCAGTTATTACACAAACGCAATCAGATGATGCTATCGAAAAACGAGTAGCTACTGTTGGAAAACCACATCCACACGTAGAAGTGAAAATTATTGATCCTGCTACTAATGAAGATGCGCCAATTGGAACTCCTGGTGAATTGTGTACTCGTGGCTATCACATTATGAAAGGTTACTACAAGAATGAAGAAGGCACTCATGCTGCAATTGACAGTGAAGGTTGGCTTCATACAGGGGATATCGCGATTATAGATAGCGAAGGATATATCGAAATTACTGGAAGAATAAAAGATATGGTCATTCGTGGTGGAGAAAATGTCTATCCCCGTGAACTTGAAGAATTCTTATATCAACATCCAAGTATTCAAGACGTTCAAGTAGTTGGCGTTCCAGATCCTAAATATGGTGAAGAATTAATGGCTTGGATAATTGCAAAAGAAGGGGTAACAATAAGTGCAGAAGAAATTCGTTCATATTGCAAAGGGAAAATTTCACATCACAAAATTCCGCGCTATATCGAATTTACCGAATCGTATCCGATGACAGCATCAGGTAAAATCCAAAAGTATCTTTTGCGTGAAATGTCTAAAGAAAAAATTCCGACAGCATAATCCGACATATTTCCCGGGAAATAGGAAATAGCTGTTAAACGTTGGTAATTCAGTGTTTCACTAAAAAAGATATGCTCGTTCTTCTTCTAATGGCGTGTTATGATGAGTTTGAATTACTCACAATATTCTCAAAGGAGGAATAAATATGTCCGATACTGGATATCAATTGATTGCTATTATTATTTATATGGCTGCCATGCTTATCATCGGTTACTATTCTTTCAGACGTACGTCAAACTTAACCGATTACATGTTAGGTGGTCGTTCACTAGGGCCTGCCGTTACAGCACTTAGTGCAGGTGCCGCAGATATGTCTGGTTGGTTGCTGATGGGACTACCGGGAGCTATTTATGTATCTGGTTTAGTAGAGGCTTGGATTGCAGTTGGTTTAACTGCAGGAGCTTACTTAAACTGGTTGTTAGTAGCACCACGTTTACGCGCGTATTCTCAAGTGTCTAATGATTCCATTACGATTCCTAGTTATTTAGAAAATCGTTTGAAAGACACATCTAGATCCTTACGAATCGTGTCTGGAATCATCATTCTAATCTTCTTTACGTTTTATGTATCATCAGGAATGGTTGCAGGTGGAATATTCTTCAAAAGTTCATTTGGACTTGATTACCACACTGGCTTACTTATCGTTTCTGCAGTCGTAATTGCCTATACCTTGTTCGGTGGTTTCCTAGCCGTAAGTTATACAGACTTCGTTCAAGGCATAATCATGTTCTTAGCTTTAATTTTAGTGCCGGTTATTGGTATTTTTTATGTAGGCGGTTTCGGAGGTGCGGCAGAAAGTATTCGCGCTGTAGACCCTTCACACTTAAGTATGCTTGAAGGTGCATCTGTATTAGGCGTACTTTCAGCTGTAGCATGGGGCCTTGGCTACTTTGGTCAACCACATATCATTGTACGCTTTATGGCTATTAACTCAGTAAAAGAAACAAAACAAGCAAGACGTATCGGTATGGGTTGGATGATATTAAGTATTCTTGGAGCACTTGCTACAGGCTTAATTGGTATCGCTTATTACCAACAAAATGCTACTGCATCGTTAACGGATCCAGAAGCTGTGTTTATTGATTTGGGACAAATTATTTTCCATCCTTTCATCGCAGGGATTATGTTAGCTGCTGTGTTAGCCGCGATTATGAGTACAATATCTTCTCAATTAATCGTTACTTCATCTGCATTGATTGAAGATTTATATAAAATTGTATCGAAAAAGGAATCATCAGACAAAAAGTATGTCACATTGGGACGTATGGCTGTTTTAGTTGTTTCTTTAATAGCTATGTTCCTAGCATGGGAGCAAAGTAAATCGATCTTAGATTTAGTTGCATATGCATATGCATGGGCAGGATTTGGTGCTGCGTTTGGTCCTATTATTTTGCTATCTCTTTTCTGGAGAAAGCTAACAACATGGGGCGCACTATCTGGTATGGTCGTTGGTGCGATTACCGTTGTGATATGGGGCAACAATGAATATCTAACAGGCTTAATGTATGAAATAGTTCCAGGCTTTATTCTGTGCTTAATATTGGCTGTAGTCGTTAGTCTTATGACTTATCGCAAAAACACAGAAATCGAACGTGAATTTGATGCAACAATAGAACTTCTAAACGAAGAAAAGTAACTTTCAACCCACAACTTTCACTAGTTGTGGGTTTTTTTGAATTTCGATTGACCGATTGGTCAGTTAAGCATATAGTGAAGAATAATAGGTATATAGTTTCTTATAAGAGGGAGGTTTTTGATATGAATGTCATTGAAATAAACAATTTAACAAAACGTTATGGGAAATCACGTGGAATCGAAGACATCTCGTTTCAAGTAGCCGAAGGTGAGATATTTGGTTTCATTGGACCAAATGGATCAGGTAAAAGTACAACAATACGTACATTATTAAACTTTTTGTACCCGACGAGTGGAACTGCAAAAATTCTTGGAAAAGACATGGTGAAGGATTCAACATACATTCGGCAACATATTGGCTACTTGCCTTCCGAAGTTCACTACTATGATGATATGAAAGTAAATGAGTTGTTTAAATTTTCTTCTGGCTTCTATCCTGGAGATACATCACAGCATGCAATGCAATTGGCTACACGTTTGCAATTAGATACGACTCGAAAAATTGAAGATTTATCTTTTGGTAATAAGAAAAAGGTCGGAATTATTCAAGCACTTATGCATGAACCAAAATTATTAATATTAGATGAACCCACCGCAGGTCTTGACCCGCTAATGCAATCTATCTTTTTTGACCTGTTAAAAGAGCTACAACAAAAAGGAACGACGATTTTCTTCTCTTCTCATTATCTAAGTGAAGTTCAAAAGTTATGTAATCGAGTAGGCATTATCAAAGAAGGTCGAATGATTAAAATTGAGAATATGGAAGATATGCGGGCTAAGCAATTTAAAAAAGTGCATCTGCATTTTCATGAGAAATTTGAAAATACGTTTCGAATTGAAGGAGTTTTACAAGAACATATAACTGATACGAGTTACGAATTTATTTATAACGGCCATACACGAGATTTATTAGAACAATTACGATCTGTACCTTTTTATGACATAACCATTGAAGAACCATCTCTTGAAGAAGTGTTCATGCACTATTACGAAAAAGAAGAGGGGGATCAACATGGTCTTTAAAAAAGAATGGAAAAGAGCGCAAAAAGCATTGTGGATATGGGTTATAGCACTCGGAGGTATGTCTTTTCTAATCATGAGTATTTATCCTCAATTTGCTGAAAATAAAGATCAACTGCAGGAATTAATGAAACTTTACCCAGAAGCGATGCTCAAAGCGTTTAACATTGATCAACTGGGTTTCGATAGTGCATTAGGCTTTTATGCAATAGAAGGCTATTTATTCGTAACACTTTTCGGCAGTATTTATGCAGCCCTATTAGCAGGTGGGATATTAGTAAAAGAAGAGAGCGATCGGACGATTGAATTTTTATTAGCAAAACCCATTTCAAGAACACAAGTGGTCATACAAAAAGCTGCTGCGGTTGCCTTGGTTTTATTCGTATTCAACGTCGTTTTGACAATTATCAACTATATCGGATTCGGAATTGCGGATGATAATCAAGTAGATTTGAAAACATTCTTCATGATATCCTTAGCACCATTCTTGTTGCATTTGACATTTGCTGCCCTTTCTTTTGGTATTTCTGCATTTTTCCGCAAGCAAAGACTTGTAACATCCATGTCGTTGGCGATTGTACTATTTAGTTACTTTATGAGCATTGTTTCAAGTATTTCTGACAAACTAGCTGGTTTAAAGTGGATTACACCGTTTGAATATGTCAGTTCAGGTTATATCATTGAGCATGTAGCAATCAAACCAGCTTATTTAATTATCATGGTTTTGGTGATAGGCATTTCAGTAGCTATCGCTATTTGGAAGTACCATAAAAAGGATTTGATCGTGTAATGAACCTAGAAGTTGATGAGAAAAATGAAAGAATATTTCAAGCAGCTAAAGAACAATTCGCATTACATGGCTATCATCAAACTTCAACTAATTTAATCGCAGAGCATGCGGATGTCTCCAAAGCGCTTATTTTTCATCATTTTAAATCGAAAAAGAAGCTGTATTTGTTCATTATTGAGCGCTCAATTGATGTAATGCAGAGTTCTTTTGAAAAGGAATGGTACACAGATAAAACCAAAGATTTTTTTGAAATGATGAAAAAACTTGTAAGTATTAAAATGACAATTGCAATCAAGTATCCTATGGACAATAAATTGCTTATGCAGGCTTTTCACTCTCCACCAAAAGAAATTGCACAAGAGCTGCAGCTGTTAGTAATTGAAAAATCACAGGCTATGCAAACGCTAAGTGACGATACTATTTTTAGCTTACTCACACCTCTTTCTATTCGTGAAGGTGTAGAACTTGAGCACGCGAAAAATTTAATTCGCATAGTATTTGATTCTTTCGCTCAGCGAATAGTTGGTGAATACGATGGAAGATATGAAGAAATGGTCTATAACACCGAAGTGATTCTTGCTGATATGGATGCAATCATTGATTTATTGAAATATGGTGTTTACAAAAAGTAGGAGCTGCGGAGGTGAATGTCTTGCAAATTAAAGATAGCATTCGGAAGAAGTATTTAATTATTGTTTTAACAATTGGTTTACTTTTACTGATTTTAGGATCCCTTTCCCTGTATGGGCTCGAAAAAAACCAGCAAGAACTTACACAACAAAGAGAAGTGTTGAAAGAAAAAGACCGCTTAATTAGTGAACTAAAAGGCTCGTTAAATAACGCATTTTTTCGGGCACGTGGGTATTACGCGTTTCAAAACGAAGTGGAATTAAGTCTTGTCTATGGTGAATTGAATAAAGTTGAAGATACTATTTCTCAATTAAATCGATATGAATTAACGGAAGAAGAAGTCGACTTACTAAAAGGGATTAGTGATTTTTTAATAACATTTAGAAATTCAGCACTTCCAAAGGCAATTGCTTTAGTTCAAGCAAATGACTATGAGGGATTACGAATGCTTTCTAATAGTGGAGTAAATAATTCAGTAAATGAATTCATTGCATATACAGATGACTATCATGAAAAAGCGACACAAACTCGAGAAATGATGTCTAAACATATAATAAGCGAGTCTAAGGCGTTTCTAACGATTATGATTCTTGTATCGTTATTCCTGTTTTTAATTTTATTGTTCACATTCTTCCAGACATTGAGGCGAATTGTAAATCCTCTAGAAGACATGAAAAAAGGTGCAGATTACTTCTCTAAAACTGGAGAAGATAGTTTACCAAGTACTTCTAGGACAGATGAATTAGGAGCATTAAATCTATCGTTAAAATCATTAATGAAGAAAATTAGCGAAAATGAATCAGCTATGCTGGCACAAAATGAAGAATTGTTAATGCAACAAGATGAGTTGCAGACGAGACAAGAATTACTCGAAAAGTTATTGAAAGAAAACGAAATCGCAAAAAATCGTTTAGAAGTCATGAATCAACTAAATCACAGCCTAACATTTTCTCTAGATCGACAAGAATTAGTACAGATTGTACGTGAATATTTACATGACAAGTTCACTTTAGATATTAGCTTTTTGTGGCTTGTGGAAACACTTGAAAGTTCTTCTAAGGGGATTACGGAAGAGTTTGATCGTAGATTTATGGAAGAGCGATATGGCTATGTCATGGAAAGATTACATAATGAAGGTTCGTTTTCAATTGTTAGAGAAGGTGACATCGAGCTAGGGCTAGCACCAAAAGACACTTTGGTTAATGATTTTTTTGTGGCAATTACTGAAGAAAATGGAGAAATGGTAGCGGGCTTCTCATGTTCTCGCATTGGAAACCTATTTACGAAGGAAGAAATGATAGATATGAAAGGCTTACTTAATCGCGTGAGTTTGTCACTCGAACGCATTAGATTATATGAAATTAATCGATACGAACGCACATTAAATGAGGGGATTGTTAAAACGATTCAAGAAGGGATTTTCTTAGTGGGACCACAAGGAGAATTACTTCAATACAATCAATCTTTATACGATTTACTATCTGGGGAATCACATTATGCAAAAGGAACCCCATACTCTACTTGGATTTTACTTTACCAAAAATTTGCGGAGAATCCAGATGAAATTATCGCTTTTTATGAACAAGCAGTAAAAGACAGTTTTACAGATATCAGAAGAATTCAATATACATTTAAACGCAAAGGAACAAAAGTCATTTATTTATATGCAGCTAGTGTTTTCTCAGAAGGAATAAAAACCAGTACGATTTTTGTGAATCGAGACATTACGAAGGAACATGAAGTTGATCAAATGAAGACAGAACTGATTAGTACAGTGAGCCATGAGCTTCGAACGCCGTTGTCTAGTATTATAGGGTTTGCAGAATTGCTACTGAGCAAGCAAATGACGAATGAAAAGAAAGACAAATATATTGAAACGATATATAAAGAATCAAATCGTTTGTCACATTTAGTAGATGATTTCTTAGATGTCCAGCGAATGGAAAGTGGCAAAGTAGTTTATCATTTCACTGAAGTAGATATGAGTACTTTACTCCCTGAAATCGTTGAAAACTATGCTTATCAAAGCAATTATGAGATTAACATAGACAATGTTGCATCGAACAACATTTTAATAGCCGATGTCCAGCGTATTACTCAAGTATTCGTGAATCTGTTGAGTAACGCAATTAAGTTTTCCCCTGACAAGAAACAAATCAATATTCACTTATCCAATGAGAATAATGGGCTGAAAATTACCGTTCAAGATCATGGGCTAGGCATTAGCGAGGAAGAAATTCCAAAGCTCTTTCAAAAATTCCATCGAGTCGACAGCAGCGAAACACGAAAAATTGGTGGAACAGGGCTTGGTTTATCAATTGTAAAAGAAATTATTGAGCATCATCAAGGTCAAATTTGGATTACCTCTATTGAAGGAGAAGGAACTACTGTTCACTTATTCTTTTCACAGCGAATATAAGAGGGGTTGTCTAATAATTCCCTAATAAGTGGAGAAAAATGAGTCTTTTAGCTACACCTACATTTTACAATTGTAACCAGTTATAATTATTTGTTTCTCTCTCTGCATCGCGTTGGTAGCTTCGAAACATGGAAGTATGTTGCAACGGAAATCAACCTCTACTAACTATAAAAAAGGAACTGCCCTTAGTCATATTTTATGACTTTTAGGACAGTTCCATGTAAAAGGGCCGCATAATGTGGCCCTTTTTACTTTGTGAAAATAGACGTAATGAGTTGATAAAGAGCAGAAGGACTAAAGGGTTTTTGCATAAAATGGGTTACACCGCTAGCGGTTGCGAAATCTTTATCTTCTTTTTGTGATTTTGCAGTGAGCATTATGACCGAGAGATTTTCTTTTATCCGCAACGGAAGTCTTTCGATGACATTAATCCCCGTATAATAAGGCATCATATAATCAATTACGACTAAGTCAAAGTTTTGATTGCTTAGCTTTTCTAAAGCCTCTTGTCCGTCTATGGCTTCTTCAACTACCCACTCTGGATTTTCAAGAGTATCTACTAACAACATGCGAATAATATCGTCATCATCGCAGATAAGTATTCTTTTTCTTCCGTCCATTTATACATACTCCTTCATGCTAAAAATAGCCGTTCTGCTAGACGTTGAATGCGCATGATGACCTCTTTTGGGTAGAAAGGTTTTAATAAATAATCATCAGCACCTTGAATAAGTGCTTGAAGAATATTTTCTTCCTCTTTTTGAGCTGAAATCATCGATATTAAAACATTTTTCGAGGGATATGTACCCCTTACATGTTTAAGTACTTCAATTCCAGACATTTGAGGCATCAAACTATCCAATATCACAATATGATTTTGTCCTTCATGGTACCATTCGGAACCAGTGAATTCCTTGCCATTTTCATAATAGACAACCGTGATTTCAAACATGGGATGTTGCCACTCTAGAAACTGAGAGACTAGCAAATTTCTAACAATAGTATCATCATCAATAATTGCGACATGCAATGGGTGTTTAAGAATAACGGGTAGTTCTTTTTCAATAAACAAGGTTGTGCGATTTCTCCCCATATGTTTGGCTTGATAAAGTGCGTAGTCGGCTTCCTCTATCAATTGTTTAATATGTGTTTGGTTGTTTTTCAGGCTAGAAATACCGGCTGAAAAGGTAATGGAAAAAGATGTTGTAGAAGTGGGATAGTACGTTTGTGCAATTAATGTACGGAATGTTTCAATTCTTGTTTTTGCTTCTTCAGCTGTTTTATTTAAAAACAATAAAGTGAATTCTTCTCCACCATATCTGTATAAAATTTCACTTTTGTCACATTCATTTTGAATTGTTTTTGCGAAAGTCTTAAGCACTTCATCTCCAACCAAATGTCCATGTGAATCATTTACTTTTTTAAAATGATCCAAGTCGAGCATAGCCACTGAAAGTGGTTTTCCAAGCTGTTTGTGTAACTCAATATGATAGGGAGCAATACTTGTTAATTGTTTACGGTTAAATGCACCAGTTAATTCATCTGTTGCAATGGATTGTAGTATTATTTCTTTGTTTTGAATACGGTTTTTCACGAAAGGGACAAAGGTATCAATGTCTAAAGGCTTGCCAATAAAATCTGTTGCCCCTAGTTCATATGCAAGTTTGCGGTTTACTTTTGTGGCCGTAGCTGTGACGATTGCTACAGGGATAAACTGCTGTCTCGCTTCGGGAGAAATTTGTTTTAATATCTGAAAACCGCTATCATCTTCTCCAAGTAGATCAATTAATACAAAGTTCGGCTGCAATGTGAAAAACATTTCCAATCCTTTTTTAGCAGTAGAGGCAATTAATACGGTAATACCTACTTGTTCTAATGTTTCTTTTATGAGATTCACAAAGGCAATATCATCATCGATGATCAGGACAAAATACTTTTTCTCCAAGGTACTGGCGACTTCAGCTTTGACTAGTACTTGTTCATCTTGAATTAATAAGCTCTTTAATCCATCCAATGCAAGTTGTTTTAGTTCGGAAGAAACTGTTTCTTCGTTTGTTTGATCATATAAGTCGACTAATTGTTCAGCTACAATGGACCATTCATGAAGTCCAACGGTTCCAGCAGTTCCTTTTAAGCTATGAAAAAATCGATACATCTCTTTATGGGAAAGTTGTTGACCGTTCTCCCACAAAGAGATTGTATCTTTCACTCGTTGTCTTAACATTTCGCTATACGATGTTTTCAAAGAAGCACCTCGTATTCATTTACTTTATTCTAATTATAGCAAATATTGATCATGGTAAAATTATCAACGATAATTAATTTCGCTATTTATTACATACTGTTATGCAGAAGTTATACCTAAATTAATGTAAAATGAAGTCAATGAAAAGCTGAGAGTTGGTGCGGGTTTGAGATATATAAAATGGTTTGTCATGTTCCTATGCATCCTATTAATGCCACTGGCCATTTGGTTTTGGCAAGATCGAGATGGGAAACAGTTAGAAATTCTTATTGTAAATAAAACTGTTCCAGACGGCGATTTACGAGAACATAAAGGCCTAACTTGGCTTTTGAATCACTTACATATTAAAAAAACGGATGGAACTTCATATAATGAAAAAGAAGATTATGTAGGAGTTGCTTATGAGAATAACAAAGCGGTTGTAAGGGAAATTCCGGACGATATCAGTTCAGCAGATCTAATTTATGTAGCCGATACCTATGGAATATATGAAACACAACAAGAGAAACGAAGTGACAAAATTGAAGGAGGTTTAAGTGCTAAGGAGTGGGCAACTATTCAACACGCTGTTGATATAAAAGATGTCCCGTTAATCATGGAATTTAATTCTATTTCTTCTCCAACCGAACCTGTCGTTCGCCAGGAAGTATCTCGTTATTTAGGATTTAAACAACAAGGATGGACTGGTAGATATTTTAAAGACTTAGCCAATAAAGACAGTGAAATACCACAATGGTTAATTGCTTCCTATGAAGCATTCGGAAATCGCACATGGTCTTTTAAAGGTGAAGGTATTGTTTTTGTTGAAGAAAATTCCGAAGAAGTTCAAGTACTATCAGTTGAAAATGGCGATATCGATCAATCAACCGTTCAATTAACTTTCACGGAAAAGGGAAAAAACAAGTTTAATATAGAGAAAAGTTCACCCTTCCGTTATTGGTTTGATATAACGGAACCTCTTAATGAAGATAGTGTGCTAGCGGATTTTGAACTTCCAGTAAATGATCAAGGGCAAGCGATGCTTGATGAGTGGGGAATCCCGGCACGTTTTCCAGCAGTAATTGAAAAGAAACAAGAATCGGTTAACAGCTACTATTTAGCGGGTGATTTCGTAGACGCACATGAAATTCCTTCATTTTATCAGTATAGTGGATTTACCAAAGTAAAAGAGTGGTTTACAGTGGATTCTGTTTTCCAAGAACAAAGTTTTTTTTGGAAAACATATGTACCGATGATGAAAGTGCTTTTAAAAGAAGTGAAAAATATAGATACAAAGGTAGAAACAACAGCTTATAAACCAACTGTTCTACAAAATGAAGAGGGACTTACTTACGCTTCAAAGGTAAACGGTGACCGTTTCGAAATCTATCAAAATGGTCAGTGGGAGACTTTAACGGTTAAAGGAGTAAACATTGGAATGGGAAAACCAGGTGCTTTTCCAGGTGAAGCAGCCATTTCAAAAGGAGAGTATGCGAGATGGTTTCAGCAAATTGGTGAAATGAACGCCAATACCATTAGGGTATATACACTGCATCCACCTGCTTTTTATGACGCCTTAAAAGAATACAATGAATCACATGAAGAACCACTTTATGTATTCCAAGGGGTATGGGTCGATGAAGCGCCATTAGAAGAAACATTGGATGCGTTCACACCAGAAATTACCGTGAGATTCCAAAAAGAGTTTAAAAAGATCACCGATGCAGTTCATGGAAATGCAATAGTAAAACAGCAACCAGGACATGCTTATGGAACGTATGAAGCGGACATTTCTCCTTATGTGCTGGGATGGATAGTAGGAATTGAATGGTATCCCTTTATGGTAGATGAAATGTCTAAAAAATACGCTAATATGAACCAATATAAAGGCCAATATATCCAAACAACAAATGCAGTTGGTTTTGAATTATGGATAGCTGAACAAATGGATATCTTGACCACCTATGAAGCAACAGAGTATAAGTGGACAAGACCAATGAGTTTCACAAACTGGGTCACCACTGATAATATCAAGCAACCCGCTGAACCAATTGAGCAGGAGGATATGGCATCGGTAGATCCAAACCATATACAATACAACGAAGGTTTATCTATGCCTGGAATGTTTGCTTCTTATCACGTCTACCCGTACTACCCTGATTTTTTATATTTGGATGAACGCTATACAGAGTATATAGACCATAGGGGGAAGAAAAATTATTATGCAGGGTATTTGCATGATTTGAAAGCGGCCCACCAAATGCCGATATTGATAGCTGAGTTTGGCATACCAGCATCTCGTGGATTGACACATGTTAATCCTTTGGGATGGAATCAAGGTTTCCATACTGAACAGGAACAAGGTTTATTGCTATCCAGTCTATATGAAGATATTCTGCAAGAAGGAATGATGGGTGGTCTTATCTTTACTTGGCAAGACGAATGGTTCAAACGTACATGGAACACCTTGGAATTAGATAACTCAGATCGTCGTCCATTTTGGTCAAATGCACAAACGAATGAACAGCATTTTGGTCTTTTGAGCTTTGATCGTCTGCTTATTAAAACAGATGGACAAATTGATGATTGGGATGGCATTACTCCTATGTATGAATCAGATAAAGGTCCAATCAGTGAGCTGTATACAACACATGACGAAAAATACTTGTATCTCAGAATGGACGGAAAAGTTTCAAATAACTGGTTGGAAACGAATAAACCTCAGTTATTATTTGACGTTGCTCCTGAACAAGGAAATGATCGTGTAAATGAAATCGAGACGATACGTTTCAGTAAACCGTTTGTGGATTTTTGGTTGGGTATTCAATCAACGAAAGAAGCAAAGCTGAAAGTAGATGTTTTATATGATGTATTTACTAATCAATATGGATTCGACCTAAAGATGTTGGAGTCTGAGGTTATAAAGCCACAGTCTAACAGTGGAGACTTTAATGACATCAGTTTACCTCTGAGTAGAGAATTGACTAGACCAGACACAGGTGAAGTGCTACCTTTCAACTCATATGAAACAGGGCAAATGCGTTTTGGAAATTCTAATCCCGACTCAGCAGATTATGATTCTCTAGCTGATTATTATATTGACGATACAACGGGTGTAATGGAAATTCGTATTCCATGGCTCTTGCTGAATTTTAAAGATCCGAGCTCCAAAGAAATATTTGGAGATATCTATTCTGATGGAATGACGTCACAACAAATCATTGAAGATATTGGTATTGCGCTTGTCATGACGGACAATAACGGCAAAGTGACACAAACATTCCCTGGAAATGGAAATGATAGACAGGAAATATCTGTTGAAGAAGTATCTCGCTATAAGTGGGAACCATGGGAATTGCCTTTTTCGAGTGAGCGAATAAAGAAATCGTATAACATAATTCAAGAAACATTTAATAATACGCCATAAATAAAAGAGGTTGTGCTGTAATTGCACAACCTCTTTTACTATGAAGATATTCCTTTTCGTTGCATTTGTCCCCATTCTGATTTTTTAGTGAAAAATGCAATCAACCCTTCAAGTCGCCAAATGACCAATATCGGACGATACCAAAAACTTTCAGTCAATGACCAGAAGAACAATTTCATTAAATGGGATACTTTTGGATATTTATGCATCGTCATTTCTTCAAGAAGAACAGCTAGGGAAGAAATAAAAGAGCCGTATATGACGGTTACTAAAAAGATAATAAATACAACAGTTGGATCAAGGAAGTCAAATAATAATCCACCAACTATGAGTAAAAATCCTGTAAATTCAAACACTGCTCCGAGTAATTCAACAAAAAAGAAATAGGGCAGTGTTAGGAGTCCTACCGAGCCATACTTTGGATTGAACAACATTTTTCGATGGTTATAAATAGTTTCAGCTAAACCTCTTTGCCAACGAATACGCTGTAACCTCAATACGTTCAAAGATTCAGGGGCTTCAGTCCAACAGACGGGATCTGGAATATATTCAATACGGTCACTCAGTTTTTCTTCTCGAATCATACGATGAAGTCTCACGATCAACTCCATATCTTCTCCAACAGTGCCTTCATGGTACCCACCGACATGGATAACCTTGTCTTTTCTGAAAACGCCAAAAGCACCTGACACAATCAACAGCTGATTAAATCGACTGAATCCAAGTCGTCCAATCAGAAATGCACGGAAATACTCTACAATTTGCATAATAACCAATGGTTTATTCGGTAATTCAATGACTTCTACTTTACTCCTAGAAATGGTTGTACCGTTCGCAATTCGTATAGATCCACCAACGGCAATTATATTTCCATCAGCAGCTAGAACAGGTTTCATGGCTTTTAATAACGCATCTTGCTCTAATATGGAATCACCGTCAATCGCACAAAAATACGGGAAATTGGATAAGTTAATTCCACTATTTAAGGCATCTGCTTTGCCACCATTTTCTTTTGATACCACCACTAAGTTTGGGAAAATAGTAGACTTATATACCACATGAATTGGCATGGTCTCTACATGTTTCCTAATAGCATAATCAATTACTTCCAAACCATAAGCTTCAATCAATTTGGCAAGTGTTTGATCCTTTGAACCATCATCGACAACAATGATTTCAAATTGGGGGTATTGCAAAGTTAATAATGAGCGAACGGTACTAATAATCCCGATTTCTTCATTGTAAGCGGGTACGATGATAGACACTGGAATGGTAGTTTCACTATTAGCTAAATCTTCCAACATCTCTTTTTTATCAAGCTTTCCTTCTCTTGAAACTTTTCGAAAAGAAAGTAAAAACAAGATGATGTAACTTAAGGCAGTGAACGTCATATAAAAAACAACAAGTATAGATAAAAATCCGAACATCCAATTCCAAATATTAGTCATATGCCACAGAAACCTGCCTTTCAAGACGTAACCATTGAGCTGCCATATTTCGTGCATATTGGTCAGGGTGACTTTGTGAGAGTTCAAAAAGTTTGCTTTCACCATAACAAAGCAATAACGCTTCTGCAGCATAATATCGAACCCACCAAACAGAGTCCCCTAGGAATTCAGTTAGTTCTTTTTCAAATTGAGATAGTGACAATACACCAGTGATTTTTGCTGCAAACATTCGTTCTTCCCAAATTTCTGAATAAAAAAAGGGTTTAATCAAATTGACATTTGATATGTAGTTCATCTGAAATAAAGCTTTTAATGCTTGAATTCGCATTTCAGAATTTGGATGCATCAGATTTTCCTCAACAAAAGACAAATAGGATAATTTTTTTGCGAGTCCAAGGTACATTAATAAAGATATATTAGCTTTTAAACTTCCTTCCTGACGAACATATGAAACTGTTTGTGGGATTACATCTTCGGGAAAACGTTTGAAAACAGAAAGATAGACCGATTCTTTTATGCTTGGCTCATTTTCTAAATACGATAGTACGGATACGTCGCCAAGGGCTGCTAAAGTCCGCAACAACTGCTGTTTTTCTTCATCCTGTTCTTTGACAGCCATTAATCTCTTGGCAAGTACTGGTTGCATAGAAGTCATACGGAAATCTTCTATGTAATACAGTGCATTTACGCGAGCAGACCAATCTGTTGCGTTCATCACTTTTTCATAGTGTGAACTTAAATAGAAAGATGCACTTTCGCGGATTTTGTGTTGCAGATCTTCATCTTTTGTAATCGCCATACTAGAGCTAAATAATTGTTCGGCTACATGATACTCATCAGGAGGTAAGGGGATATAGTCATCTTGCTCATTATAAAGAAAGTGTATGAATGCTGGCATGGCTTCTTTATAAATATTCTGTTCATTTTGGTCTTTTTTGTTCCTTTTCAATTTTTTGCTTGTTAAAAATAACAATAAAATGAGTTGGGCAAAGGCTAGTAGTAAAAAAACAATGATGAAGAAGGTTAATGTCGAATTCATTTAAATAGCCTGTTGACGAGACGTTGAATTCTAACTAACACTTCTTGTGGATGAAAAGGTTTCAACATATAGTCATCTGCACCTGAATTAAGGGCGTGCAAAATATCTTGTTCATTTTTTCGTGCCGTTAGCATGGCAACTAAGACTCTTTGTGACTCGACATTTTTTTTGACAATATGCAATACTTCTAATCCGTCCATTTTCGGCATAACACCATCTAGTAGAAGTACGTGATAATCATGTGGTGTGTACCAATTAGATTGTGTGAATTCAAAGCCATTATTGTAGCCAATTACATGGATATCAAAAGTGTCAGATTTCCAAGTAGAGAACTGTCTCTCAAGCATTGCTCGAACAATCTCATCATCATCGACGATATGAATGTTTAATCGGCTGAAGAGTGGACTTGAAAAGGATTCTTCATCATAGATGAAGGTAGAAGATCTACCGGCTTTCTTGGCCCGCTTTAAGGCGAAATCTGCTTGTTGTAGTAATGTTCCATTATTATAAGTTGAGGTACTCCATTCAGAAATTCCAACAGAAAATGTGATATTCCATTTTTCTAGTATTATTTCAGCAATATCTTTAGTGATTTTTGCGGCTTCGTCAGCTAGTTTATGACGAAATAGCAAAACAAACTCATCACTACCGAATCGGAATACATCCATTTGTGTATGCATAACTTGACGAGCTATTTGAACAAAGTCAATGAGTACTTTATTTCCTTTTATATTGCCAAATTGTTCATTGAAGTCTTTAAACAAATCGAAATCGATAAGGGCGATTGAAAATGAGTCATTAGACGTTTCATAACGATTGAAGAGGGAGCTAGCGCTCATATAAAATTGTTTGCGATTGTATGCCCCGGTCAACTCATCCGCAAGAATAGTATTTGTAATCGACGATTTAAATGCCGCACGATTTAATATGAACGGAATGAAAATATCTGCATCAATGGGTTTTCTAATGAAATCAATTGCTCCTAATTGATAAGAACGTATTCGGTATTCTTTTGGCTGAAAAGATGAAGTGATTGCTATTGGGATAACTCGACTGCGCGCAATATCACTTATTTCTTGTAATAGCTCAAAGCCACTCTGATCAGGTAAGTCTGCTTCAATTATGACAAGGTCTGGATTAGCAGAATGGAAGTATTCGAGCCCTTTAGCAGCTGTTGTTGCAATTAAAATGGTGATGCCATGTTGTTCAAATGAATCTTTTAAATTCATGACAAATTCAATATCTTGATCTATAAGTAAAATTAACTTTTCATCGGGATCTTGGGTATTACTAGATTTAAGTAGTGGGATTTGTCGATTCAAATTAATTACCTCCAAACAATGTAAGTTTAGTATATCAAACGGAGTGCGCGCTTACTTTCGATACGTGTGAAATTCTCACATATTTTGCTAGATTACCTATCAATTGCACATTCAATCGTGGCTCTTCATAATGTAATTAGGGAGTGGTGCATATGGTAGAACTAGATCATGTCGTTTATTTTAGTGAAAAGTCTCCGGAAATGAATGTGAAAGAACATCAAGCTACGTCAATTGGAGGTAAACATAAAAATTGGGGTACATTCAATGCATTAACCTATACACAAAGTAGTTATATTGAATATTTATCAGTAGAGCATATGGATATCGCAAAAAGAGCAAATCATCCATTACCAAACCTTTTGCTACACGATTTGGAACGCGGCGAGGGGTGGGGGACCATTTGTTTCCGAACGGATAATATACTTGCGCTTAATGATAGATTAACTAATGAAGGATGGGTCACGTCTGGAGTACTAAATGCTGAGCGAGAAGCCTCTTCTGGTTTTATTCGTAAATGGAAAATGCTTTTCATTCAGCAGGACGTTTCAAACAAATTGCCATACCCATTTTTTATTGAATGGGAAGAGCCATTTGAAGAACGCATGAAAAGTTTAAGGGAAGATGGAACCATTTCTTCTGAAAACGATCAGTTAATTATTTCAATATGTGAGTTTGCAGTAACTAACCCGCAAAAAAGTGTTGAAGAATGGGGCCATCTACTAAATCTTCCCCCTACTGAAAATGCTATAAAACTGCCAAATACAGAACTGATATTTCATAAATATCCTGATGATATGGAGCGTTTAGTGAACGTTCAAATTACAGAGATAAGTAAATAATGTCTGAACACGTGTAAACATGACACGTGTTTTTTTATTTGAGAACTTTCAATATATTTACAAAATAAAGCATTGTTTGACATTGGAAGTAATTACTGTTTTACTTTTAAGGTATTCAGAATAATTAAACAATAATAAGGGGGCGTGTTTTTTGGGAGCATCAAATAAATATGGTAAAAAAGTTCCTCAATCAGTTCATGATTATCAGGCAATAGAAGCCTCTCCAAAATTCAGGGAACTAGTGGGTAAGAAAAAACGATTCTTATTACCAAGCACGATTCTGTTTCTAGGGCTTTATATTCTTTTTCCATTAATTATTTCTTATTCAGATGTGTTGAACACCTCATTTATTGGAGACATTTCATGGAGTTGGATTTATGCACTGGGCTTGTTTGTTATGACATGGGTACTGGTAACCATTTACATGAGAAAGGCAGCACAATTTGACCGGATGGCGGAAGATACGCTGAAAGAATTTAATTACAAAGAGGAGGAGAACTTATGAATCCTACAGTAATTATCATGTTTCTCGTCATTGTTGGAATGACATTAGTAGTTACATATTTTGCAGCAGGGAAAACAAATACCACAAGTGAGTTTTATACAGCAGGCGGCGGATTAACTGGCTGGCAAAACGGCCTTGCAATCGCTGGAGACTATCTATCAGCAGCTTCATTTTTAGGAATAGCAGGTGCTATTGCTCTTTACGGATTTGATGGATTCTTGTTCTCTATTGGCTATTTAGTAGCTTACTTGGTTGTGTTATTTATTGTTGCCGAACCACTACGAAACTTAGGGAAATATACATTAGCGGATATGATCAACTCTAGGTTCAATGCCAAAAAGGTCCGTGCAGGTGCAGCAATCAGTTCGATTACGATTGTTATTTTTTATATGATAGCTCAGTTAGTTGGAGCAGGCGCATTAATTCAATTACTATTTGGTATTCCATATTGGGTTGCCGTTTTATTAGTAGGAATCATGATGACGGTTTATGTATTATTTGGAGGAATGACAGCAACGAGTTGGGTCCAAATTATTAAAGCGGTCTTACTAATGACGGGTACCGTTATTATTTCGTTTTTAGTGTTAAAGGAATTCAATTTCAATATCTTTGAAATGTTCACATCTATGAAAACAGCAACACCTCATGGCGCAGACTATTTAAATCCAGGTATTAAATATACGATGCCTTTAGATACTCTCTCTCTTATGATAGCTCTCGTTTTAGGTACAGCGGGATTGCCGCATATATTGATGCGATTCTTCACAGTCCGTGATGCTAAAACAGCAAGAAGTTCTGTTATGTGGGCAACATGGATTGTCGGCATTTTCTATGTGATGACCATCTTCCTAGGATTTGGTGCAGCCAAGTTCGTAGGTCAAGAATTAATTTTGTCAACCAATCCTGCAGGTAATATGGCTGCTCCATTGTTAGCTCAAGCTTTAGGTGGAGATCTCTTGATGTCATTTGTTTCTGCCGTTGCATTCGCAACTATTTTAGCAGTAGTGGCGGGACTTGTTCTATCCGGTGCCTCAGCATTTGCTCATGATATTTATGGCCAAATCATTAAAAAAGGAAAAGCTACAGATCGACAACAAATGCTAGCAGCACGTTATGCTTCTATAGGCGTAGCCGTATTCTCTATTATACTGGCGTTATTTGCTCAAAATTTAAATGTGGCTTTCCTGGTCTCGCTTGCATTTTGTATAGCTGCAAGTGCAAATTTACCAGTTATCATTTATACGATATATTGGAAGAAATTCAATACAACAGGAGCAATTGCATCTATGGCAACCGGGCTAATATCAGCTCTTGTTTTAGTATCTATTAGTCCAAGTGTTATGAATCCTGTTGAAGGTGTGGCTATTATTACTGGAAATCCAATCTTTCCACTAACGAATCCTGCACTCGTTTCAGTGCCTCTTGGTTTTATAGGTGGATGGATTGGTACCCTATTGTCTAAGGAATCTGATGACAAGAAATATGCTGAAGTTAAAGTTAAAGCAAATACAGGCGGTTTCAGACAACTGTAAGAAGTTGTGTCTATTTAATTGAGTATGGTACGATATATGGAATATGAAAGAACGGAGGTTTTCCAAATGATTAATAACACATTCCGATGGAACACTTTGCGATGAAACTGAATAAAGCAAAGAACTGCTACTGGGCATTTAAATCGGGATATGTCTATTCATTTTGAAAACCAAGTTATAATTTAGAAAAACACAGCTTGTACCTAACAAAGGTACAAGCTGATGTCATTTCTTGAACTGGTATCTTAATCAGTGCAAGAAAAGAGTGAGACCTGGACTCGCTTTTTCTTTACTATTAAATGGCAGAATAAAGGATATATCGATTTTCTCTCGGTAGACTTTGAGGAGGAAATGACACATGGACGAAATACTTGAACGCGCCATTGTTGTAGGCGTTAATTTGAAAAAAGACGAACATTTTGAATATGGCTTAGAAGAATTACACAACTTAGCTGAAGCATTAAATGTAGAAGTAGTAGGCGAAGTTACTCAAAATTTAGATCGTGTCAATTCTGCGCATTACGTAGGTAAAGGGAAAATTGACGAAATTAAAGCTTTTTACGAAGAAGCAGATGCAAACTTAGTGATTTTTAATGATGAGCTGTCACCTTCTCAAATTCGTAACTTAGAAGAGGCGCTTGATTGTAAAGTCATTGACCGTACGATGTTGATTTTAGATATCTTTGCTCGTCGTGCAAAGTCTAAAGAAGCACAAATGCAAGTTGAGTTAGCTCAGCTTCAATACATGTTACCTCGATTAATTGGTTTACGTGCTTCTCTTGGTCGCCAAGGTGGTGGTACGGGTGGCGGATTTCAAAACCGTGGTGCAGGTGAAACAAAACTTGAACTCGATCGCCGTAAAATTGAAGATCAAATTGCGAAAATTCGCCGTGATTTAGAGCACGTGAAAGAACAACGCGTAACTCAAAGAAAACAACGCAAGAAAAACGAAGTGCCGGTTGTATCAATTGTTGGATACACAAATGCAGGGAAATCGACTGTTATGAATCGATTACTTGCCAAAACAGGACAGTTGGATGACAAGCAAGTGTTTGAAAAAGATATGTTGTTTGCCACTCTTGAGACGTCTGTTCGCCAAATTCGTTTACCAGATCAAAAAGAATTCTTGCTTACGGATACGGTAGGTTTTGTCAGTAAGTTACCAACCCATTTAGTAAAAGCGTTCCGCTCTACATTAGAAGAAGCACGCGAAGCAGATTTACTGTTACATGTGGTGGATGTTTCGAATGAGGAATATCGCTATATGATGGATGTTACAAATGAGACATTGCAAGCGGTGGGCGTTGAAGATGTGCCAACCCTTGAGTTATACAATAAGGCTGATTTAGCGGATATAAACTATCCGCGTGTTAGTGGAAACAGTCTGTGGATTTCTGCAAAAGATGGTCAAGGATTAGACGAATTGCTTGAAATGATTCGTGCAAATATTTTTGCTGATTATAAAATTTGCCGCATGCTTATTCCTTATGAGCGTGGAGACATTGTGTCTTATTTAAATGAACAAGCATCTGTTCAGACATCTGAGTATGAAGAAGAAGGTACCTTATTAAAAGTTGAATTAAAGCTAGCCGATTACGAACGGTATCAAGAATTCGTCCTTGGTAAATAAGAAAACGCATTTCCGATTTTTTCGGAAATGCGTTTTTCTTTTGGTAGTCTAATTTAATAAAATTTAGTGACACCTTCGAACTGGAAGGCTGAGATTAGTTTCCGTCCATTCAATGTGAGTTTTCGTCCATTCAACTTGGTTTATTGTCCACTTATTAAAGGTTTTCGTCCATTCAACTTGGATTTCTGTCCACTTACGTAACGTTTCCGTCCATTCGCTTGGAGGAAGACACGATTCCTCCTGAGAAAGACACCAAATCCGTGTACTAGTCTTGGAATTGGATGTTATGAAGTCTTGCGAATAAACCGTCTGCTTCAACAAGGTCTGAATACGTGCCATCTTCGGCAATGCCCTCTTTTGTGACGACAAGTACGCGGTCAGCATCACGTATTGTTGCGAAGCGGTGGGCAATAATAAGAGTTGTCCGATTTTCAGCAAGTTCTGCTAATGAATGTTGAATGATTTTCTCAGTTTCCGTATCAAGAGCAGAAGTCGCTTCATCCAAAATAAGAATAGGTGGATTCTTCAAGAACATACGAGCGATTGCTAAACGTTGCTTTTGGCCGCCTGACAATTTCAAGCCTCGTTCACCAATTTGTGTCTCAAATCCATCAGGAAGTTCCGAAATGAATTCTTGTAAATGAGCTTTTCGAGCAGCCTCTATTACTTCTTCATCTGTTGCACCTTTTTTACCGTAGGCAATATTCTCACGAACCGTTCCTGTGAACAAGAATACGTCTTGTTGAACAATCCCTATTTGAGATCGTAAAGAATGCTTTGTCATATCCCGAATATCTAGTCCATCTATTGAGATTGATCCTTTTGTTACATCATAAAATCGAGGAATCAAAGAACAAATGGTTGTTTTACCAGCGCCAGAAGGACCAACAAAGGCTACTGTTTCACCAGCTTTCACCTTGAGATTAATACCTGAGAGTACTTTTTTGTGTTCATCATAACCGAAGTCCACATCATTAAACCAAATATCACCGTTTAAATGGTCCACCGTTTTTGCGTTTTCTCGATCCACGATTTCTGGATCCTGTTCAATTAAATCTAAGAATCGTCTGAAGCCAGCCATACCTTTTGGATAAAGTTCAAGCAGAGCACTTATCTTATCGACGGGTTTAATTAAAACATTTATAAATAAGACAAAGCTAACAAGCTCTCCATACGTTAATTTATCGTTAACAGTAAACCAGGCGCCGACAACCAATACGACCAATGTCATAAGGCGGGTCATCATGTAAATAGCGGAATGTGTTCCAGACATTACTTTATAGGCGACCAATTTAGCTAAACGAAACTGTCCGTTGTCATGTTTGAAACGATTGATTTCAAACTCTTCATTTGTGAAAGATTGAACAACACGAGCTCCAGAAACACTGTCTTCTACTCGACCATTTACATCGGCAATTTTGATGTACATGTTCTTCCATGCTCGATTCATTTTAATATTACTAAATGCCACAAGTACTGTAAGGAATGGAACCATAATAATCGCAATGATGGCTAGCTCAGGATTGATGTTGTACATGATCACAAAAGCACCAATAAACGTCATTATAGCGATAAAGAAATCTTCAGGACCATGGTGGGCGAGCTCGCCAATATCAAATAAATCGTTTGTAATACGGCTCATCACATGGCCAGTTTTGGTGTTGTCAAAAAAGCGGAAAGATTGGCGCTGTACATGAGTAAAGAGCTGTTCACGCATGTCCGTTTCTATATTAATACCTAGCTTGTGTCCTAAGTAACTGACAATATATTGTAGTACGGTACTAATTAAATAAATGGCAAGTAAGAGGACACTAACTGTGACAATCGTATCCCATTCACCAGTTGGAAGTAATTTATCAATAAACCATTGAACAGCTAATGGGAAAGCTAACTCTAAAATAGCCACGATAATGGCACTGCTGAAGTCGATTATAAATAGTCGTCTATGTGGAAGATAATACGAAAAGAATTTTTTTATCATGTAGTTTCTCCTTGATGTTTTGATATAAGAATTATAGCGGAAAAATATCCAAAACACGACATAAAAACTTCTGAACTCGAAGGATTTCGAAGTATTTCAAGTTCCGAATGTTTTTTGACAATTTAAAGATGGCACGGTAAACTGTTAAAGTTGTCTTTTTACTGATATAGCAATTAGACCTTTATTATCAGTATATTTCGCACATTTCACATAAACATGAATGTGTATTTGATAAAAATTAAAAAGAAAGAAGGGAAAAGAATGGCGACAAGAGAAGAAATCGTCCAGTCGGTTCCTCAAAAAGGATTCTTTGGACATCCAAAAGGCTTATTAAGCTTGTTCTTTACAGAATTTTGGGAGCGTTTTTCATACTACGGTATGCGCGCAATCCTGCTCTACTATATGTATTATGAACTAAATCAAGGTGGACTTGGTCTAGAACAATCTACTGCGAACTCAATAATGGCGGTATACGGATCACTTGTATACATGTCCGGAATTATTGGGGGATGGATCGCTGACCGATTGCTAGGTACGACCAAAACCGTATTTTACGGTGGTATAGCAATCATGTTAGGCCACGTTGCTTTGTCGTTACCAGGTGGCATTAATACGCTGTTCATATCGATGGCATTTATCATCATTGGTACAGGGTTATTAAAACCTAATATTTCAAGTATTGTTGGAGAAATGTATTCAGATAACGATGTTCGTCGTGACTCTGGTTTCAGTATTTTCTACATGGGAATCAACATGGGTGCATTTATCGCGCCATTAGTTGTAGGAACAGTAGGACTTCAATATAACTTCCACTTAGGCTTCGGAATTGCTGCAGTGGGTATGTTATTAGGATTAATCGTCTTCATGGTTACCAAAAAGAAATTTCTTGGTTTAGCTGGTTCATATGTTCCGAACCCTCTAGCAAAAGAAGATCGTAAGAAAGTGTTTTCACGTATTGCCATTGGTTTAGCTATCGTAGCCCTTATTGGATATTTCCTAATTCAAAATGGCATTATGACAATTGATGTCTTTACGATGATTGTATCGATTTTAGGTATCGTGATTCCAACGATTTACTTTATCGTTATGTACCGCAGTGCTAAAACAGATGCTGACGAGAAGTCACGTGTTCTTGCATACATTCCATTGTTTATCTCTGCTATGGTGTTCTGGGCGATTGCTGAACAAGGTTCAATCATATTAGCTCAATATGCTGATCAACGCACAGACTTATCAATTGGTTCATGGGAGATTTCTCCAGCATGGTTCCAATCTTTAAATCCACTATTTATTATTGCAATTGCACCTGTATTTGCATGGTTGTGGGTTCGTCTTGGTCAAAGACAACCGTCTACTCCTAAGAAATTTGCATTTGGTTTATTCTTTGCAGGTATGTCATTCTTAGTTATGATTATTCCAGCTTACCTAAACGGAACAGAGACTTTAGTAAGCCCATACTGGTTAGTATTAAGTTTCTTCCTAGTGGTAATTGGTGAATTACTTCTTTCTCCAGTTGGATTATCAGCAACAACAAAACTAGCACCACAAGCTTTTGCTGCCCAAACGATGAGTTTGTGGTTCTTAACAAATGCATCTGCGCAAGCAATTAACGCGCAAGTGGTGAAATTTTATAATCCTGAAAGTGAAATCGTTTATTTCGGTGTCATTGGAGTTATCGCACTAATCGTTGGATTAATGTTGTACTTCTTCGCACCAAAAATCGAAAAACTTATGCGTGGCGTACGTTAATAAATAAGGAAAAAGCCTACCGATTGATTCATTTATCGGTAGGCTTTTTTGTATCCTTTTAACTATTCAGTTGTTTATCTTACATTTGCGCTGGCCGCACGTTCCGTGTGAGCCAACAATTATGAACACCACATACTTGTGGTTCTCATTCTCCAAAGAGTACCTCTCGTAGTTACTCGTCGCAAAGAACAGGGGCTATCCTAAAAGTTATGAAATATGACTAAGGTCAGTTCCTTTTTATAATTAATAGAGGTTGATTTCCGTTACATGCGGACGCTTTCCGCGGGCGAGGTCGAGCCTCCTCGGTCGCAAAATGCTCCCTGTGGGGTCTCGACTGTCTCGCTTTTCCCGCTGGAGTCGCCGCCTTCCACTCCAATCAACCATAATTTCATCATGTGCAAAACAGAACATTAAAAATGTTTACAATGTTCGATTTTGGATGCAAATAAAAGACTCATTTTTCTCCGCTTATCTTATATTAGGGCCTTACTATACAGTCCCATATACTTTCTTGCGCAATGCTAAGACGTAAATGTCCTCTTCCTCTGTATTTAATATCAACGGAACGGATTACTAACAAAAATAAATGAAGCAAAAAGAGGTCGAAATTACATCTTCGACCAAACATCTACATGAAGAAATCTTCTATTCTTTAGTTAACCAAATCACAGCGACTTGGTGCTTTCAGGTTGCAAGGGTGCGAAGGACACACGCCCGCCGCAGTATGATCTGAAAAATAGTTGGGTGAAGTGACGCAGTCACAAACCCAACGATTTGTTCTTTAGATTATTGTGTAGCAGGTAACGTGTCTGAAGCGGACTGGAAACCTGTCATTCTCACTAAATATATCTAGGTTTTGGTTAATAAAAATTTCCTTCTGCGGCAGACTAAGCGTAAATATAATCAATTGTATGTTTTCAATATCAACTGTATTGTTTAAAATCGCTTACTATAAAGATAATAAATATTACCAATTGAAACCTTTTAAGAGTAAACTCGTATTAATAGAAGAAATGAAAATACAGGAAAGGTGATGACAACATGAAGAAATGGATGACACTCATGGTTGCTAGTGTACTAACACTAGGCTTGGCTGCATGTAATTCAACTGCAACTCCTACTTCTGAAACGGCTGAAGATAAAACAAGCGAGTTAACACTTAAGCAAGTTTTCGATAAGTCTCTTGCTCAATCGGAATCTATTAAAAACTTAACCGCAGATATTGAAATGTCTCAATTCATCGAAGTACCATCTCAAGATGTCGCTATGGATACAGTTACAAATATGACGATGGACATGTTTGTGGATCCGTTGAGTATTTACCAGAAAGGTACCACATCCACGACGGTGCCAGGTGAAGATTCTTCTGTGCAACCGCAAGAAATTGAAATTGAAAGTTATATGACAGATGAAGGATTTTTCATGAACCATAGCATGTCGGAACAATGGGTGAAATTGCCAGGAGATATGTATGAGCAAATGATGGCAATGTCTCAAAAGCAAGCAGACCCTTCTCAGCAGTTGAAGGATTTAGAAGTGTTTATGGAAGATTTTACGTTTGAACAAACAGAAGATATGTATGTGTTAAATTTGTCTGCATCAGGAGACAAATTTAATGAATTAATTAAGAAACAATTAACTGAAACAATGCCCGAAATGCAACTAGACCAAGAAGAAATGTTGAAAGACATGAATATAGAAAAAGTGGATTATGAAATATTCATTGATAAAGAAACGTTTAATACTACTGCTTTTAACATGGTCTTGGAAATGACAGTATCGGTTGAAGGTGAAGAGATGCAAATGTCTCAAGATTTGAAATCGACCTTTACAAAGTATAATGAAATTGAACCGATTAAAGTGCCTCAAGAAGTATTAGATAACGCACAAGAAATGTAGTTAGAGCGTGGAGTTAGACATAGCTCTTTTGTTCAAAAATCTATCTCGAAAAAACAAAAAGCCTCCCCCAAAAGAATTTGGGGGAGGCTTTACTTTATTATTCTTGTTGATTTTAGTAAGTAAATCCTACCGGTGTGTTTTTTAACACCACTACAACTTTATGTTCATCTAACTTTTCTTCTAGTTGTTCTGCTTCAGGTTGACTGAACCCAAGCTCTTCAAATTGCGCGCGAAGTTCGTCGCCTTTTTTACGGAAAACATTTGCAATGGATGTTCCTAAACCTTGTTCAGTTACACCTACTGTATTCGCGTCTGCCATATCAGCTACTTGATTTGTGCGGTGATTTTCATGAGTGAGCACATAAATATCGTCCTCATTAACACCTTTAGCTTTAATTTCTTGAATTCCGCGAATGGCTTCATCATCAGTTAAATACTCTTTGTAAGTAACACTCATTATTAAAATCCTCCTTTAAATCGTTTTATTCTGACACGTTAGTACTTTACCACTCATATCTTGGATTAAACTAAATCACGTAAATTTCGAACGAAAGTCTTAGATTCTCGACAAAATCTTAGGTAAGTTGTTGTAAGAATATGATAAAATAATCTGAATAAGGAGCGTGAAGGATATGAAAAAATTGTTTTATCCGTTAGCTTTTGTGACGCTAATCGGATTTATGACATTATTTTTTAATTTTACGCATGAAGAAATGCAAGAGTTTGATGAAAAAATAGGAGAAGTATTAATAGGAAATGAATTCATTCGTTTCTTCCATTACATGGGTGAGCCAATTTGGATTGCCTCTGCAGCACTCATCTTGATTGTATATTTAGCCTTTAGGAGAAACAATTATCGAGGCATGCTATTTGTGTTATTTACAGTAGCGGGTGGTAACTTTTTAAATCATCTAATGAAGGAATGGATACAACGGGTACGCCCTGATATTCCTAACCAATTGACAAGTTATTGTTTCCCTTCAAATCATGCAATGCTGGGATTATTGTATTTATTTACGTATGCTTATTTATTAACTGAAAATAAACCGTCTACGAAATGGCGTCTTAGTATTTGGATTAGTGCAATTGTGTTAACACTACTCATAGGTTTATCTCGAGTTGCTGGTAATAATCATTATGGAACAGATGTGGTGGCGGGATGGATGTTTGGCTATTCATTCTTTATCTTAGTGGTCATTTGGTATGAATGGCGCAATCGCAACATGAGTAAGCGAAAGCGTCAACCAGAATAATCGAAGTCTTACGCTAATTTTTGCGTAAGACTTTTTTGAAAGGGTGGGATTAACATGTTTACGATTCCAGATGAGTTGATAGCAGTCGGAAAAAAGCGTATGGAAGGTCATGCTGTTCAAGGATTTGTTCGTAGCTATGGCAACCCACAGCCCAAGTTGCTACTGGTGGGAGAAGCACCTGGTGAAAATGAAATTGCCACAGGGATTCCTTTTATTGGACGAGCAGGAACTGAACTTATGAAGTCATTAGAAAGTATTGGTTTAACCCGAGATGATGTGTATATGACCAGTACTGTAAGGAGCCGCCCATACAAATGGGGAACTAAAAAAGAACGTGATGGAACGATTGTGAAAAGAACTTACAATCGCGCACCAAAGACTTCAGAAATTTTAGCACATGCACCACTGTTGGATTATGAAATTCACTATCTACAGCCGCTATTGGTTGTTACTCTGGGAACAATCGGACTGCAGCGACTGTTGGGGAAAAGTGCTAAAGTAACCGAAATACACGGTCAAAAAATTTACAGACCTATTCAATACTTACATAATTTCGAGGATAGTCACTACACTTTAACGTCAAAATCCTTTGTGATCGTCCCAACTTTTCATCCGGCTTCTGTTTTTTACAGACCCTCCTTAAGAGAGCATGTTTTTCAAGACTGGCAAAAAATAGGACAGTATGTAAAGGAGACATCATCATGACGTACGAAAAAGCATTGAAACATGCACACTATGAGTATTCAAAAGTAGAGAATTTAGGTGAAGGTGCCTGGCATCGAGCTTGGAAGGTTATGAGTAATAAACATGATCCAGTCGTTTTGCGTATTCCAAAGAAAATAGCGTATCAAAAAGAAGTAGTTTACGACGAGTCGGCACTAAAAGCGGAGTATGGGGGAACTGAAATTTACTATCGATGTGTCAATGCAGTTGTAGCAGGAGCCGCACCGGAAATGTTTGAAAATTATGTATCAGCAGAATTGACGTATACATTGGAATCCTTTGCAGGAAATCATGTGGACTTACATCATTTGAATAAAGAAGATGCACACATCTTGGGTGTGAATATTGGACAATTGTATAGAAAAGTAGAACAAGTTGACCATGGAATTGAAGGATTTGGTTTTTTGGCATGGAATGAAAAACAAGGCACACATGGTCAGTTTTCGAGTGATTTTAATGCATTCATTGAAGAGGAATGCCAAGAAGTAATGGATGACTATCGTGAATTGTCCGCTAAAAGTCCGCTATTTGAGACCCCTCAACTAAAAGCGGCTTTCCTACGAATTTGCGAAAATCGATTAAACGAAATTACTCACCCTGTATTGACCAATCAAGATGCTTCCCCTGAGAACTGGCTTATGGATAAGGGGCAATTACGTATAATCGATCCTTTGCCCATCGTTTACTTTGGAGAAGTAATGGCCGCAAATTTCTTGAATTTGTATGAAACGTTATTTGTGGAGCTTGCACATACTGAACGCTATGGAAAACATCGTTTCCATGAGTGTCAGGAGGCTTTACAAAGTATTGCGGATGGCTTCATAGAAGGCTATTGTGCAGAAAAACCACATTTAATTGCTCTTTTAAGAGGGGAACAATTGCTGCAAGTTCTTGACTCTGCCATTGGCCACGTACGTATGCTGGAGACTGGAATGACAGAAGAACAAATCATTCGTTTTGGCTCACAAGAAGTTGTAGAAAAGCGTTTGATTGTATTTGGCAAGAAAATGAACGAATTGCTTCATCTTGTTTGAACTTTCTAAAGAACCTTGTAACAAACTTTAGAAGTTGCACAAAGGAAACATATCTCCTACAATAAACTCAATAGAAGGATAGAGAAAGTGGTTGGAATCATGGATGGAAATGTATTATTTGCACTGGCATTAACATTGTTTGCCGGTTTAGCTACTGGGATAGGAAGTTTATTAGCATTTGTAACGAAACGCACGAATACTAAATTTTTATCTTTAGCCCTGGGATTTTCTGCAGGTGTCATGATTTACGTATCGATGATTGAGATATTTGTAAAAGCGAAAGATGCTTTAGTCAATGAGCTAGGTGCTTCTCAAGGATATTGGTTAACAGTTATCGGGTTTTTTAGTGGGATTTTTGTGATAGCACTAATCGATAAACTATTGCCGAAATCTACGAATCCACATGAAGTTAAAGGTGTGGAAGACATGGATTTGCAACCGTCTAATGATGAGTATACAAAGTTGATGAGGATGGGGTTGTTTACAGCTCTGGCCATTGGAATACATAACTTTCCGGAAGGAATTGCGACGTTTATTTCTGCTATGCAAGATCCGAACCTAGGAATTGCTATAGCGATTGCAGTAGCGATTCACAATATTCCAGAAGGAATTGCTGTAGCAGTTCCAATTTATTACGCAACAGGGAATCGTAAAACGGCGTTCAAATGGTCGTTTTTATCTGGTTTAGCAGAGCCTGTAGGAGCAATTGTAGCAGTCTTATTTTTAATGCCTTTTTTGAATGATGTGATGTTTGGGATGATTTTTGCAGGTGTTGCCGGAATTATGGTATTCATTTCGTTGGATGAATTGTTGCCAGCTGCTCAAAAATACGATGAAGCACATTTGTCTATTTATGGAGTAGTTGGTGGAATGGCTGTCATGGCTTTAAGTTTATTGTTAATTGCTTAAATGGATAACACGTTGTCTAGTCTAACTAGGTAGCGTGTTTTTTCTAAATAGGTTTCTTGTTGTAAGTTAATGATTATAAAACTATACTGATGTGTAAAGAGTTAAATAGACATGTGTAAAGACAAGGAGTGAAAAGATGACAACCTCAACTACAAAAGAGAATAAGCCTCTTTCAAGAAATAAATTATTAGGAATTGCAGGACTTGGTTGGATGTTCGATGCGATGGATGTAGGGATATTGTCTTTCGTGATGGCGGCACTTGCCATTGAGTGGAGCTTATCTCCTGGACAGATGGGGTGGATAGGTAGTGTCAACTCAATCGGTATGGCAGTGGGAGCATTAACATTTGGTTTATTAGCTGATCGAATAGGTCGTAAACGTGTCTTTATTCTGACGCTGCTGTTGTTTTCTATAGCAAGTGGTCTTTCAGCGTTATCTACTACGCTTGCCGTGTTTTTAGTATTTCGATTTTTTGTTGGGATGGGACTAGGTGGCGAACTTCCTGTTGCATCAACACTTGTAGCTGAAAGTGTGGAAGCCAAAGAACGTGGTCGTATTGTTGTATTACTGGAAAGTTTTTGGGCTGCTGGTTGGTTGATTGCTGCATTAATTTCGTATTTTATTATTCCGAATTATGGCTGGCAAGTAGCTTTAGTGATTACGGCATTGCCTGCTTTTTATGCTATTTATTTACGTATCAATTTACCTGATTCACCACAGTTTACTGCCAAACGAGTGCGTGATCGAACATACGGTCAAAATATGAAGGCTGTTTGGTCAAAACCTTACACGAAGCCAACGTTAATGTTATGGATATTATGGTTTACAGTCGTATTCTCTTATTACGGCATGTTCTTATGGTTACCGAGTGTGATGGTGATCAAAGGATTTAGTTTAATTAAGAGTTTTGAATATGTCTTGATCATGACGATTGCACAGTTGCCTGGATATTTCACTGCTGCTTGGTTAATTGAAAAAGCAGGACGGAAATTTGTATTGATTACTTATTTATTAGGTACTGCTGCTAGTGCGTTTGTATTCGGAAATGCGGATACCACGATGTTATTGATCGTATCTGGTGCTTTCTTGTCCTTCTTCAATCTAGGTGCTTGGGGTGCACTTTACGCATATACGCCTGAACAATATCCTTCTGTTATTCGAACAACGGGAGCTGGTATGGCGGCGGCAATCGGTCGCGTAGGAGGTATTCTAGGTCCGTTAATGGTAGGGGCACTTGTCATGAGGGGTTATGAAATTGGTTGGATCTTCGGTATCTTCTGTATAGCGATTGTTATAGGCGTATTAGCTGTAGCAATTCTAGGTAAAGAAACAAAACAAATTGAATTAGTATAGTGTTATAAATGGACTCTCTTATGGTGGAGAGTCTTTTTTTAAAAAGATAAGAAAGTATAAAATTTTAGTTCCATAAACCCAATATTTAAGGTGCTTTTGATAAAAAGATTGATTCATTAATATTGTTGATTTCCGTTTCAAGCGGACGCTTTCCGCGGGGCGGGCGGTGAGCCTCCTCGGTCGCTTCGCGATCTGCGGGGTCTCACCTGTCCCGCTGATCCCGCTGCAAAGATATTGGACGAACTGTAATTCGTCCAATATCTTTGCGACGAGTAACCGCAGGAGCACATGTTTTTGCAGTGACGAGGAGACTGAAGCCGTGCCCGCGAAAAGCGTCCACCGTAGCGGAAATCAACAACCTACTATGGTTACTCATCTTAAAAGGACCGGGCGCACTTTGCCCGGTTTTTTTTGTTGAGTCAGACTCAGCCGATGCTCAGTCTGACTTTTTGGGGTTGACGTCTGAAAAAAAGAAGATGACGTCTGAAAAATCAGGCTTCACGTCTGAAAAATCGCGATCGACGTCTGAAAACGTCATTTCTTCCATCCAAAGTGTCCCTCACAACCACAGAAAAGGCTGTGGAGCAAAGCGAGCAGCCCCATTTGGCATTTATTTTTACATATAATAGCTGAGCGATGGCTCAGTTGTAAAAATCGAGGTTCACGTAGGAAAAAAGAGTGATGACGTAGGAAAAAACGTCCGTCACGTAGGAAAAATCGCCATCGACGTAGGAATCCCTCCATATTTGTGCGTGTTGATGAGATCCAAAATTTGAGGGGCAATTGTGTCTACGTCTCCCACCGTTTATTGTTTTTTTATAATGAGTGTCACTGCTGACTTTAAAGAATGGTCTGAAATAAAGTAAGAAGAAGGAGACCGAAATATCATCTTCGGTCGAATATCTACTTATAGATAATATCTATTCTCTAATAAACCAGACGATCTTAACTGTGAGCTTCCAGGTTTTCAGGGAGAAAAGGGCGAATCCCCACTCTTTGTTCCCTAGATTATAGTGCAGCAGAGAATGCGTCCGAAGCGCACTGAAAACCTCTTTGTGTTAACAGGAATTCTTCAATTAGATTTCTTTAACGAGCCCCGTGGGGTTTTTTTGTGTGAAATATTTATTCAGAGTTTTCAATATACTCTAGTAGTAGAGAGCATTCCTTGATAAAATGAAACTATCAAATTTGTGTAGCGAGGGAGAGACGGCTATGTTTAAAAGGATTGATACCGTATTTTTACCTGTTCAAGACACGAATGGCGCGATTAAATGGTTTGAGGAAAAGTGTGGGTTTGCGCTGAGATGGCATGATGAAGAAAAAGGATATGCAGCAATGGATGTTGGAAACGGGGAAACGGCATTTACACTTGTTCGAAGTCCGCAAATGGGAAGTGGTCAACCTTCAGAACATGAATGGTTTAATTTATATACGTCGGATATCCATGGCACCCATCATCGCATGTTAGATGCTGGTGTAGATGCAACACCTGTCGAAAGTGGAGGCAATGTTGAATTTTTTAAATTTAAAGATCTAGATGGCAATACGATTGGAGTTTGTTCATTTGAAGAAGACGCAGCTTAAGCATCAACGAATCTTGATTGTTGGGTCAGGAGGTGCAGGGAAGTCAACCTTGTCGCGTAAATTAGGGGAGAAATGGGATATACCGATTGTTCATTTAGATGCGCTATTCTGGCAGCCAGGGTGGAATCCATCGCCCCGGCCTGAGTTTATGGACAAAGTGAAGAGTGAATTAACAAAACCACAATGGATTATTGACGGGAACTTTGATTCAAGTATTGAACTACGAGCAACATATGCAGATCTTATCATTTTTCTCGATTTTTCAAATGTCCTATGTTTATATCTGGCATGCAAGAGGGCTTGGACATATCGTGGAACGACGAGACCAGATATGGGGCAAGACTGCAAAGAGAAAATGGATTGGGAATTTATTCGTTGGATATGGCGTTATCCAAAAGATGCGCGACCGAAAATGGTCAACCTATTAGCCAATGTTCAAACGGATGTCATTACGTTCAATTCACCTAAAGAAGTGGAACAATGGCTTTTAAATATACCGACGAGTAAAAAGAGTGAATCATCCCCTTAAGGATAATTCACTCTTTTTATGATGTTTTTAATGTAGTGTAAACAACAAGTCGGTCTTCGTAATATGAGCCTTTTTTATTGTATTCACCTGTACACGTTATAAGATTTAATTTACTACCATTACTAAATCCGAAAATTTCTCGAAGTGGAGAAGCTTCAAACGGATATATTTCAACCTTATTAACGACGAAAACGAGTTCTTTACCGTCTTCACCTGTTACAAGAACTTCATCCCCACTTTTTAGTTTTCCAATATCATAGAAAACAGCAGGTCCATTCTTTCCATCAACATGCCCCGCAATCACCGAGTTTCCTGGTTCCCCTGGCATATAACCACGTTCAAACCAACCAGTAGATACGATATCAGCGGGTACATCCATATCGCCATCTTCAGTCAATCCAGCAGGATCTATTGGAGCATCTACATTAATTGCTGGGATCTGAAGACGGGTAGGGACAATTCCTTGTCTTTCATCTTTTATGAGTTTAGTAGCAGCTAGCTTGCTTTCGCTTAATGTTAAATTTGTTTTTTTTGTAGAAGAAGAGGCTTCCTCACTGGAAGCCTCTTGCTTATCTACAGTGGGCTCTGGGGCTGGTGTCGCTTCTTCTGCTTGGCAAGCCGTGAGAAGAAGTGACAGTCCCAGAAAACCACTTAGTAATTTTTTCAAGGTTTACGCCTCGTTTGAAGCTTTACGTAATGCGAATGCGCCACCAATAGCTGCTGCTAACAAACCACCAAGAAGGAACCACTCATAAGGCATACCATCTTGATCTGCTGTACCACCCATACCTGTTTTAGGCATACCGTCTGGCATAGATTGTCCACTAAATTTCTCTGGGAATTGATTTACAATTGTTTGAGATAACCCTTCAGCAGGCATTAACATATGTGCATAAGCTCCACGTAATGAAGCATAAGAAGCTTCATAATCGCCTGCTACATATTGGTCAAATGCTGCAATTAATTGTTTAACGTGTTCAGTCAGACCAGCTTCAAGATCAGCAGCTGGTAAACCACCTTCAGTTGCCGTTTCTAAAAATGCTGCTTGTTCTACTACATAACCTTCGAGTTCTTTCATCGCTTGGTCTTTACCAGCTTGATCATCGTTAGCTGTAGCTGTTACGTAGTCAACGAAGTATCCGATATGTGATTTCCAGATTGCATCAAATGCTGCTCCGCCTTCTTCACCGTAAACTGAACCAACTGCAGCCGCTAAATCATCAGCGTTTGCAAGTAATGCAACTGATGATGCCTCAAAGTCAGGGTCTCCATCTACACCATTTTGCATAGTCATTACTGCTAAACCAGCATGCTCTGTGAATACTTGGTCAAGAGCTGAGCGTAAATCTGCAGCTGGAGTGACAGCCATTGAGTTATCAAATTTATCCGGGAATTGATCTGTGATAGCAGTTGATAATCCAGCTGCAACCATTGTCATATGCTTAATTGCTTCACGTTCATTCATGTAAGAAGTTTCATAGTCTCCAGCTACATAGCTGTCAAAAGCCCAAACTAGTTGGTCAACATGCATTTTCAATCCAGCTTCTAAGTCAGCTGCTTTTAAGCGACCTTCAGTTGCCGTTTCTAAGAATGCTGCTTGTTCTACAATATATTTATCTAGTTCAGCTACTGCTTTATCTTTCCCTGCTTGGTCGTCTCCAGCTGTTGCTGTTGCATAATCAACGAAGTAGCCAATATGTGAACTCCAAATTTCTTTAAATGCAACTCCTGCTTCTTCACCGTAGACTGAAGCAACTGCTGCTGTTAAATCATCTGTGTTTTGGCCAAGTGCGCCTGCTAATGCGTCGAAATCTTCAGTGCCATCAGCACCTTTTTTCAATGTTTCAACTGCTAAGAAAGCATGTTCAGTGAATAAATGTCCTAAAGTTGATCGTAATTCTGATGCTGGAGTAGAAACGCTAGTATCAGCATTCGTTTCTGCAGCTTTGCCCTCATGGTCGTTTGCGAATGCTACAGTTGGTACCAGTAAACTCATTGATAATGGAACTGCTAATAATGTACGTTTTTTCATTTTAAATTCTCTCCCTTTGTGTTTGTTTTATTTGATTTCGAATAGCTAACGAAGACAAGTTCACTTTGGATCACTTTTATTAAAAGAAAATTTGAAAACTTTTTAATCTCACACTTTTCCTAATGAAAAAAATGTACCTAAAGCCTATGACTACTGGCTTTAAGTAGGTACGGGTAAATACGTAGATGATTTGAAGTATTTCAAATTAGTTGGATGAAAGTTATGCCTAGCGTGATTCCGTGATAATTGAGGGGGGGATAGAACATTCTATTGAGACGATAAAGAAGAGTAAGCAGAGATCTTCACTATAGAGTTTGTATATCGTACATTTGCGCTTGCAGATTGTTTCACCAGTAGTCAACTTGGTTAATGAGACGCTATTTTTGATTGTGAACTATTTATCGCTCATCTCGTGAGATTTATCGCTCATACACGTCTCATATCCCAGTTAACTTATGGAAACACCATCATCAACAGAAAACTGCCATGTAGCGATTAGCGGGATGGCTCCTATCTAAGTTCTTTTAATGGCTTTGTGTTCGCTACGCTTTTGTTTGAAGAGGGAAAAGCTTCTTGTGTTGAACATCTACATACAGATACCTTTTATATGTATAAGTAATTTATAAAAGAGTTGGGCTTATGACACAGTACACTGTCACAAGCCCAACTCTTTGTTCTATTGATAATGGTGGAGCTACTGAAAAGCAAAAAAAAATTGAGAAGGTTTGAAAACCCACTCAATTCTTCGTTTTAAAATTCTGATGCCATTAATACATTGCCTAATGGTGATTCACTATCGGCATTTGGTTCGTGAGAGACAGCAACTTGCGACCAATCTTTATTTAAACCTTCAGGTAGTGTAAAGACAACTGCTCCGTCTTGTGAATCTGATTTAAATGTTCCTGCTCTGATCGGGCCATCCTCATCAATCAACCAAACTTGATATACTTCGTCATTTGACAGTGCTGGTAAGGAACTTGCCTGTACGACAACACGTGTTTCATCTCCATGTTTCACAATGGATGCTGTACCTGTAGCTTCTCCTTCAACCGGACTCAAGTTTACGAATGCAAGTAATTGATCGACTGCTTCACTTTGAGCCACGATATCATCTTGTTGGTTTTTTACAATAGAAGCTAAGAAAATATTTGCGCCAACTGACAACATCAATGCAGCAGCTATAGCTGGTAACCAAGTAAAACTTCTATTCTTTTTTATAGGAATAACATTTTCACTTGTAACGGTAGGCGTAACTGGTGTCGTTTCTTTCTCAAGTTCTTCTTCAAAGACGGTTTTAAGTATCCGTGCTTTCATACCTTCAGGGGGATTTACGGAAGCAGAAACATACGGTAAATCGTCCGTTAAAGCTTGCCACTCAGCAAGTTCTATTGTGCATTCTTCACATGTTTCTAAATGCTTTTCAAAAGCATGTTTTTCGACTTCGCTCAATTGTTCATTAAAATAGTCAACGAGCTGATTACACATCTGACGGTCCATTTGGTGACATCCCCCTTTCTGATTCTAAGTGTTTTCGTAAATGTTGCAGTGCTAATCGAATTCGACTCTTTACCGTACCAAGAGGTATGTCGAGTTTTGAAGAAATAGATTCTTGCGATAAACCATGGAAGTAGAACAGTTCCACAATTGTTCGTTGATCTACTTTTAAACGATTAATCGCATTACGTAAAACTGTTCCTTTTTCTTTCCATTCAAGCATTTGTTCAGGCATCTCTTCAATAGGAACTTTAACTTGTTCTGCATCCTTATCAAGTAAACCGACTTCTTGTTGCTTGCCTTTTTTCCGCAAGGCATCAAGAGACGTGTTTCGAGTCATTGTTAACAGCCAAGAAGAAAATTTGCCTTTATCTTCTGTATAAGGTGCATGTTCTTTCCACAATTTAATAAATACTTCTTGTACAGTATCTTCAGCCATTTGCGCATTTTGAGTCATGCGATACGCAAAGGAGTAAACGAGACGTTCATAACGATCATATAATTCTTCAAGTGCTGACTGGTCTTTTGCCCTCATTCGGACATAAAGCTGTGCATCAGTGAATGTATCCATTTTTACCCCCCTCTGTACAAACTTTCTATATACATCATACAGAAGGTCGAAAGTGTTCACAACTTCCGTTCATATAGATAACGAACGTAATGTTCAAAAAGATCACTTTATGCAAAGGATTTCTTGGATCAAATCTGATTGAGAGGGGAATGAAACGTATCTTCCTTCTATATAAATTGAAGTCGCTACAATCTGATTGTTTAATCCCCCCTCCATTTGCCTATTCTACTAGTAGAGTTTAAAACTTCTTGTTTTTAATAAAGGATTAATATCGGTCTCTTTCAAAATTCATCTTAATGGAGGGAAAGCGAATGGAAAGTAAAGATAAGAACATTTCAAGGCGTGCGTTTCTGAAAACGTCTGGTGTGGCTACAGGTGCACTGATTGGTGGAGGTCTTCTTGGTGGATTGATCGGCTACAATGCAAATACTCCATCCACAACTGACAAGAAATCAGGAGACCACAAACAAGAAGCCACGCTGAACAAAGGGCTAATGTTTTTTACAAACGATCGAGAGTTTCAAATAATAGCCAATGCAACGGAGAGAATCTTTCCGAAGGACGACTTAGGTCCAGGTGCAATCGAGCTAGGGGTGCCGTATTTTATCGATAACCAATTAGCTGGGCAATATGGGAGTAACACCAAAGAATATATGCAAGCCCCTTTTGCAATCGGTGCAGCTACTCAAGGTTACCAAAGCCGTTTGACTCGCGCTGAAATCTTCAAGCAGGGTGTAGTGAAATTAGAGGCAGAGGCTCAAACACGTTTCAAGGATGGCTTCTCTAAATTGGAAGCAGCACAAATGGATGAAATTTTAACAGCTTTTCAAAAAGATGAAGTAGCCATGAATGGTGTAACATCCGCATTTTTCTTCCGGTTACTAAGAGCCGCCACCCTGGAGGGTGCTTATGCAGATCCAATCTATAACGGCAACAACAATATGGATGCTTGGCGAATGAAAGAATACCCCGGACATCAAGCGGCATATATCAATGTCATTGAAAGTGATACGTTTCAAAAAATCGAGCCGAAGTCACTGGGTAGTATGCATTAAGAAAAGGGGGAAACGATATGGTAAAGACCTTGCCAAAAGTAGATGTTGTAACAGTAGGACTAGGGTGGACAGGCGGTATCATAGCTGCTGAATGTGCGAAAGCAGGCTTGAAAGTAATCGGGTTAGAACGCGGTCAAGAACGTGGAACAGAAGACTTCGCCAAGGTACATGACGAATATCGCTATGCCATACGCTATGAGTTGATGCAAAACTTAGCAAAAGAAACGATTACATTTAGAAACAACCGCAAAATGCCAGCTCTTCCTATGCGTCAAATGGGCTCTTTTTTGTTGGGAGAGGGCTTAGGCGGTTCCGGGACGCATTGGAATGGACAAACATGGCGTTTTTTGCCTTATGACTTTCAGATTAAAACGATGACTGATAAGAAATATGGACCGAATAAATTATCCAAAGACTATATTTTGCAAGACTGGGGGCTAACATATGACCAGCTTGAGCCTTATTTCGATAAGTTTGAGAAAACGGCAGGAATTTCAGGAGAAGATAATAATCCGAATTGGGGAAAAAGATCGGCGGATTATCCGACTCCCCCGATGAAGAAGACGCAAATTTTGAAGAAGTTTGAATCGGCAACAAGTAAATTGGGATACCATCCATTTATGATGCCTTCAGCGAATTTATCAGAATTCTACACGAACCCAGACGGGGCAGAAATAGCGCCATGTCAATATTGTGGGTTCTGTGAACGCTTTGGTTGTGAATACGGTGCGAAGACTTCACCGGAAATCACCGTCGTACCTACCGCTCGAAAAACAGGGAATTTTGAAATGAAATTCCAAGCAAACGTTGTAGAAGTTTTGAAAAGTGGGAACAAAGTGACAGGGGTACGCTATGTCGATACGTTATCAGGAGAAGAATTCATTCAACCTGCAGAGGTCGTTGTATTAACAAGTTATGTATTTAATAACACGAAGTTATTAATGGTATCGAAAATTGGTGAACAATATAATCCGGATACTGGTAAAGGGACGCTTGGAAGGAATTATTGTTATCAAATACTACCAGGTGCCACTGGATTCTTTGATGAACAATACAATACGTTCATGGGAGCAGGCGCCCTCGGAATGGCCATTGATGATTTTAATGGTGATAGTTTTGATCATAGCAATCTTGGATTCATTCATGGTGGAAATATTTCCATTACACAAACGGGTTCTAGACCTATTGCTACCAATGTTGCCCCGCCAGACACACCAACATGGGGAGCGGAATTTAAAAAGCAATCGATTCATAATTTCACAAGAACCTTATCTGTAGGTGCTCAAGGTGCATCAATCTCACATAAAGAGAATTATTTATCGTTAGATGGCACCTATAAAGATGCATATGGTATTCCTTTGTTGCAACTAACGTACAACTTTACGAAACAAGACATTGCACTTCATAAGTTTATTAGTGAGAAATCTGGAGAGATTATGAAAGAAATGGGAGCAAAAACAGTAGTTAGTCGGGGAGAGATCGATCAATATGATATTGTGCCGTATCAAACTACACATAACACTGGCGGTACAGTTATGAGTGTAGCTCCTGAAGAAGGAGTAGTGAACAATTATTTGCAGCATTGGAATGCAGAAAACCTATTTGTTGTCGGGGCAGGGAACTTTGCTCATAACGGAGGATATAACCCAACTGGTACAGTGGGAGCGCTTGCTTACCGTGCTGCGGAAGGCATTATTAAATATAGTAAATCAAGTGGATCACTCGTCTAAAAGGAGGAATTGTAATGGGTGGATTAGGAGCCATAGGTGTCCCAGGATTAATCATCATTCTGGTAATTGTACTCATTGTATTTGGACCGAAAAAATTACCCGAAATTGGATCAGCAGTAGGGAAGACGTTTTCAGAATTTAAAAAGTCGACAAGAGGACTTATGGATGACGATGAACCTGTAAAAAAAGAAGAAAAGAAATCTGAAATTCTATAGAAGGTGAAAGAAATGGACCCATATGAACATCACAATAAGAAAATAATTAGTCCATTAGACAAAGAAATAGTGGTCGAAGTTAAAGAAGTAAAAGCACATATTACTGCATCTGACGAATCATCACTTGTGGAGCATTTAACAGATCTACGCAAGCAAATTATTAAGAGCGTGGCAGTATTTCTTTTTTTCTTCCTTTTGGTACTTTCAACCATCAATCTGTGGTTCCCATATATCACGAGAGGCAATGAATTAGTCGTCCTTGGCCCACTTGAAGTTGTGAAATTCTATATGTCGATTTCGAGTGCGCTCTCCCTCGGCTTTTCACTACCCTTTATCTTTCATTTTATATGGCAATTTGTTAAACCTGGATTAAATCATATTGAGAGCCGATTTATAGGATTGTATTCACCTCTCATGCTTGCGCTTTTCATCGTCGGGATTTCTTTTGGCTATTTTGTCGTGAATCCTTTAAGTTATCAATTTTTAATCAATATTGGTGAAGTGAATTTTAATGTAATGGTATCTGCAAGTGAGTATATTCACTTTTTGTTAATGACAACAGTGCCTCTTGGAATATTATTTGAACTGCCAATTATCGCGATGTTCTTGTCAGCTATCGGATTATTGACTTCAGAAAAAATGAAAAAGGTGCGAAAATGGTCGTATGTAATATTAGCTGTCGTGTCGACACTAATGACGCCACCAGATTTTGTGAGTGATTTCTTGGTACTCATTCCCATGATTTTGCTGTATGAAATTAGTATCGTGGTTGTCAAAAAAATTGAGCATAAACAAAGCGCAAATGAAAATCTATCCATCCCCTCAGAGTAGCGGGGTGGATTTTTTTTAGGAGATAATTGGTTAGTTGCAACGAAATCAAGAAAGTTGCAACGAATAGCCATTCATTTTTCAAATCCAACGAAATATCTCGAAAAAGAGTGACATTGACTACCAATTTGTGTAATATCTACTATTAAAACAATAGGGAGATAGAATCGTATGGAATTCAATGTGTTTACACAAGCTCAGGAATTTGAAGATAAAGCAAAACCTTTTTTAACAGAACATGAAGATGTCTATAGTCTGTTTTATGGCGTGTTGCAAGGAATCAAAGCGGGGCGATATGAAAATCCTTTCATGGCAACCATTGAAGTAAATGACCGCATCGTGGCTCTTCTTCAAATGACACCTCCTCATCCTATAAATCTAATCGTTATTGATGAAACAAGAATAGATGACATTTTGACACTGGCTGCTCATGAACTTTCTAAAAGAAAACTACCTATTCAATCGGCTGTTGGTGTGAAATCTGTAGTCACGGCGTTTTCAGAGAAATGGCAGGAGACCGCGAAATGCAAAGCCAGATTGTTAATGGATCAAGGTCTTTATCGTTTGGATCAAGTCGATCAATCACTTGAGAAAAGTCCAGGGTCTTGGCGTTATGCAAGAAAAGATGAAGCGCCATTACTTGCACATTGGTTTAAAGCATTTGAAAAAGATACAGGACTTAAAAATAGCCCTATGGAAGCGATAAAGGAGAAGGTCAATCAATTCTTGGAAGATGAAGAAGTATTCTTTTGGGAGGACCAAGGAAAAATCGTTTCTATGATGAAAAAAGCTCGTCCTTCTGAACGTGGAGTCACTGTATCTTTTGTCTATACGCCGAATGAGGCAAGGGGTAAAGGATACGCGCGGACCATGGTTGCAGCGGGAAGTGAAGAGCTATTAAAAACATATGATTTCTGCGTGCTGTACACAGATATGATGAACCCAACTTCTAACAAAATTTATCAGGAAATCGGCTACCAAAAAATTGCGGATTCTATACACGTGGAATTTGTCTTGGAAGAGGGGCTGTGACATGGAATTGAGCGAATTGAAGGTTTGGTGTGAAGGACACAAAGGGGCTCAATTTGATTATCAGAAAGACTGGGACGCGGAACGATATCTAATCGGTGGGAAGATGTTTGCGATGTTTGGTCATGATAAAACCGGAACTCCTATTGTTTCATTAAAATGTGATCCGCAACGTGCGGGTGTGCTCCGAGAAGAATACGAAGAGATTAATCCAGGCTACTATATGAACAAAACGCATTGGAATTCACTTGCGCTAAATGGCAACTTACCGTCAGCCCTTATAAAAGAATGTATTACTCTTTCGTATGAATTGGTGTTTAAAGGATTGACGAAAAAAGTGCAACATGAGGTAGTCAAAGGTTAGGTAAGGCATCTCCTTGCCAAAAGTCATGATACTCAAAAGGGCTACATATAGTTACAAGTGCTAAAAAACAAATTAACGAAATTGTGCTGGAATTAAAGAGCAATATGCTATAATTCAACCTAACTAGTAAGAAATGTTGTAAGAAGGGACGATGGGTGGACAATGGAAAATTAATCTTATTTCTTAGCAAATTAAACATTTTGCGAAATCGGAAATAGGATTAGTGTGCCCATTTTTCACTGTTACAGAAAGTCTCTTTATTCGAAAAGAGTTTTTTTGTCTTGATCTATTTTGGGTATATGGAATCCTTCCGATAATTCTCGGAGGGATTTTTTGTCCTCCGAAATAGGGGGAATAGGAATGGTCGTGCTTGGTAAAATACAAAATGTATTGATTGAATATGGCAATAAAATAGTGGTTCGCAACGTATCAATTGATATTAAAAAAGGCAGTTGTATTGGAGTAGTAGGAGGTAATGGTGAAGGGAAATCCACTCTATTGTCGCTACTTGCTGCCGAGCTAGAAGCAAGTGAAGGCTCAATAAAATGGATAGGTGGAACTCCAACAATCCATTACTTTAGACAAGAAGATCAAGCTCTAGAATTGATTACCAATGAGGAAAATAACCTTTCACATAAATGGCAGGCTCCCAAAAATCGTTCGAATGAGGTTTTGAGTGGTGGGGAACGAATGAAAAAAAGGCTATCACAAGCATTTACAAGTCATGTTCAGTTGTTGCTTTTGGATGAACCAACAAACCATCTAGACCAAGAAAGTTTAAAAGAACTGGTAAAACTGGTGAAGTCCTATTCAGGTACCCTGATTATCGTTTCACATGATCGTTATTTTCTGGACGAAGTAGCAACGACCATTTGGGAAGTAGAGCATCAAAGAGTGACTGTATTTGAAGGGAATTATTCTGCGTATCGGCTGGAAAAAGAAGAAAGACGTAAAGTACATTCGCGATTGTACGATGCACAACAGAAAAAGATCACGCGGATTGATGAACAAATTGCATCCCTTCAAAATTGGTCATCAAAAGCACATGCAGACTCAACAAAGCAAGATGGCTACAAAGAGTTCTATCGTTCGAAAGCCAAACGCATGGACACACAAATTCGCTCAAAGCGTAAGCGCTTGGAAGGTGAACTAGCAAAAGCGAAAATCGACAGACCCTTAGAAGAAAGAGAAATTTCATTTTCAATTGAAGGCAATCAAAAACAAGGTCATCGAGTGATTGAGGTTAAAGATCTTTCGAAAAGATTTGGTGAGCAAGTATTATGGGGAAAATCATCGTTTACTATCCAACGAGGCGAACGTGTTGCGCTTATAGGACCAAATGGTTGTGGGAAGTCTACTTGGATGCGGATGCTTATGGGTCAAGAGACGTTTGAAGGTGACTTGTGGAAAACAAGTGCTATGAGTATTGGCTATTTGCAACAAACAGTAGAAGACTTGCCAGAAAAGAAGACGCCTGAAGAATGGTTTCAGCCGCAAGATTTTGAAACACGTGGACAGATTCAAACGCTGATGACGAATTTAGGTTTCGGGAAAGAACATTGGCGTTTACCGATAGGCTCTTTGAGTATGGGAGAGCGATTAAAGTTAAAACTAATGGCGTTTATGATGGAACAAAAAGACGTATTGTTATTAGATGAGCCTACCAATCATTTGGATTTACCTTCCCGTGAACAATTGGAACAAACGTTGTCCAGTTATCCAGGCACAATACTTCTCGTGACTCACGACCGCTATTTCTTGAACAAAATTGCAAATAAGCTCCTTGTTTTTGAAGATAAAACGATGAAAAAAGTGAACATGACATTTGCTGAGTGGAATAATCACCAGAATGAAACATTCCAACAGCAGCAGTTGTTGAAGCTTGAAATAGAGCGACAAGCTCTCCTAGGTGAAATTAGCTTTATGTCAAAAACAGACAGTAAATACGCTGAACTAGATAAACGATTTAACGAATTAACCAAACAAATTAAACACTTGAAAGTGTAAGCACACTGACACTCGGTTAAACTAGTAGAGTGAATGTGTTGTAAACTAGAAAATATAAAGAAAACATGCATATGTAGAAGTAAAAAGGGTAATAGAAAAAGATATACATACTGAAGCTTAAAAAGGGGCTGAGGCTGTGATTCGATTTGACCAAGTAACGAAGAGATTTGCGGATGGAACTGAAGCATTAAAAGATGTTTCATTAACTATTCCAACAGGCAAATTAACCGTGATTATCGGTCCAAGTGGTTGTGGAAAAACCACGTTAATGAAGATGATTAATCATTTAGAAGTACCAACATCAGGTGATGTATTGATTGACGAACAATCTATTAAAGATCGCGACGAGGTAGAGCTTCGACGTTCCATCGGTTATGTTATTCAGCGTATTGGCCTATTTCCTCATATGACAATTGCCAAGAATGCTGCTCTGGTACCCACATTAAAAGGATGGAGTGCAGAAAAAACGAAAAAACGAGTAAGTGAGCTTATGAATATTACAGGACTTGACCCTGATACGTTTTTGCATCGTTTTCCTCTTGAACTTAGCGGGGGACAGCAACAACGTGTAGGCGTTGTTCGGGCACTTGCTGGAGATCCAAACATTGTGTTAATGGATGAACCTTTTAGCGCGCTTGATCCAATTAGTAGGGAACAACTTCAAGATGAGTTGAGAAATCTGCAACAACGAATTCAAAAAACCATTGTTTTTGTCACGCATGACATGGATGAAGCTTTAAAAATTGCTGACCATATTATTGTCTTACGCGCTGGGGAAGTGGAGCAAGTGGGAACGGCATATGATTTGATTCATGACCCTGCCAATGACTTCGTACGTAACTTCATCGGACAAGAGCGAATCAATCGCCAGCGTACATTTGGCCAGCGTAAAATTAGCGAACTGTCAGCTTACTTTACACAAGCGAAAATCAGTGAACAAGTAGTTTTAATCAAGTCATCTGAAGATGTTGAAAGAGCAATTGCCCTCTTAGAAGCACCTCAGACAGATGTATTGGCTATATATACGGATGAAGAATTCGTTGGATACATCGATCAAACATCTTTATTGAAGGCCGTCTTAGCTAAGGAAGAAGGTGTGTCTTCTTATGACTGATTTTTTGGCAACAATTCAAAGTCGCTCTGATCTCATTCAACAAGCGTTCCTCGAACACATTTACTTATCTTTTGTAGCATTAGCAATTGGAATTGCCATCGCATTACCTTTGGGCATATTAATAGCTCGCTATCGTAAATATGCAGAACCCGTAATAGGGGTAACGGCCGTGTTTCAAACCATTCCAAGTTTAGCGTTATTCGGATTTTTAGTACCCCTAATGGGAATTGGTTCAAACACAGCTCTCATTGCGCTTATTATTTATGCGCTCTTACCCATTTTACGGAATACGTATACCGGACTTACATCTGTAGATTCATCCATCATTGAAGCAGGTAGAGGAATGGGGATGACAAGAACACAAATACTGAAACAAATTGAATTCCCGCTAGCATTACCTTTTATCATGGCAGGTATTCGAACTGCAACTGTTTTAACGGTCGGAATTGCCACGCTTGCTACATTTGTTGGTGCAGGTGGATTAGGGGACGTCATCTATCGAGGCTTACAATCGTATAATAACTCGCTTGTCTTAGCGGGCGCACTACCTGTCGCGCTACTAGCTATTAGCTTTGATTTTTTGTTGAAATGGGTAGAAAAGAAAGCAACACCAAAAGGAATGAAAACACAATAGGAGGAACATACATGAAAAAAAGTTTAGCAGCAATTGCCCTATTCGCATCAGTTGCATTAGTAGGATGTGGTTCAACAAATGATGCAGGTGGGGACTCAAGTGAGCCTATCGTTTTTAGTGGAAAACAATTTTCAGAGCAATTCATTTTACCTCAAATTCTAGGTCAATATGTAGAATCTAAAACAGATTATGATGTGGAATACAAAGAAGGACTCGGTGAAGTAGCGATATTAACACCTGCGCTTGAAAAAGGTGATATCGATGTCTATGTAGAATACTCAGGTACTGGTTTACAATCGGTATTAGGAGAAGATCTAGAAAAAGGCGAAAGCTCAGAAAGTATTCTAGAGCGTGTACGTAAAGGATATGAAGAGAAATATGGTGTTACATGGTTAGAGCCACTTGGCTTTGAAAATACCTATACTCTAGCTTATAGCAAAGACAAATCGTACGATGCAAAAACGTACTCTGAATTAGTTGAAGCATCTAAATCAGAAGACATCGTATTCGGAGCACCTCATGCATTTTATGAGCGTCCAGGCGATGGCTATGATGCCATGGTTGAAGAATATCCATTCGAATTCTCAGGTGAAGAGAGCTTAGATCCTAACGTTATGTATGAAGCAGTAAAACAAGGGGATGTAGATGTCATCACAGCATTCACGACAGATGGTCGAATTGAACGTTTTGACTTAAACATTACAACAGACGATAAAGGCTTCTTCCCGAAATATGATGCAGTACCACTAGTGCGTCAAGAAACACTCGAAGCGTATCCAGAACTAGAAGACGTATTAAATGAAATAGCTGGAAAAATCTCACTTGAAGATATGCAAAAAATGAATGCACGCGTTGATATTGACCAAGAAAAACCAGAAGATGTAGCGCGTGATTTCTTGATTGAAAAAGGATTAATTAAAGAATAAATCTATATTTTCGAGAGGCTACTGATTTTTAGGTAGTCTCTTTTTTTGGAATTTAAATGGAGCGGAATAAAACCCAAGCGAAGCGGAATAAACTGCAAGCGAAGCCGAATACGACAACACAAAACAGGCACATCTCTACTATCGAGATGTGCCTGTTTTATCATTACATAGGGTTCGGTAACGCGCCTTGTTGTTGTTTTAAAAATGGCCATAAAACATCTGCCCATACTTTGTAACCCCGGTCGTTTGGATGAATCCCGTCTTTTAATGTAGAAGGAAGAGATATGTTTTTTGACGACATGTTATAGAGCATAGCGCCATGTGTGTCAAAATAAGTCCATCCTTGTTTTTTGATATAGGCAGAAGTTTCATCGACATAATCCGTGAATTTGAGACCAAACTGATTAAGTGGTGGTCCAAATTTATTCGTTGTGCATGGATTTGGCGATAAGAATACGATACGTGTATTTGGTGAGGCTTGTGAATACAATTGGTATAGTGAATCTAACGAGTTGAAGGTGTCTTCTAACGAGACATTTTTATTGTGATTATTAATGACGGATGTCTCAATAAACAAGACGTCTGGCTGCTCTTTTACTATTGGAGCCGTAACATGATCTTCAAGTAAACGTACGGATGTATAGCCTGAGTAACCGTGATTCGATATCGTGAATGTTTCGAGAGCAGGGTTTGAATTTCTAAGGTTGACTTCGATTTGTCCACGCCAAGTTTTGTTTTGGTTAGTTGATCCTGTTCCACGAGTTACACTACTACCAGTCACTGCCATTTTCGCCTCGCCCGATAGCATAGCTCGGAATATTAAGTAATCAGCAAGAGATTGATTTGGATTGTATTTTGGGTCGAAAGATTTGATAGATGATTCATTGGCACTTACTTGGTCCTGGTGTGTATCGTTTCTTGTGTAAAAGAAGAGGAGTGCACCCGCAGCGATCCAAATTAACCACTTCCATCTGTTCATGCGGTCAACCCCTTATATGTGTATTTAATTAATATAATATTCAGTTAAATATTACTCAATAGGAAAAAAGGAGGACTTGTCTTAAATTTCTTAAGTTATAAGAAAATATATTCTTTTTCGAGCGACACCTTTGATTTTGAGTATCTATGTCTAGCTCCAAACGCCAGCTCGCACCTAAGCTTCAGACCCTCAGGCGAAAGCAGGCTTTCGCATCGGTTCTTCCAGCGCCGGTGTCGAGCTAGAAGGCGCTTTACGCTTTTCTTATGATTTTGACGGAATCGGATATTTTATAGCATTTTTCTTCATTTTTTCACGTGCTGCTTCGATTAAATCGACTTCAAGTACATCCGAAAACTGCAATAAGTAAATAAACACATCGGCCATCTCATCAACAATTGCTTGTTTGTCATGAGCAATCGCTTCTTCTGGAGAGCGCCACTGAAAGCATTCCAACAGTTCACTTGCTTCAAGCGAAATGGATATAGCTAAGTTCCGTGCATCGTGATTACCGCCCCAGTTTCGATCATTTCTAAATTGTTGTATTTCTTGAATGATTTCTTTCATATGTAGTTTCCCCGTTTCGTTAAATTTGTATGTATTGTATTAGTATAATAAAAGAAGGGGGAATGCACATGAATTTCCAACCAATTGCAGCGAATTTTTTTCAACAACCTACTATTGAACTTGCCCAAAACCTAGTAGGTCAATATCTTGTTCATCAACATCCTGAAGGTGTAATGGTCGTTAAAATAATTGAAACAGAAGCGTATATGGGAGCTGAAGATCGAGCTGCCCATAGTTTCGGTAACCGTCGGACAAAACGAACTGAAGTAATGTTTGGAGAACCAGGTCTTGTTTATACCTATCAAATGCACACACATATTTTGATGAATGTTGTTAGTGGTCCAGTCGGCAAACCGGAGGCTATTTTGTTGCGTGCTGGCGAACCAGTTGTTGGTCATGAACTAATGCAACAATTCCGTGGAACTAATGCGATGAAAAACTGGACAAATGGTCCGGGGAAACTATCCAAAGCATTAGATGTAAGTATGAGTTACTATGGGCATCATTGGACAGAAGAACCACTTTTCATTGCTCCAGGTCCGGGCGTGACTGAACTTGAAATAGGACCACGAGTCGGAATTCAAAATACTGGAGAAGCGGTAGAGTATCCTTATCGGTTTTCTGAAAAAGGTCATCCAATGGTATCCAAATACCGATAATATGTTTAATGGGATATTTTAGTGGAATACTTATGATGAACAAACTATTAAGGAGTGATTTAGAAATGGCTAAAATTGCAACTTTAATCACAGATATGTTTGAAGACATCGAGTATATGGATCCGGCGAGAGCTTTTAACGAAGCGGGTCATGAAGTATTTACAATTGAAAAAGAAGCAGGAAAAGAAGTAAAAGGTAAACAAGGAGATGCTATGGTGACCATTGATCATGGTATTGATGATGTGAAACCTGAAGATTTCGACGCATTGTTCCTACCGGGCGGTTTTTCACCCGATCAATTACGAGCAGATGATAGGTTTGTGGAATTCACTAAAGCCTTTATGGATGCAAAGAAACCAGTATTTGCAATCTGTCATGGTCCACAATTATTAATTTCGGCAAAAGCACTTGAAGGTCGTGACGCAACGGGTTATAAATCGATCGGACAAGATATGTTATATGCCGGAGCGAAATTTGTAGATAAAGAAGTGGTTGTTTGCCAAAATCAATTAGTGACAAGTCGACAACCTGAAGATATTCCAGCATTTAACCGTGAATCTCTAAAATTGTTAGAACAACTTTAAACAAAAAAATGTCCCGTTAAAACGGGACATTTTTTGTGTTTAATTCATTATATTTTTTTAAGGAATTCTTCATAATCCTCTAGATTGTCGGTGGTAGTGGCTAAGTTAAATAGCGCCAAATAAAATTGTTGACTGTCTTGTTCGAACAAAAACAGACTTTCAAAACCGATTGCTGTGTGTATGGCGAAATCCCAAACTGATTGATAGTCTCGGGGATGGAGCGATTTAGCCATTAAATCTAAAACTTTTAGTATTTCTGTTGAAACAATAACATTATCTTTTGCATAGTGTCTGATATAACCTAATCCATTGTACAAATAGTGATTAAAATCTCTTTTTTGTAAAATTAATCGCAGATTATTCTCATCATCTACTAAATAATTGGAGAAGTCGGTGACTTGCGAAATAGACACAAGTATTTCTCCTACTTGGTAAATAGCAGTAGTCGCAGTCTTGGGATCGTAATTTCCAAGCGCTCTTATGGCAACTTCCACTAGTTTATTAATACTGAATTCAATATCTTGAACTTCTGTCTGTTTCTTTCTAACACTAAAAAAGGCCAAATATTTATCTTCAACTATTGCAATCTCATGGTTTTTCCAATAGGTCAAAAGTGGCGTAGTTTCAAACACGTAACTCCCTATTGTGTACTCAAGCTTTATCGTAATATCATCTATTTGAGCTTCTTTAATCATGGAGATAAAATCCACGAGTTGAATATAGCCTGGTGAACCAGCTTTAATGTGGATACCCTTACCGTCTCTAATATCCGCATTTGCGTCATTGAAATCTTTGACTTTGTAAATATCTAGTTCATTTTTCAAGGTTCCATTTACAATGCCCAATGCTTCTTTTTTCATGTCATCTGTCATTTGATTCACTTGCAACCACGCAACTGCATGATTAATAAAAAATATAAAAGTGGCCATCGAAAAAATGGCTAAAAAGGTAGCTGTAAGGGGAACTGCAAAATAATATTCGGTTATTCTTTCATTAATGAAGAATAAAGATAAAAGAACATAGATAAAACTCCCAGTAAAGATTCCTAGAACACGCTGTGTCGCTTTGCTCGCTATAAAATTTTTAAGTATTCGAGGAGAAAATTGCCCGGAAAACGTTGTGAAAACAACTAATACCAAGTTGAATGTGAATATGGTAATCGTTAAAGTTGCTGAAGTAAGGATGCTTAAAAGAGAAAGAGTCAGTTCATAATCTAAGGCAAAATGCGGTCGCATTCTATCGCCTAGTTCGAAATTCAAGTCACCATTTAATGATAAAGTTACTAGTATTATGGAAAAAAAGACGTAAAGAACAGGGGTAAACCATAAGTTAGATTTAACCGTATGGGTTAGTTCCCTTTCGGACATCCTTGTGTATTTTTTTAAATACTTATCAAGAAGGTATATTTTCATCGATTGTAATGTCCTTTCTAAAAGTCATTATTTTATTGTCAATCATTGTTAAACAATATGTATTCCATATTGTTTGCCCAAAAAGAACCTCCTTAAACAAGAGGTAATATAAAACAAGGGTCAGTCAAAATATAATGTTGTTCAGAGTTCAGCACGTTCCAAGAAATTATAAAAGGAGTCTCATTCTTCTCGCTCTTGGGGCATGCTAAGCGTAAATTGACTCTTTCGTGTGTTCTCCAATATCAAAGAAAAGCTAAAACGAAGTTAAACCGTTTTGAAAAAAGTATGTTCAATATCTTGTACATATTATTAATACATACCCTCATTCTTGAGGTATTGTACACGTTAACTTTATATTTCCGAAAAAAAGCCTAATACTTTGACTCAAAATAGGATAATGTAATAGAAACAACATATTCATGAGGTGAAAGATATGAAAGACAGTAAGGAATCAAACAGGTCTAGAATAAATGAGATATTTACGTATTTACATGAACATCCGGAAATTAGTTGGAAAGAAGTTGGAACGACAGCTTATTTAAAAAAACTGATTGAAGAAGAGGGATTTAGTGTTCGAACATTTGATGACATAACGGGTTTGGTTGTTGAGGTTGGAGAAGGTCCAACATGTATTGGCATTCGAGCAGATATTGATGCACTTTGGCAAGAAGTTGACGGAGTATTTAAAGCAAATCATTCATGTGGTCATGATGCTCATATGTCCATTGGTATAGGTACTTTACTTAGAATGAAAGAAATTGGCTTCCCTAAAGATATTCGCTTCAAATGGATTTTTCAACCAGCTGAAGAAAAAGGACAAGGCGCGTTAAAGATGCTTAACCTTGGCGTTTTAGACGATGTAGATTATTTATTTGGCGTTCATCTTCGCCCCATTCAAGAAATTCCAGATGGTACAGCATCAGCTGCCATTTGTCATGGATCTGCTGGGATCATAAAAGGGACAATTTTGGGAGAAGATACCCATGCCGCTAGACCTCATCTCGGTCAAAATGCAATTGAGGTAGGCGCCGCGATTGTTCATGGATTAGAAGGAATACGAATGGATCCGCTCGTCCCTTATTCAGTGAAAATGACTAAATTACATGCAGGAAGTGAAACAGGCAACATCATTCCAGGAAAAGCTTCATTTACATTGGATGCACGTGCGCAAACGAATGAAGCAATGCGTATTCTTCGTACAAAAGTCAACGAAGTCCTGCGCAGTGTAGAATCCATCTATCACGTAAAGATAAAATTTAAAATGCACGAAGGATTAGTAGCGGCAATTGTAAATGAAGAAGCGTATGACCTTATGGAACAAGCGATTATTACCGTTTTGGGTGCAGATAAATTGGAACCACGGATTACGACTCCAGGTGGTGAAGACTTTCATTTTTACTCCCTACATAAGCCAACTATTAAAGCGACTATGCTAGGCCTAGGATGCGGTCTATCACCAGGACTACATCATCCCAAAATGACCTTCAATCAGGATAGCATCCATACAGGCATTGAGATTCTAACCAACACCATGCTCAATACGATTAAACTAATAGATGAAAATAAGAAAGTGTGAATAGGCGTGTGCGACCAACTATCACTTGGGTTTCCTATTCCGCCTGCAATTTTGCCTAATAAATAAGTAAGAGGGGGATGTGACATAGTCACGTCCCCCTCTACTATTACAGGTAATCTTACGGCTCGGATGCTATCATCAATCCCATACAACCTTCAGGCAAATAGTTCTTTGATTTTAGTTTACTAATGAATTATCACTTTCTTCATCAAAAACAGCTGCCGAAGATGCAATTTAGGTGGCAAACGCATTTCTTTATTTTTATCCTAAGTGAACGATAGTGTTGATATTTCACCAAAAGAAAAGAGCCCATTAATGTGTTCTTCAACTAACCACGTTAGGTAAATAGCCAATTCTCAAATAAAAATACTTTAGAAGAAAATTTGAAGTAATGCCCCCATAATGAAACAATAATATGTAAAATAAACAAGTTTGCCATTTTTCATAATTCCCATAAACCACTTCAACGCAAAATAGGTCATTAAAAGCGTGGCAATAAATGCCGCTAAATATGGAATGGCTAAGTTTGCTTTATTTGGTTCATTCAAAAAGTCTGAAAAACCTAGTATTACGCCTCCGATGCTCACAGGAATATATAACATAAATGAAAATCTAAGTGCCGTATCATGCTTCATTCCAACAGCAATTGCTGAAATGATCGTAGCGCCTGAACGGCTAATTCCTGGTGTTAAAGCGACAGCCTGACCTAAACCAACAATGAACGCATCCTTAATTGTAATATCCCGTTCATCTTTATCCCCGTTCATATTGCGTATTAACCACAGAGCAACCCCTGTGATAAAGAGCATCACCGCAATTGTTGCCATGTTGACCTTTTCTGCAATATAGTCATTTAATAAAATCCCCAGAACCGCTGCTGGTATAGTAGCAATGACAATAAAGCAAACAAATCGAAAGTCACTCTTATATCGACGATTTTTTGTTTTCAAATAATGAATTGAATTGATTGTAAGCCTGACCATATCTTGTCTGTAAAAATAAAGTATCGCAAGCATTGAAGCCGTATTTGTTAATATAGCAAAAGTAAAACCTTGTTCACCAAGACCTAAAATCTCGCTAGCAATCATAACGTGTCCACTAGAGGAAACGGGAATCGGTTCTGTCAAGCCTTGAACTAGTCCAATAATAATCATTTTAACTATGAATATAATATCTATTTCACCCATTGTCACCCTCCTGTAAATCCTCCTTTTATTTTATAAAACTAAAATAAAGGTGGAAATAGTTTACTGAATTTATTTATACTTAATTCATTTTACCGAAGCAATAGGTAAGTTTGAAATTATCTCCAGCTTTTCCCTTGCCTTGAATGGAACGTACTAGTTTCCTGCATTCCGCTTTCCATATAACGATTTTTTTGATGATAAGTTTCATGTTACTCATTCAGATTTAGATTATTCTATTCGTTCTAACTCACAATTTCCCCTATAGTAATTGATTAACTGCATAATTTGCGCTGAATTCGGTTTTATGAATTATGAAATTGACTCAGATACTAATAAAAGAAGCAGCTAGAGGCTGAAATATCATCTTCGGCCGAATATCTACATAAAGAAACCATCAATTCTCTAGTAAACCAAACGAACATAACTTAGTGCGACCAGGTTGCAAGGGAGCGAAGGACGCACACCCGCCGCAAGATGATCTAAAAAAATAAGGATGGGCGAAGTGACGCAGTCACAAGCCCATCCTCTTTATTCTCTAGCTCAAAGTGCAGCAGGTAAAGCATCCGAAGCGGACTGAAAACCTGTTGTCTTCATGTTTAATGATCAGACATTATTGTTGGTTTTAGGGATACACTGAATTATCTCGTCAATTTTTGATAAGGAATTTCGAAATAAAAATAGCAGAAAGAGGCCGAAAAGCCGAATATCTACATAAAGAAACCAACGATTCTCTAGTAAACCAAACGAACCTAACTAAGTACGACCAGGTTGCAAGGAAGCGAAGGACGCACACCCGCCGCAATATGATCTACAAAAATAAGGGTGGGCGAAGTGACGCAGTCACAAGCCCATCCTCTTTATTCTCTAGCTCATGGTGCAGCAGAAAAAGCATCCGAAGCAAACTGAGAACCTGTCACCCTTAGTGCAAGCAATCAAGGTTTGGGTTTATAGATGTTGTTACTCACTTCATTTGAATAATAATCACACCATTTCATATTGCATTCATAAGAGAATGCTTATATAATGAAAATGTTCACAATAGATAAGGGGATACTTATGGATTACATAGCACTTGAACAATACTTAAAAGGCATTGGTGATCAAAATCGTTTAAGAATTCTAAGCTACCTCATGCATCAATCATTATGTGTATGTGAGCTAACGGAGTTGCTGCAAATGACACAACCCGCAATAAGTCAACATATGCGTAAACTAAAAGATGCAGGCATCGTCAGTGAAGAGAAACGTGGTCGCTGGACAATTTGGTCATTGAAGGTTCGACACCCTCAATACCCAGTACTAATACATCTACTCAGTCTACTACCAGCCCCAACACGAACAGTAGAAGACTTAATCAAAGAAGGAAAAAAAGTCATGTGTGAAGCATAAGCGGAGGTTACAAAATGGATTTATGGTTAGCAAGTATTGTTTTTATTGTGACGTTAATTTTTGTCATATGGCAGCCTAGAGGGTTATCAATTGGTTGGTCAGCGATGGCTGGAGCGGCAATTGCCCTTCTTGTAGGAGTTGTAAATTTTCAAGATGTCATTGATGTAACAGGAATCGTATGGAATGCGACATTAACGTTCATTGCGTTAATTATCATTTCATTAATTTTAGACGAGATTGGATTCTTTGAATGGGCAGCCCTTCATATGGCGCGCTTTGCAAAAGGCAGCGGAATGCGTATGTTCCTACTAGTCACATTACTTGGTGCTGCAGTAGCTGCGTTGTTTGCAAACGATGGAGCAGCACTTATCTTAACACCGATTGTACTAGCCATGGTTCGTGCCCTCGATTTTAAAGACAAGATGATTTTACCGTTTATTATGGCTTCAGGATTTATTGCAGATACTGCTTCACTTCCTTTTGTTATTAGTAACTTGGTGAATATCGTATCAGCAGATTTCTTCGGCATTGGATTTATTGAATACGCATCACGGATGTTTGTACCGAACTTATTTAGTGTTGCAGCGAGTATGTTAGTGCTGTATTTATTCTTTGGTAAATCAATCCCTAAACATTTTGATGAGAAAATGTTAAAAGAGCCAAAGGCTGCGTTAAAAGATATTCGCATGTTCCATGTTTCGTGGTACGTACTTAGCATATTATTGATTGGTTATTTCTTAAGCGAAACTTTAAACATTCCAGTATCCTTTATTGCAGCAAGTGTAGCGCTGATCTTCTTATTCATTGCTCGTAGAAGCTCGGCAGTTCACACGAAGAATGTAGTAAAAGGAGCTCCGTGGGCCATTGTCTTTTTCTCGATTGGTATGTATGTCGTCGTATATGGTCTTCGTAATGTCGGTTTAACGTCAGTGTTAACAGAAGTGATTGAATGGACAGCTAGTCATGGTTTATATTCAGCAACACTCGGTATGGGCTTTATCGCGGCTATTCTATCTTCAGTCATGAACAATATGCCGACTGTCATGATTGACGCTCTTGCGATTGCCGATACGAATACCACTGGTGTAATGCGAGAAGCGCTAATATATGCAAATATTATCGGTTCTGACTTAGGGCCGAAAATGACACCAATTGGTTCTCTTGCAACTTTATTATGGTTGCATGTCTTAAGTCAAAAAGGCGTAAAAATTGCATGGGGTTACTACTTTAAGGTAGGTGTCATTTTAACCGTTCCAACTTTGTTTATTACATTAACTGGACTTTATTTATGGTTAACTATAATTCATTAAAAAAGGATGATTACTCATGGAAAAGAAAATTTTTTATTTTTTATGTACAGGCAATTCATGCCGTTCTCAGATGGCGGAAGCATTTGGTCATAAATTCTTAAGTGACAAGTTTGAAGTATATTCAGCTGGTATTGAAGCGCACGGACTTAATCCAAATGCCATTAAAGCGATGGATGAAGTTGGCATAGACATTCGAAATCAAACGTCGGATATGATTGATGCTGAGCTATTAAATAAAGCTGACTTCGTCGTTACATTGTGCGGAGATGCAAACGATAAATGTCCAATGACTCCACCGCATGTAACGCGTTGGCATTGGGGCTTTGACGATCCTGCTCGTGCTGAAGGAACTGAAGAAGAGAAGTGGGCTGTGTTCCAAAGAGTCCGTGACGAAATAGCTGCACGTATTGAAGAATTCTCAAAAACTGGAAATTAAACAAAAGCGACGATGTGAATTATTTCACGTCGTCGCTTTCTGTATATTTTTAGCCATATACAATTCATTAATATAGTCCCCGTTAATTAATAAGGAATTATTTCTTGTGCCTTCCACGTTATATCCCAACTTCTTATAAAGAGCAAGAGCGGGTTCGTTGTTTTCAATCACAGTTAGTTCTAAGCGAGAGATCCCAACTTCATGTGCCCAGGCTTCTGCTTTAGTCATTAACGAGGTCCCAACACTTTTCCCGTAGTAAGCTTTACGTACACCAACTACGATAGAAGCTCGGTGACTTGCTCGGGGAGATGGGCCAGTTACTAAAGCCGCAAAACCAGCAAATTCTCCGTTAAGAATACCGACAAACATTCTAGAGTTATCGGATTTTTTCCATTCGCCAATTCTCTTGCGAATGGATTGGACGGACATTTTACGTTCATCTTTGCCAAACAGCATAAAGTCGGATTCTGTATCAATGTCTTGTTGTAGATGAATAATAGCACGTGCATCATCTAAATCAACAGGCCGAATAATTAATATATTCTCTGGATTAGCAGAAGAAGACTGACCCACATTTATCTCATCGGTCTCTTTAATGAAAGTAACAGACCGACCTAAGTCAATTTCTTTTATTGTATAATCAGCGTTCATCCAAGCTAAAAAGTGTGTGGCAGGTGGTTTCGTTTTTTTCCACCAGCTACTATTTAAATAAGCGGCATTTGGTAATGGTTGACCGACAATATTTTCGATAGCGGTATAAGTAAGTATGACTTCGTTTTGTGCAGCTTCTGCAAAAAAAGACTCCAGCGGGATATACTTTTTCTCCATTTTCTTTACCATAATTAACCTCTTTTCTGTATCAAAAGAAACATATAATGATTAGTATATTTCTATCACTTTAACTAGTAGTATACACTACTTTAAGCTTATTTTATCACTTAAAAAGAAATAAATGGGTAATATTTGATGTAATATTGGAATAATTAAGGAATTATGTTATAAAGTAATATACCTTTTAAAAGGTAAGATAGAGACTAAAGTGCTAAGGGGAGTGAGCTTCATATGATTAGGCAATTAATAGAAACAGATCGTCAACAAACGCTGGATTTTGTTTCACAAAGACCAGCTGAAAATGTCTTTATTATTGGAGATATTGAAGGATACGGATTTCATTCAACTATCCAAACTCTTTGGGGTGACTTCAATGACCAAGGTAACTTAAGATCGGTCTTATTAAAGTATGATAAAAACTTCATAATCTATGCACCAGAAGATTTTGATGCAAAAGGATTAGCAACTATTATCAATACAGATTCATCATTCAGTTATCTGTCTGGAATTGAAGAAATGGTTAACAAATTAATTCCTTACATAACCGCACAACCCAAAAAACCACGCGTTCTTTATTACGCGAAATGTGAATCGGCAGAACTTCTCCCGACAATTCCTTCCGAAATTACAGTAGAAAGAGCTCGGGTAGATGATGCACAAGATATTATTACAATGATGAAAGCTATTCCTGAATTTGCTGAAGGTAATTATAGCGTCGAGCATAAGCAAGTGTCTTTAGAAAAAGGGCTTGCACGAGCGTACTTTATAAAAGAACAAGGCACCATCATTAGTTCTGCGTCAAGCACAGCAGAAAATAGTCAATCTGCGATGATTGTCGGTGTGGGAACTTTACCAGAACATCAGAAAAGAGGGCTAGCAACTTACTGTATGTCGAAGCTTTGTCGTGAGTTATTAGCTGAGAATAAAATGTTGTGTCTGTTTTATGACAACCCCTCTGCAGGTGCTATCTACAAGAGAATAGGCTTCGTCGACATCGGTAAATGGAGCATGTGGACATATTAATCTAGCCAAATCTGTTGATACCACGACGTGTCAGGTGGTTTAATAGAGAAAAGAGTATGCTAGAGGAGTTTGAGCAAATTGCTTCACTATAAAACCTATGTCGTATCACCGGATGCCCCGTGGGTATCTTTTGTTCATGGAGCGGGTGGAAGTTCGTCCATTTGGTACAAACAAATACGAGAGTTTAGAAAAGCACATAATGTCTTATTAATCGACCTCCGAGGACACGGTAAATCTGCTCGTGGACGTTGGAAGAAAGGCGATTCATTTGTCCATATTGCAGATGAAGTGAAAACGGTCTTCGATGAATTAAATATAGAACGAACACATGTCATTGGTATGTCCCTAGGAACAATTGTTGCCCAAACCATGGCAGAACGTTTTCCTGAACGAGTATCTTCCCTTATATTAGGTGGAGCCATTATTCGTCTTGATATCCGTACGAAATTATTATTATGGACAGGACGTGTAACAAAGCGCTTCATTCCATATATGTTGTTATATAAATTATTTGCTTGGATCATTATGCCGAAAAAACGCCATGAAGAATCACGTTCAGTTTTCGTCAACCAAGCGAAAAAAATGTGTCAAAAAGAGTTTATTAAATGGTTCTCTTTAACTAAACTAATTAATCCATATTTAACTAGGCTACAAATGAAAACCAATGCCATTCCAACCCTTTTCTTAATGGGAGTGGAGGATTACTTATTCATGCCACCAGTTGAAGAAGTGGTGAAACGTAACGATGAATTTAAACTGATTAAAATTAAAGATTCAGGTCATGTGTGTAACATTGATCAACCAGACGTATTTAATCAACTGTCAATCAACTTTATTTCGACTATACAAAGTAAAAGAGCTATCACCGCAATCGGGTGATAGCTCTTGTTGTTTTATATTTTATGCGAGAGCTGGTTCCAGTGAAACAGCTGGACCGAAAAACTCGAAGTGAACATGTTCTTCAGCAAAACCAAGTTCATAAAGCGTAGGAATAATCGCCTTCATAAACGGAACTGGACCACAAACATAGATATCACCATTTGCGAGAACATTCTCTGCTAATAGTTCTTTTGTAAGCAATTTATTTTCATCTGAATAAAAGGCTAAATAAGTTGTGTCTTCCATCGCCGACATTAATTGTTGAACGTCTTTATCAAAAGCATGCAAAGCATTATTTCTTGCGCCATGTAAGAAAGATACAGGTCGAGTTGGAGAATTTTTAGAAAGGGTATCCAACATACTCATCATAGGCGTTATACCAACTCCACCACTAATCAACGTTACTGGACGTGTACTTTCCATGTCTAAATAGAAATCACCGGCAGGAGAACTTACTTCAAACGTATCTCCAATTTGAAGATTCTGATGCAAGTAAACTGAAACTTTCCCATTAGGATTCATTTCGTTTTCTTTTTTCACTGTAATACGGAAAGTATCTTGATTAGGTGCTTGAGACAAACTATATTGGCGATTTAATATATACGTTTCACCAGGAATAGCTAAGCGAATTGTAATATATTGACCTGGATTATATGTTGGAACTGCTGATCCGTCTACAGGTTTTAAGTAAAATGAAGTAATGATGTCACTTTCAACCACTTTATCAACGATTTCGAAGTTTTTAAATTCTCCCCAACCATTTTCTTGCTCTTCTGCTTCTTTATACATCTCAATTTCCACTTGAATAAAGACATCGGCAATAATGCCATATGCGTCAGCCCAAGCTTGGATGATCTCATCTGTTGCAGCGTCTCCTAATACTTCTTTAATTCCTTCAAGCAAATGTTTACCAACGATTGGATAGTGTTCAGGTTTAATGCCTAATGAACGATGTTTTTGTGCAATCTGTTTGACAGCTGGAAGTAAGACACCTAAATTATCAATGTGCAACGCCGCTGCATAAACAGTGTTGGCAAGAGCCGTTTGTTGTCGTCCTTGTTTCTGATTGACGCTATTAAATAAGTTAAGTAATTCTGGGTGAGCAGTGAATAAATTTTTGTAAAAAACGGTTGTAATTTCTACACCTCTATCAGCTAAAATGGGTGCTGTTGATTTAACGATATCGATTGATTTTTGGGATAACATTTATAATTCCTCCTATTTATCTTTCATAGCTTAACCATACGCCTGTAAATTTATTAAAGCAATATATAAAATACATCTTTAATTTTTCGGACACATTTCTTTCACGGAAAAGACATAATCGTTATAATGATGATAGAAAGTACGGTGAAGTTATGCGTTTAACGATGTACACCGATTTTTCACTTCGCGTATTAATGTACGTGGGAGCAAAAGAAAAATCACAACTATCCACTATTCAAGAGATTTCAACTGCTTATGGCATTTCGAAAAATCATTTAATGAAAGTCACATATGAATTAGGCAAACATGGGTACATCGAGACGATTCGAGGTAGAGGAGGCGGAATCCGTCTTGCTTTGAATCCAAATGAAATTAATATTGGTAAAGTCGTGAGAAAAACGGAAGATGATTTTTATTTGGTAGAATGTTTCAATTGTGCCACGAATCAATGCGTCATTACGCCCGTTTGTAAACTTCGAAGCATATTACGTGATGCGCTAGAAGCTTATTTTGCAGTTCTTGACGCGTACACTTTGCAAGATCTATTAGTTAATAAAGAACAACTTGGAGCCATTTTGTTTATGAAATAGGTATGATAAAATGAACAACGTGAAGTTTAATTATTGGAGGATACTCATGGAAAAAGTATATGTAGTAGGACATAGAAATCCAGATACAGATTCGATTTCTTCTGCGATTGTTTATGCGCATTTGAAACGTGAATTAGGAATGAATGCAGAAGCAGTTCGTATAGGCGAAGTTCAAAATGAAACAGCATTTGCTTTAGAAAAATTCGGTTTTGAAGCGCCTCGTTTCATTGAAAAGGCTTCACATGATGTTAAACACATCATATTAGTTGATCACAATGAAAAACAACAAAGTGTAGAAGATATTGATGATGTCCAAGTTATAGAAGTAATAGATCATCACCGTATTGCGAACTTCCAAACAGCTGATCCATTGTACTTCCGTGCTGAACCAGTGGGTTGTACAGCGACAATTCTAAATAAGCTATTTAAAGAAAATGGCGTAGACATACCAGCAAATATTGCAGGATTAATGTTATCTGCGATTATTTCAGATTCTTTGTTATTTAAATCACCAACGTGTACTGAACAAGATATTGCGGCAGCAAAAGAACTCGAAGCCATCGCAGGTGTGGATGCTCTAGAGTATGGCTTAGCGATGTTAAAAGCAGGAGCGGATTTAAGCGGCAAAACGCTTGAAGATTTATTGACACTCGATGCAAAAGAGTTTGGTATCGGTGATTATAAAGTGGAAATTGGTCAAATTAATGCGGTAGATGTAAATGAAATCATGGTCAATCAAGGAGAACTAGAAGATTTAATTTATCGAAAAATTGCTGAAAAAGGATTAGATTTATTCCTGTTCGTCGTAACAGACATTTTAAACAACGACTCTGTAGCACTAGCTTTAGGTAGCCAAGCAGGGAAGGTTGAACAAGCTTTCGGCGTTCCTTTCGTAAATAATGTTGGCGTATTAAAAGGCGTTGTATCGCGTAAGAAACAAGTAGTTCCAGTGTTAACAGAAGCATTAAGTAAATAAAAAATGTAAAAGCCGATTCCTTTTTGGAGTCGGCTTTTACATTTTATCTTAAACAACTGTGAAATATATCAGAAGACGCGCATAAGCCAAAATCTTGTTACGAGCATAAAAATTGCGACACGACCAACGACGCACTACAATTATGAAGAGGTGAACAAAATGAAAATTGAAGTATGGTCAGATTATGTATGTCCATTTTGTTATATAGGAAAACGTCGCTTAGAAGAAGCGATTCAATCAACAGGCTTAGCTAAAAACATTGATGTTCAATTTAAAGCGTATGAACTAGATCCTAATTCTCCAGCCATTTCAGAAAAGTCGACATATGAAATGCTTGCTGAAAAGTATAAAACAACACCAGAAGCAGCAAAACAAATGACGACTTCTGTAAAACAGCAGGCACAAACAGTTGGTCTTGAATACGATTTTGATCGCATTAAACCAGCGAACACATTTGACGCACATCGATTAGCTAAATGGGCTGAAGCGCAAGGCAAACCAGCTGAAACAAGTGAACGTTTGTTAAAAGCGTATTTCATCGAAGCACAAGAAATTGGCCGTCATGAAGTGTTGCTTAACTTAATAGAAGAAATCGGTTTGGATCGTACTCAAGCTGCTGAAGTTTTATCGTCTACTGCATTTGAAGCTGAAGTGAAACAAGATATCGAAGAAGGTATGTCACTTGGTGTGCAAGGAGTTCCATTCTTTGTGATTAACCGTAAGTATGCGATTTCTGGGGCACAACCTGCAGAAGCTTTTGAAGAAGCATTGAGAAAAGTGGCAGAAGAAGAAGGCATCTCGTCAAAACTTCAAACACTTGGACAAAAAGATGTGGGAATTTGTAAAGATGACAGCTGTGAAATATAAGTAAACGCGAGAGCAGAGTCTTTGACTTATCGACTGTGCTCTTTTATTATTGGTATATATCTCGAATTGAAGATATATAATTTTAGGGTAAAAGGGAGTTTCTATAAATGAACATATTAGTTGTCAAAGCAAATAACCGTCCTTCTTCAGAAGGCGTTTCTAGTAAAATGCACGAAGTATTTATGAATGAGTTACCACAACAAACTGAACTAAACATCAACACTTTTGATGTATTCGAAGAAGATATGCCTTATTTCGGGCAAGATTTTTTCAATGCTATGACTAAATCAGCACTAGCTGAGCAATTGACTGATATCGAACAACGTATTTTAACTGCTTCAAATAAAGCAATGGATGCATTTATGGATGCTGATGTCGTGGTTTTCGCATTCCCACTGTGGAACAAAACCATCCCAGCTCCACTTCAAACGTTTATTGATTATATTTACCGTGCAGGCGTAACATTTAGTTATAATGAAAACGGTCCAGTTGGATTAGTGCCAGATAAAAAAGTGATCATTTTGAACGCTCGCGGTGGTGTTTACTCAACACCAGAAATGGCTCCATCTGAAATGAGTGTTAATTATGTCCGCATGATTATGAATTTCTTCGGCATTACAAACATTGAAGAAGTGATTATTGAAGGGCACAATCAATATCCAGACCGTGCAGAACAAATTATTGCTGACGGAATGCAAGACGTTAAAGCAGTGGCAAACCGTTTAGTAACAGTAACTGTATAAAAATAAAAAGGATTGGACATCAACATGTCCAATCCTTTTTTTGATTTAATCTACATTTCTCTTTCGTTCAAACCCTTGATATCGTGTTCCTTGAAACGTTAGTATGCCTAAATCTTCTCCTGCTAGTAAACCAAACTCTTTATCAGGAACACCTAACTCCATTCGATCCCCGCTTTGGACTTGGAATGTGACGTAATACCAAGTATTTGCTGAGGAATCTCCATGACCTCCAGACGTATCTGTGCGTTTTGCAACGACTTCAGCTGGTACGGTCAATACAGGAGAATGATTGTTTTTAGACCATTGAGACATTCCTTTAACTGCAATGAAAATAAACGTTCCGATCACTAATGTAAAAATGATGACAAAAAACACAAAAAATATGCCCATTCCTCCAAATGCCAAAGTATCCATATATTTCTCATCTCCTCTGTTATATGATACGAAAATCATGTAAAATAGTTTCAATCTTACAAAAAAGGGTGAACGCAATGATTCAATATCCGCAAGCACTTCAAACAGGTCAAACAATCGGAATAACAGCACCTTCTTCAGGTGTGGATAGTGAATTACACGATTTAATACACCTTAGTAAAAAACAATTCGAAAACCGGGGATACAACATTGTAATTGGAGAAACTGTGTGGACGCAATACAAAGCTGCTTCATCTTCAAAGGAAAAACGCGCCGCTGAACTAAATTCGATGTTACAAAGGCAGGATATACACGCAATCATTCCACCATGGGGAGGCGAAATATTGCAAGAAATCTTACCTCTTATTGAATGGGGTAAAATCCAACCAAAATGGGTTCTTGGCTATTCAGATACGAGTACTTTATTGTTTGCGATGACATTAAAGACCGGTATCGCCACTGCACACGGTACAAACTTTGTCGATTTACGAAGTGATGAATGGGATCCAACGACTAGTAAATTTCTAGAAGTGCTTTCTTCAGAAGAGGGAGCAACGATTAATCAAGAGTCGTCGTCACACTACCAATTGGAGTGGTCTCATGACAAAGAACCAGATCCATTTGTTTTTAACCTAGATACAGACACGAAGTGGGAAATCGTCAACAATTCAACGGTCGAAATGAAAGGGCGTTTGTTAGGAGGGTGTATGGACACCATTCATCATTTGATTGGAACGCCGTTTGGGAATGTTAAAGAATTTCAAAAAATCCATCTACGTGACGAACCACTCGTTTGGTTTCTTGAAAACTGTGAAATGTCAGCTACAGATTTTCACCGAACATTAATGCAAATGCACCAATCAGGATGGTTTGATAACGCTGCTGGTCTGCTATTTGGACGCACCCCTGCAGGACAAGAAGTAGGCGGTTTCACTACTCTTGATGCTCTAGAGAGATTAGCGGAAGAGACCAACTTGCCAATCATTTATAATGCCGATATCGGCCACGTTCCACCGCAAATGACTTTCGTTAACGGAGCATATGCTGAAATTAAAGTTGCGAATGGAAAAGGCGAAATGACGATGAATTTAAAAGTTTAAGAAAAACAGTTCTTCTCAAGTAAATTGAGAAGAACTGTTTTTTTAAGATATAAGAAAGAATAAGTTTCTAAAGCACTTGAAGTAGCTAGAACGCGCTTTGCGCTTTTCTATAGTGAATGCTTGTCCTAAAACAAACTTTTGTAAAATTTTAGTGCTTCAAAAGACTCCTCATCAATAAAAATTTGTAATAGTATCTCTTTTACTAGTAATATTTCACTCTTTTATTGACTATAGTCCGTCATTCCTCGACAATAAAAATAGAGAGTAAGAATAATATTAGTATTTATATACAAGTATGTGTAAATTAATAGGACTAATATAGGATGTGACAACATGTCAATTAGGCAGCGCCAAGTATATATTTTGCTGACAATCATATTATTGACGGTTGTTACATTAACTATCTTTAATTATAAATCGTCAAAAAATTTTGTTCTTGAAACAGTGCAGAAGGAAACAAAGGGGTTATTGGATAGTTTTACAGATGAAACGAATAAATTTTCAAATGAACGTGTAGCAGAACTCGAATTAATTGCGGACTATATAGCATTGCTTGAAAGTGAAGAGGAAATTGTAAAGTTCTTAGGTGAACAACGGGAGAAAATGCCTTTCTTTGCTTCTCTTGGTTTCATAACTACTGAAGGAGAAGTTTTAGCGGGTGATGGAACTCGTTTTCCAGTGAATCAAATAGAATCATTTGACCGTGCTTTGCAAGGGGAAACTGTTTTTAGTGATATATTTCCCTTTTTTCAAGATTCCACTCAGTTAGTTACCGCAGTTAGAATCCCCGTTATCAAGAATGAAAAAACAATAGGTGTACTTTCAGGTGTTGTCAATATGGGGAATGTTTTGGGTTCGATAGCAAAAGAATCAAATTTGCCAGGGACACTTTTTTTACTAAAAGAAAATCAATTAGTTTTTTCTTCTTCAGATTCAAAACTTGAGAAAAGTGGCCCGCAGGTTTCAGGTGTACTTAAAGAGATACAAGAAAGCGAACAAGGGACCATATTAATTGACGAAAATACAGCCCATTATGTTATGTACCAACGGACAGCTGGCGATTGGACGGTTGTTGTTGATTCCTTCACGGATCGGATGAAAGATCAGATTTCTTCAATTTTTTGGCGAAACACATTGATCGTTGGCTTCTCATTTCTAATTTTATGTGGAATTTACTTCTATGTAAGAAATAATGAAAAGCGTGAAGAGAATCTGTTGAAACGGGATTTACTGACGAACTTACCTAATCGAGTGATGCTAGAGGAAAGCTTAAAGAAGGATTTAAATCCTCAAAGCTTTAAAAAATTCACTTTATTTTTTATTAACTTAGATCGATTTAAAGAAATTAATGAACGCAATGGTTATCAGTTAGGTGACCGAGTATTATTCGAAACGAGTCGTAAAATCCAAGCGTTTGCTGGACGATATGATCTATATCGTGTTGGTGGAGATGAATTTGTATTAATCGCACCGTTTACTTCTGAAGAAGAAGTAAAAACCATAGCAGTAAATTTAGTGAAACTAATGGAAAGCCCAATAGAGTTATCTTCATTTGAAAGCGTTTGGGTGACATTTAGTGTAGGTATTCGTAAATCTTCATTAGGAGATTGGCCAGATTTAATGATGCAGGATGCCACATTTGCCGTACAAGAGGCAAAAAAACATGGTGGAAATCGCTATGTATTTTTCTCTCAAGAACTAGCGAATCAAAATGAAAGAGTTCGTTTGATTGCTAACAATGTTGTTCATGCACTGGCAAATCAAGAATATTTCATGGTATATCAACCTGTTTATGATTTATCTACGAAGAAAATTACGAGTTATGAAGCTTTACTGAGATGGGAATCTCCAATCATTGGTCAAGTGTCGCCAGTAGAATTTATTCCTTTATTAGAAGAAAGTGATTTAATTATCCCTGTGGGGAGATGGATTTTCCGACAAGTGATCACGCAGATAAAGCTATGGGAAGAAGAAGGTCACGAAGATTTTCATGTAGCGATTAATATATCTGTTAAACATATGATGCACCCTGATTTTTTATATGATGTGAAATCAATTATTCATGAGATGAAGATCTCACCACAGCGATTAATCTTTGAAATTACGGAAACAGTTGCTGTGCAAAATACGGACCTGGCAATTCAAATTTTAAGTGAATTAAATATTTTGGGTGTGAAAACGGCTCTTGATGACTTTGGTACTGGCTACTCTTCACTTTCGGTTTTGAAACTGTTGCCAATCCAACAAGTAAAAGTTGATCGTTCATTTATTGTGGAAATGGAACAAGATGGAGAGAAATCACTAGTCATTTTACAAGGGGTATTAGATATTGCGAAAAACCTAGGGATGTCTACTGTGATGGAAGGTGTAGAAACCCCAGAACAACTCGAATTATTGAGAGAGTTGGGTGCACAGAAGATTCAAGGGTACTTAATCAGTCGCCCTGTGGTAGCAGAATTGGCAATTGAACTTAGAAAACAAACCTGGCTGCATTAAAAAAAGGAACTTCTCTATACAAGAGAAGTTCCTTTTTATTTAAAAGAATTTGTTAAACGGTATTTTTAATCTTAATTAAGCTGGGTTAGCTTCAAGGTCAATCGTAATTTTAATCTCTTTACCTACTAAAACTCCACCAGTTTCAAGTGCAGCATTCCATGTTAAGCCGAAATCTTCACGGTTAATTTTAGTTTCAGCTTCAAAAGCTACTACTTCAACGCCCCACGGGTTAGTACCTTTACCACCGTATTCAGCTTCAAATACCACTGGTTTAGTTACGTCTTTAATTGTTAAGTCACCAGCAATGGCATAGTCTTCGCCTTTTTTAGAAATATCATTAGCTACAAATTTAATTTCCGGGTATGTTTCAGCATCAAAGAAATCAGCTGAACGAAGGTGATTGTCACGATCTTCGCTTCCAGTGTTAATACTTGCTACCTTAATTGTGAAAGCAATGTTTGCACCAGTTAGGTCTGTTTCTTCTGCTCCAACGTCAGCAGTAAAATCAGTGAAAGATCCACGTACTTTAGAAACCATCATATGTTTTACTGAAAATCCAATACTTGAGTGAGAAGCGTCTACGTTCCATTTTTTCATTATAAATTCCTCCAATATGTTTTTTAATTTCTATAACTTACTATATGTGGTTATTACCCTAATGTCAATATGTTTGAATTAAAGTATCTCGAATTAAAGATAATTATTTGTGTAAATCTTTTATTACCAAGAAATATCCCAATACTCCTTTCATAAAGTTACTATATGTAAGCTACTATAAAATAATAACATAATTACGTGAAGTAATTTAATTACTATAATTTACATGGATTTTCATTTGGGTTATAATTAATAATAATAGAGGTGAGAATTTATGAAAGAAACGACAATATGTCCGCGTTTATCAAAAGCGATGGAACTCATCGGGAAAAGATGGACAGGGCTAATCCTATATCAGTTATTAGAAGGACCACAGCGATTTAATGAAATCGAATCTTCCTTGCCAGTAAGTGGACGTCTTCTATCAGAGCGATTAAAAGAGTTAGAAAAAGAAGGCATAGTTGAACGTCGTGTTTTTGCAGAAGTTCCTGTGAAAGTGGAATATTCCTTAACTGAAAAAGGAAAAGGGCTGAAAGACGCAATTGCAAACATCGAACATTGGTCAAAAGTATGGTTATCATGAAAATCACTTGTCAAATTGGTCGACAATACGCATACTATGTAATGAAAAGAGTTATGCGAAAGGATTTGGCTTTTCATGAATAAACAGCGTTGGTTTGACGATTTAACTACAAAAATTTCACACGAATGTGTAAAAATAGATGAACTACTTTCCTTGCACACGATGACAAAAATGGGTGGTCGGGCAGATTTATTTGTATCTCCGACAACTGAAGAAGAAACTATTTTTGTTGTGTCATATGCTCATGACAATCAAATTCCCTTATTATTACTTGGAAATGGGTCTAATATGGTGGTTCGAGATGGCGGAGTACGCGGCATCGTCTTGAATTTGTCCAAGTTAAATCGCATTAGTATTAAAGGAACTCGTGTATACGCTGAAAGTGGCGCTGACATCATTGATGTCTCAAGAGCGGCAGTGAAAGAAACATTAGCAGGACTTGAGTTTGCATGCGGTATCCCTGGTTCCGTCGGTGGTGCAATGGCAATGAATGCGGGAGCATATGGCGGCGAGATTAAAGATATTATTTTCCAAGCCACTGTTTTGACGCAACAAGGAGAAAAACTTGTGTTGTCTAAAGAAGAACTTGAGCTAGAGTACCGTATGAGTGTGATTACTAAAAAAGATTATTTTGTATTGTCCGCAGAGTTTGATCTATTACCTGGTGATCAATTAACAATTGATGCCAAGGTGGCAGATTTAACACATTTACGTGAATCGAAGCAGCCTTTAGAATATCCATCAGCTGGTAGTGTTTTCAAACGTCCCCCAGGTTATTATGCAGGTAAGTTAATTCAAGACTGCGAATTACAAGGCAAGGGATTTGGCGGTGCGGAAGTTTCAATGAAACACGCTGGCTTTATTGTTAATAAAAATAACGCAACGGCAACTGACTATATTCAAACCATTGAAATGGTTCGCGAAAAAGTTCAAGAGAAATTTGGGATTTTACTAGACCTTGAAGTGAAAATTGTTGGCGAAAACGAATAATAAAAGCCTCGAATTCTTTAGAATTCGAGGCTTTTTACATGCAAACAGTAGCAATTACTATTAAACTAAAGAGACAACTAATGTAAAGACAGGAGGACCAATGGAGAATTTTTCAACGGATTTCACGGTATTATTAATAGGGATTTTTCTTTTATGTGGAGTTATGATGACAAAACTTTCAGCAAGAGTGGGAGTTCCATCACTTATTTTGTTCATGTTTCTAGGAATGGCTTTAGGAAGTGATATTTCAGGTCTCATTCATTTTACAGATGCAAAACTTGCCCAAATGGTAGGGGTCTTTGCACTAATCATCATTTTATTTGAAGGTGGACTACAAACGCAGTGGAAACATGCTCGCCCAATTATTGGAGGTGCCACTGTACTTGCTACACTGGGGGTCGTCTTGACGACATCTATTGTGGCGATAGCAGCGTACTATGTGTTGGACATCGGCTGGCTAGAAGCCTTCCTACTTGGATCTATTGTGGGTTCTACCGATGCAGCTGCAGTGTTTTCTGTATTATCAGGCCAAAATATTAAGGAAAAACTAACCTCGACTTTAGAAGCTGAATCAGGAACGAATGATCCGATGGCCATGTTTTTAACTATTGTCTTTATCGAATGGATTTTAATGCCAGACATTTCTGTATGGTCTTTAGTTGGAATGTTCGCTATGCAAATGGGACTGGGCTTAGCATTTGGATTTGGACTAGGTTACATAGCATCTAAAACAATGAATAAAATTAAATTAGATGCAAGTGGACTTTACGCGGTGTTATCTGCAGGCTTTGCCATTTTTATTTACAGTCTAACTGCTGTATTAGGAGGCAGCGGGTTACTCGCAGTTTACATAGCTGCCATGATTATCGGTAACCGAGAATTGACTCATAGTCATTCAATATTTAGCTTTCACGAGGGGTTTGCATGGTTGATGCAAATTACCATGTTCGTGATTTTGGGGTTATTGGTATTCCCGAGTGATCTTGCCGAGTGGGATCTTATTTGGAAAGGCCTTGTACTGTCCTTTGTGTTAATTGTTATTGCTAGACCAATCGCAGTATTTGCTTCTACCATCTTCTTTCCCTATACCCTGAAAGAGAAATGGTTTATGTCATGGGCTGGACTTCGCGGCGCCGTTCCAATCGTCCTCTAGCCGGTATAGAAAATAGTACTTTGTATTTCAATATCGTATTCTTTATTGTTCTGAGTTCAGCATTACTACAAGGGTCGACCATTCCATATGTTGCGAAAGTCTTAGGACTTAATGGACCGCCTGTACCAAAACGGATTCATACATTGGAACTCGTATCCATGGATCGTGCCAATGCAGAAATGTTGGAATTCGAAGTTTCTGAGTTATCGCCATTTGCCGGACAACTTGTTCAAACCATTGGCTTACCAGAAAAGACGGTTATTAGTGCGATTATTCGTCAAGGTAATTTAGTGATGCCAACTGGTGCAACGAAACTACAAACGAAAGATATTTTATATATTCTCACTGCAAAAGAGCAAGTAGCCAATGTGAAATTAGTGTTAGCCGAAGAATTGATGATCTAAAACTAGAGGGTGAAAGATGCCCTCTAGTTTTTATGAAAGATGAGAAAGTATATAATTTTAGTCCCATAAACCCAGTGTTTCAGGTACTTTGGACAAAAAGATGATTCATTAATATGGTTGATTTTCGTTTCAGTCGGACGCTTTCCGCGGGGCGGGCGGTGAGCCTCCTCGGTCGCTTTGCGATCTGCGGGGTCTCACCTGTCCCGCTAATCCCGCTGGAAAGATATTGGACGAACTGTAATTCGTCCAATATCTTTGCGACGAGTAACCGCAGGAGCAGGTGTTTTCACGCCGCCTTCCGCTACAATCCATGAAGTGTGAAGTAACCAACAAGAAAATCTATAAATTGCTTATTGCTAAGACACGAAAAAATGATTCTAAGTTAAGCTAGAGATAGAACACCCTATAATCTGTAGTTGCCATCTATATTAGTTGATTGAAGCGCAGGTGGCGACTTCTGCGGGAATAGCAGATGTTTTCTGCACCGAAAGCAAAGCGGCAGGTGCATGAGCTGAAGACCCCGCAGGAAAGATTCTGGCCAAAAGCCAGTATCTTTGCGACGAGTAACCGCAGGAGCACCATGTTTTTGCAGTGACGAGGAGACTGAAGCCATGCCCGCGAAAAGCGTCCACCGTAGCGGAAATCAACAGGCTACTGTGGTTACTCTTCTTAAAAGTGCCGGTCGAACTTTGCCCGGTTTTTTTTATTGTCTTCAAAGCAGACCGCGCATTTAAGCTTTTCTTTCAATTGCAGGACTTTTTCCTTTTCACACGAAATAGTATAGTAAGAAAGTTTAAGGGGAGAAGGCCATGACCAGAAGAAGAAAGGTAGGCAAATGGATTGCCTGGATTTTAGGTAGCATCGCGTTAATTCTTATAGTGGGAGTCATTTTTTTGAATTTTTACATCGGTAAATCGAAACCACAAATTGATGGCAATATGGCAGTCCGTGTTTTAGAAGAGGAAGTGCTTGTCACACGTGATGAACAGGGAGTCCCGCATATTAAAGCTGAAAGTGATGCGGACTTATATCGTGCACAAGGTTTTGTGCAAGCGCAGGACCGTATGTTTCAAATGGATTTAGCGAGACGACAAGCGAGTGGTCGCTTATCAGAAGTCGTTGGAGGAGCGGCAATTACGACAGACAAATTCTTCCGTACATTTAGTTTGAGGCAGGCTGCAGAAGATTCATGGTCTAGTTATGGAAAAGACGCAAAGCAAGTGCTCACTTGGTACGCTGAAGGGGTAAATGCCTACATAAAGCAAGCACAGGACCAAGGTGAATTATCTTTTGAGTTTAAATTGTTAGGATATGAGCCAGAGCCTTGGACAGAAGTGGATTCTTTAACCATTGGGAAATTTATGGCGTATGACCTTGGTGGTAACTGGTCGAGTTTAGCTGTTCGACATTGGGCGCTTGGGAATTTTTCTGAAGAAAAAGCTCGAGAGATATTTATTACATATCCGGAAGACAAACCCTCAATAATAAAAGCCAATATACAAAATCCAGTTGCCGTTGCAGGTAAATTTGATGCTTCAGTTATTCCTAACGAATTTAATGGCAGTAACAACTGGGTCGTTTCTGGTGATAAAACAGAATCAGGCATGCCCCTACTTGCTGATGATCCGCATTTAGGGCTGAGTACACCATCCATATGGTATCAAATGCATTTGCAATCACCACAACAAAATGTAAGCGGTGTCATATTTGCGGGGATTCCAGGAATTATTTTAGGGCATAACGACGAAATAGCTTGGGGCGTTACGAATGTAGGACCGGATGTTCAAGATTTATATATTGAAACACCAAACCCTGAAGCACCTACCGAATTTAAATACGAAGGGGAATGGGAACAAGCCGAAGTTCGGGACGAACCAATCAAGGTCAAAGACGCTGCCACAGTTGACTTTGAAGTGGTGGTTACGCGTCACGGTCCCATTATTTCCAATGTCATGTTTGATAAAGAAGAACCAAGTGCCCAGTTTTCTTTACAATGGACTGCTCTAGAGCCAACTTTAGAATTACAAGCCATTCTAAATATGAATAAAGCCTCTAATTGGACAGAATTCGAAACAGCGTTGGAAGATTTCCATGCCCCTGCTCAAAACTTTGTTTTTGCAGGGAAAGACGGAACAATTGCGTATAAAGCGAATGGGCGCATCCCGATTCGGAAGTCTGGAGATGCTCAGTTACCGGTACCGGGTGATTCTGACGAGTATGGATGGGAGGGATATGTTCCGTATGATGAATTGCCGACAGTCGTAAATCCGGATGAAGGATTTATTGCAACAGCTAATAATCAAGTAGTAGATGAAACATATCCCTACCACATCACCGACTTTTGGGCTCAATCATATCGCTACGAGCGTATCTCAGAAGTGCTAGAAAAAGGGGATAAATTCACAAAAGAAGATATGATGGCTCTACAAATGGATCAACATAACCTGCAAGCTCGCGAGTTCTTAACAGATATGGTCGCATCCGTAGAAAGAATGGATACAGCAAATAAATACGGTGAGCTCACGGAAATATTAAAACAATGGGATCAAGTAGATTCTGTTGATGTGGCGGCACCACTCATTTTCCATAAATGGATAAAGCAATTGCCAGCTACACTATTCAAGGATCAAATGCCAAAAGATATTTATGACCTAATGGGTGGCAAAGGCAATATCACGGATACAATGATGCGACAAAGTTTCTCAGGACAAGATGGAGCTTGGGTAAGTGAAGGCGGGGGAATTGATGCCTGGATGATGGATTCCTTTGAAACAGCAGTGGCTTCGATTACTGATGAATTTGGTGATAAGTCGGATGATTGGAAGTGGGGTGACTATCACCAATTAACCTTCGACCATCCGTTAAGTGGTGCATCGCCAATCTTTGCTTATTTCTTGAATCCAAAACCTGTACCGATCGGGGGCTCAAATATCACTGCTCAAGCGGCGGGCTTTACAGAGGATGGTTCAGTTGATCATGGAGCTTCTTGGCGGTTTATTGCTGATTTACAGGATCTCTCGAGTGCTCATCATATCGTTGGGCCAGGTCAAAGTGGACATATGAAGTCTCAGTGGTTCCATAACCAAGTAAATGACTGGGTGGATGGGAACTATCACGAAACGCTTATTAATGGTGACATTGTAGACGGTCATACGTTAACATTAAGTCCAAACGAGTAATTGTTAGGGCGTGATAAAACAAATGAAGAATTTTCTATTGGTCGGAATAGGTGGAATGATAGGCGCCTTATTACGCTATAGCGTCATGGTCACAGCGCCAGACATGATTGTTCTATGGTTGGAGAATGGAATAGGGAGCCTCGTCTTAGGTTGGTTGACAGGGCGTGCTGTGGCAACTGGGAAAACGGCATCCATTTTATGGACGACAGGAGTTCTTGGTTCATTTACAACTTTTTCAACCTTTTCAGCTGAGTGGCTTGGTTTAATGCAGGAGAATATAGCATTAGCAGTTGTCTATGGACTTGGCATGACGCTGGCTTGTTTTTTTGCAGCTGCCCTTGGATTTAAGATTGGGGGATTCTCTAAATGACTCTCCTGGCAGTAGGTCTTGGCGGTTGCTTCGGTGCCATATTACGCTATGCCGTATCTCTGAAAATACAAGGTATGAAAGGGATTTTATTGATTAATGGGGTAGGTTCATTTCTGATGGGTTTATCTCTAAATTTGGCCCTGGAAACGAGCTGGATCGCTATCTTTTGGATTGTGGGCTTTTTGGGTGCATTCACCACTTTTTCAACGTTTGCAGTTCAATTCGTGGAAAGCTGGTCTAAAGGTCAGCAACGTCAAGCAATCAGCTACGCTCTGGTCACCCTTATCGGAGGATTTCTATTGGTCACCATTGGATGGTGGGTGGGGACTGCTCTTTACTAAAAAGTAGAAACTTAAAAAACTGCCACTCTGTCATTTACCATGACGGAGTGGCAGTTTTTTGTTGTTTTTCAAGCTACAAGCGCCAGCACTGCGGACCCTTTATGGGGGCGGAATGGCCATTAGCCTTTCATCCTTCCAGCGCAGGCGTCGAGCTAGAAGGCACTTTGCGCTTTTCTTATTGAAATATTCCTTTTTCTATCACTCTACCTAATCGGCCCGTTGTGGTTTCTGCGTGGCGGATGGATTGATAAATGGCTTCTTCAGTTGCTTCAATAACAGCTTGGAATAACTCATTCATTAGTGGGTGATCATCACGTAAGACGGGATGCGTTTCATAAGGAGTGTTTGACTCATGAGCAACCGTATTAGCATTAGAAAACGCGATGACAATATCGCCACTGCCGTTATGTATATGTGTTCCCGTACGACCAAGGCCAATTGCCGCTCGTTTTGCTAACCGTTTCAATTGTCTTGCATCAACAGGAGCGTCTGTGGCGACAACGATGATGACGGAACCATCTGGTTTATCTACTTCATCTTGGTCCCAATTAGATATACGACATTCCTGTGCACGACCAAAGTTCGAAAGCGTAAGAACTCCAACATGGAAAGCCAAATCTTCATGTTGAGCAATTCGCGAAGAGCTGCCAATGCCACCCTTTACTCCGTAGCAAATCATGCCCTTGCCAGCACCCACTGCTCCTTGTTCAAAGCTTCCGGATGTAGCTGCTTGTAATGCTTCAATCGCGTGTTGTGGGCGGACAGCTAAAAGACGCATTGAATTTAAGTAGCTATCATTGCACTCGCCGACCACAAGATTAAGAGAGCTTGTAGAGTCACCGATAGTAGGGTTTTGTTCCAACATATAGGACAGTGTTCCTTCTAAAACCGCTCCGACGCTAAAAGTGTTCGTGAGCATAATAGGTGATTCCATCAGTCCTAATTCTTCCAGTTGAATGAGACCGACCGTTTTTCCGAAGCCATTTAACACAAAGCTTGCAGCGGGAACTTTATGCAAAAAAGAATTTTTACTATGTGGCAAAATGGCTGTAACTCCTGTGCAAATTGAATCCTTATCATTCATGTTTTCATACAATGTGACATGGCCGATTTTTACACCGGGTACATCCGTAATTAAATTTAGCAAGCCTTTCTTCAAGTGAATCATCTCCAAATACAAAACTCAGACTGGGCCAATGAATGGACCAGTCTGAGTTTATTATTTAATTAATAAAACAGGTGAATGAACTCGTTTGGCGACTTTATGACTGACACTACCGAGCACCATTTCTTGTAGTGTATTGAGACCTCGACTGCCAATGATTACAATATCATAATTTTCTTGGTTTGCATGTTCGACGATAACTGGACCTGCTTCACCATGAAGCAACTTAATGTCGGTGGCAATCCCTTTGGAAGTGAAAAGTTCTTTAATGGGCATAATTTTGTTTTTGCGATCGATGTGCAGCTCTTCGCTACTCATGCTATGAATGACGTCAGTACGTGTTTTGTCGTAATCCAACACATAGAGTAACGTTACATGTGCATCCTGAGTGGAACTTGCCAAGAAAACAGCGTGAGTTGCTGCTCTTTTCGAATGCGAAGAACCATCAACAGCCACTAAAATTTTTTTATACATCATGATTCCCCCTGTAGAAATGGTGTTTTGATGCAATCCATTTAACTTTAAATGAGTTGGTGAATTCTCAAATGAAGCAAAACATAACTGCTCATATTATATATATATATTCTCTAAAGTTTAGGTGAAATCCTCTATTGTGTACTGTTCGTGAAATATTGCGACAAAACATGATCATAATTAATTGGAATGTATTCGTTCTAGAAAGCCGTTGTTCAAATGGCTGTTTGAATGTTCTTGCGTTTAAAACTATGCGAGCATATACTGAAGTTAATAATCAAATGAATGTTTGAATGAGGGGCTGAAAAAATGAATAAAGAAACTTGCGAAGTAACTTGTGTCCATGAGGAAGATGTGAAATATGTCCAACAGAACTTACCTGATTTAAAAGGGATGTCCGTCATATTTAAGGCATTAGCAGATGAAACAAGACTGAAAATTTCTTATGCATTAACCCTTCAAAATGAATTATGTGTATGCGATGTGGCAGCGATTATTCAATCGTCTACTGCAACGGCTTCACATCATTTACGCTATTTAAAAGATATCGATTTAGCAAAGTCACATAAAAAAGGCAAGCTGGTCTATTACAGGCTAGCTGACGATCATGTAGGGCAACTTGTGAAAATTGCATATGAACATGCGAAAGAAGGCGATAAACATGAAAGCAACTGATCAACAGGAATACCGATTAGAAAACTTAACATGTGCGAACTGCGCCATGAAATTCGAGAAAAATATTCAAGCGCTACCGAACGTGAGCGAAGTCAATGTTAATTTTGGTGCATCAAAGTTACGTGTGATAGGACCTATTACTGTAGAAGATTTAGAAAAAGCAGGTGCATTTGATGGCATTAAAGTTGTTCCAATGACATCGAAACGAATAATTGAAAGTAAACCTTTTTATAAAAGAAAAGAAAATATACTGACGTTGTTGTCATTTATTCTATTGGTCGTGGGAACGGTCATTTCATTTCAAACGGCTGAAGAGGATCCATATGCAATTCTATTTTTCGCGCTATCTATAGCCATTGGTGGCTATGCAATGTTTTGGAGTGGTTTGAAAAACTTATCGCGATTCTACTTCGATATGAAGACGCTTATGACCATTGCCATCATTGGTGCTGCGATTATCGGGGAATGGCGTGAAGGTGCTGTGGTTGTCTTCTTATTTGCAGTCAGTGAAGCACTCGAGGCTTACTCGATGACTAAAGCACGTCAATCCATTCGTCAGCTAATGGATATAGCTCCAGCACGAGCTTTTATTCGCAGAAACGGTGAAACGATGGAACTGGGCACGGAAGATATCGTTATTGGAGATACGCTTCTTGTAAAACCAGGTCAAAAGATTGCGATGGACGGAGACGTGTTGACTGGTTACTCATCGGTCAATCAAGCCCCGATAACCGGAGAATCGATGCCTGTTTTCAAAAAGCAAGGAGACGAAGTGTTTGCAGGGACGTTGAATGAAGAAGGGGCTCTTGAAATTCGTGTAACCAAGCGAGTAGAAGATACCACGATTGCGAAAATTATTCATTTAGTAGAAGAAGCACAGGCGGAAAAAGCGCCATCTCAAAAATTTGTTGATCAATTTGCTAAGTATTATACACCGAGCATTATCGTTATTGCTTTGCTGGTAGCGGTTATTCCTCCTTTATTCATGGGAGATTGGCAAGCTTGGATCTATCAAGGTCTTGCTGTGTTAGTAGTAGGTTGTCCTTGTGCACTCGTTGTTTCAACGCCCGTAGCTATCGTTACAGCAATTGGTAATGCGGCGAAACAAGGTGTTCTGATCAAAGGGGGCATCCATTTAGAAGAAATGGGCCGCTTGCAAGCCATTGCCTTTGATAAAACAGGTACATTAACAAAAGGTTTTCCAGAAGTAACCGACTTGTCGACAGACGTTTCGTTTACAGAAACGGAAGTCATTCAAAAAGTGGCGTCCGTCGAGGCGTATTCAGGTCACCCATTAGCTCGAGCGATCGTAACGTATGCATACGTTCAAAATGTCGACCACTCACCAGTTGAAAATTTCCACTCAGTTACTGGTAAAGGTGTGATTGCCACAGTGGATAGCGTAGAAGTCGCTATTGGTAGTTTGAAATGGGCAGAAGAATCTACTACAATTACAGATGATGTAAAAGCAGACGTAAAATCGCTTCAACAACAAGGAAAATCAGTGATGGTCGTTCTCTTCAATCATCAATACGTAGGTCATTTAGCCGTAGCAGATGCGATAAGAGAAACAAGTCCAACCATTATTAAGAAATTACGAGAACTTGGAATAAAACATATGGTTATGTTAACTGGGGATCATCCAATAACTGCTGCCGCGATAGCTCAAATGCTGAATTTGACGGACGTCAGAGCAGGATTAATGCCAGATGAAAAACTCCATGCGGTAAAAGAATTACGTATTGAATTCGGCCGTGTGGCTATGGTAGGAGATGGCATGAATGACGCTCCAGCACTTGCTGCCGCGACGGTTGGTATTGCAATGGGTGGAGCGGGGACAGATGCTGCTCTTGAAACGGCGGATGTTGCCTTAATGGCTGATGACTTAGAAAAACTTCCATATACCATCCAATTAAGTAGAAAAGCATTGCGTATTATTAAAGAAAACATTATGTTTGCTTTAGGGTTAAAAATAGTGGCGTTACTGCTAATCATTCCAGGGTGGTTAACTCTTTGGATTGCGATATTTGCAGATATGGGTGCAACGTTACTCGTTGTTTTAAATTCAATGAGATTACTGCGCATTCAAAAGTAACGCAGTTCGGGGGATGAACATGCGATTAACAGAATGGACGATGGAAGAACAAGAACAACTGATTCATTTTATGACCACAAGTACATGGCCTTTTCATGGCAATTCGAACCCAGCGAGAGAAATTATCGAAAAGACGATTGAAGAGGGCGGGTACGAATCGGACGAAGTCAAAACGTTCTGGGTCGAAAATGATGAACATCAAAAAGTAGGAATCGTTAAAGTTTTTGATTTACAAGATGAAATTCCTGTTTTTGACTTACGTATAGCTGAAAGTCAACGTGGTAATGGCTATGGTCCCTCTGCCCTAAAGAAGGTGGCAGAGTACGTATTTAACTTACCTGAAAAGAAAATTCGTGTTGAAGGTCATACACGCCAAGATAACTTTGCCATGCGTAAAACATTTGAACGAGCAGGATTTGTAAAAGAAGGGCATCTCCGTAAAGCTTGGTTTTCTCCTAAAGAGAGTTCTTATTATGATGCCATCACTTATGGTATTACCAGAGAAGACTTCTTAGAAGGCACAACAACACCCGTCTTGTGGGACGATCAACAAGCAACGGACCAAGCAGAAACAAAAGTCCATACTGCGATGCGTACATTCCCAGATTCTTTTGAATCGGCGAGGTTAGTAATTCGGGCTCCACAAGTTGAAGATGCTCCTCTTGTTTGGGAAAGTATTAACATTTCGCAAAAAGCTTTAAAACCTTGGATGCCATTTGCTCAAAAAAGTCAAAAAATCGAAGATACCACTGAAAATATTAGACAAGCAACTGCAGATTTCATTACCAGAAAAGATTTGCGACTTCACTTGTTTTTAAAAGAAACTGGTGAATTTATTGGTTCGAGTGGATTTCATCGAATAAATTGGGATATTCCAAAAGTGGAAATTGGTTATTGGTTAGACAGTCGCTTTGAAGGCAAGGGCTATATGACAGAAGCCGCAGAGCGTTTAACGGAGTTTGCATTTGAAGAGTTTGGTGCCAGAAGAGTAGAAATCCGATGCGATATTGATAATGTAAGAAGTCGAGCTGTCGCAGAAAGATTAAAATTCACATTAGAAGGCATACTAAAACATGACTCACTTTCTGCAGATGGACAATATGTTCGAGATACCTGTATTTATGCCAAAATAAAATAAAAAAGGGATGTCCGCATTACACGGACATCCCTTTTGTTACAGTTTACGTTTACCTGTAACTAATTGTACGACTAAAATAATACCTGCAATCAATAAAAGTAAGTGAATTAGACCGCCGCCAATTTTAAGTACAAGTCCAAGTAACCAAATAACGATTAATACGACGATAATCATCCATAACATTCTACCCATTTAAGCTCGTCCTTTCTGCAATTAGGCTTTGATAGTAATAAGTTACCCTTGTTATTTTAGTCATAAACCATTTGAACAAGAAAATGTGAAAATAATTCAACATTTTCATAAAGCAAGCTTTCGAATCGGTCCTTCCAGCGCCGGCGTGGAGGTAAAATGGCGCTTTCAGCTTTTCGTTATAGATTGAGAACGGATAGCGACTATAGTACACTTATATAAGCTATGGAAAGAGAGGAACAGAGTGATGCCGACACCTAGTATGGAAGATCATATCGAACAAATCTATATGCTGATTGAGCAAAAAGGATATGCGCGTGTTTCGGATATCGCTGAATCTCTTTCAGTTCTTCCTTCTTCTGTAACGAAAATGGTTCAAAAACTAGACAAGGATGGATATTTGATTTATGAACGCTACCGAGGCCTGATGCTAACACCAAAAGGGTTGAAGTTAGGGAAACGTTTAGTTCAACGTCACGATTTGTTGGAACAGTTTTTACGATTAATTGGCGTACAGGAAGACAAAATATATGAAGATGTAGAAGGAATCGAACATCACTTGAGCTGGAATTCAATTGACCGGATTGCTGACTTAAATCAAGCGTTGGAAGAGAATCCTGATTTTCTTCAAAAATTAGAAGAACTTAAAGAACAGCAACAATCAGAGTGAAAAGCGAAAGGAGTGTCCAGATTGAGCGAAATCGTATCAGGAGATATTTTAGACTTACAAGTTAAGTCGAAAGAGTCTTCTAAATGGATATTATCCAATGGAGAAATTGACGTACCAATTAATGAATCTGAAGCACCACAAGATGTACAAGTTGGCGATACAATCAAAGTATTTATGTTTAAAGATCGTCGTGGTAGCTTAAGTGCAACTTCTGCATTGCCACATATTACAAAAGATACGTATGGTTGGGCTAGAGTCCTTAAAACGGACGAACGCGAAGGATCATATGTAGATATAGGTAGTGCACGTGAAGTCGTAGTGAAAAGTTTTGATTTACCCGTACTTAAAGAACTTTGGCCAACGACTGGCGATCACCTATACATGACATTACGAACGGATTTTCACGGCAGTTTATTTGGCCGCTTAATTACTGAAGAAAAAGTTGCAGAATCGTTTATTGAAGCACCTACATCAGTTTTTAATGAAAACTTAAAAGCTCGAGCGTATCGCTTACTTCCAGTTGGTTCATTTTTAATCACCGTACCCCAAGGTTACAGAATCTTTGTCCACCACACAGAACAATTGGCTGAACCACGCTTAGGTGAAGAAGTTGAAGTTCGTGTGATTGGTGTTAAAGAAGATGGCTCTTTAAATGGTTCTATGCTGCCACGTAAAGAAGAAAGATTAATGGACGATGCTGAAACTCTGTATCGTTATATACAAGATATGGGTGGTAAAATGCCATTTACCGATAAATCTTCTCCAGATGAGATTTATGACATGTTTAACTTGAGCAAAGCCTCATTCAAACGGGCATTAGGAAAGTTAATGAAAGAAAGAAAAATCGAGCAAAAAGATGGTTGGACTACAGTTAAATCTGACATCTAAATTACTGAATATGTGTTTGACAGGTACAAAGAGAAAGGCGAGATTAAGGCTCACCGAAACTTTTTGTACCTTTTTTCGTACTATTAAGAGGGAGCAAACGCTACAATGAGTAGCGGAACCCAACGTAATAGAAAATGGTTATTTTGAGAGGAGATTAAGCTATGAAAAAGAATGTTTTTCGTGTCGTATCGTTCCTACTGGCAGCTTCTTTACTTTTGCCAACAAGTGCTTTTGCGTCATCAGAAGAGGGAATTAATGAAAAATTCGGCATGCCGATTGTTGTGTACGGAGCTGATTTAACAGAGTCAGAAAAACAAAGTGTTAAAGATAGCCTTGAAGTAACAAAAGAATCTGAAGTTGAAGAAATTACTGTGACAGGTGATGATTTAGTAACCTATATTAAAGACGGAGACGCATCTGCTCGCATGTTCTCATCAGCGAAAATTACACGTCAAGATGCCGGAAAAGGATTAGTCATCGATATTGTTACTGAAGATAACATCACCCAAGTTACTGCTGAAATGTACGAAAATGCGATGTTAACAGCAGGAATTGAAGATGCTACAGTGGTAGTAGCAGCGCCTAAAAAAGTAACCGGACACTCGGCTTTAGTCGGAATTTATAAGGCCTATGAAGTGAGTGGAGAGACTCTAGACAAAGAACGCACAGATGTGGCAAATGAAGAACTTTCAGTGGCAACTATACTTGCGAATGAATCGGGTATTGATGAAGCGAAAGTAAGTGAACTGTTAACTGAGATTAAAAAAGATATTGCAGAAAAAAATCCAGCAACTAAAGAAGAAGTCGAAAAAATTGTGCAAGAACAATTAACGAATTTGAAAATCGAGTTAAGTCCAGAAGATCGCCAATTATTAGTTGATTTGATGGATAGAATTCGTAAACTGGACATCGATTTTAGTAAATGGTCAGATCAATTAAATGATTTAAGCAAAACAATTGAAGATAAAATCGGTAATGTCGTTGATAATGAAGGTTTTTGGCAAGGTGTTAAAAACTTTTTCAACAACTTAATTGATTCTCTTCGTTCATTGTTTAACTAAGAGGGGCTGTCCTAAAGTCATGAAATATGACTAAGGGCAGTGCCTTTTTTTATAAGGAGAGGTTGATTTCCGTTTCAGGCGGACGCTTTCCGCGGGCATGTCCTCAGCCTCCTCGACGAGCAAAAAAACATCTGCTCCTGCATCGCTACGCTAGCTTCGTCGCAAACAAGTTGTGTAACCACAACTTGTTGCCTGTGGGGTCTTCCGCTCATGCTATTCCCACTGAAGTCGCGGCATTTTCACTTCACTCAACCGATAAGTTCATCACGAGCACGACAGACAATTATAGACTGGTTACAATGTTTTAATGTAGGTACAGGAAAAAAAGCTCATTTTACTCCTCTTATTTTAGGAACTTATTTAACAGCTCCTTTTCATAAAATCACATAAATTGCACATTTATAATACAGGTGATAAACTAAAATAAAAAATATCTCGAATTCGAGATATTAAGAATTAGGAGGAATTTACATGGAATTAGGAGGCATTCATCACGTATCTGCTATAACAGCGAATGCTGAAAAAAACTTTGATTTCTTTACCCGTATATTAGGTTTGAGACTGGTTAAAAAAAGTGTGAACCAAGATAATACATCTTCGTATCACTTATTTTATGGTGATGCGGTAGGTACCCCTGGAACGGATATGACTTATTTTGATATCCCACATGCTGCGAAGACGGTACCTGGAGCATCAAGTATCAGTAATACAGCTTTTCGTGTGAAAAGTGAAGCTGCTTTAACCTATTGGAAAGAACGCTTTACCCAACATCACGTTCAATTTGAAGATGTGATTGAACGTTTCGGTAGAAAAACGATGTATTTTGAAGACTTTGAAGGATCTCGTCTTATGCTAGTCGTTGATGATGGCAAAGGCGTTCCAAATGGTATCCCTTGGACGAAATCTGGTGTTCCAGAAGAATTTGCAGTGGTTGGTTTAGGTCATGTCACGTTAACCGTGCGCAAAGCACAACAGACGCAACTAGTTCTTACTGAAGTATTGGGCTTCAAAAAAGTCGGTTCATATCCTTCCCTTATGACAGCAATGCCTGATATCACTGTTTATTCTACAGGTGAAGGCGGTCCAGCATCTGAAGTGCATATTGAAGAACGACCGGATTTAGCTTTGGAAAGACCGGGTCGTGGAAGTGTTCATCATGTCGCATTTCGTGTGAAAACGTTTGAGGACTATGACAAGTGGGAAGAATTATTACGCGCAAGAGGATTCATGACTTCTGGTAAAGTCGACCGCTATTACTTCAAATCAATTTATTTCCGTGAACCGAATGGGATTTTGTATGAACTTGCCACTGATGAGCCAGGATTTGCAACAGATGAATCGATGGAGGCGTTAGGTGAAACTTTAGCGTTGCCACCGTTTTTAGAACCGCGTCGGGAACAGATTGAAGCTTCACTTCGTCCTTTAACATTTAAAGAGTAAGATATGCTAAACTGTCAAAAAGGAGTGGTGAAAAATGGAATTTCAGTATAAAGAAATGGGACATGACGCTTATGCATTTGTGCATGAAAAAGATGGTCAAACTTTAGGGGAAATCACATGGACATTGCTAGGAGATGTAATGGTGATGGATCATACTTACGTTTCTCCGGCACTTCGAGGTAATGGGGTAGCTAAGCAACTACTTGATCGTTCAGCACAATTTGCTCGTGAAAAAAGTTTTAAAATGGAAGCTGTTTGTTCGTATGTTGTAACTGCATTTAATGAATCTGACGAATATGAAGACCTTAAAGCATAATAAAAAAGGCAATCCGCTAATTGTTGTTAGTGGTTTGCCTTTTATGTATACTTCGTCATATTTTTCATCCCTCACATTTGGGTAAATATAAATAAAAATCCTGTTAGAACAGAAGCTCCTACCATCGTATACATAAAATCTGATTGGCTAAATACTATTTTCTTTTCCATCTTTCATCTACTCCTCTCAAATTGGTGTTACTAAATATGTACCCCTAGTAATAAAAATTAAACAGGTTTATTCATATTTTATGAAGGGAATGTAATAATATGAAACCAAGTTTAGTTTTGTTTCGTAAGTAGTATAGAAGATAAATAGAAGAGGTGAATGTATTGAGTAGAGCTGGAGAAGTTGCTTTAGGAATTATTGGTACCATATTAAATGCACTCTTGTTAGTATTCGTTACACTTGCTGTTGTTGGTGCATCTAATGCAGATACAGCTGAGTTAAAACAATTCGTTGAAGAAGAAATGATGATGACAGACCCTGCAATGACTCCTGATGATATCGCGATGTTTAATGAAGCGTTCGATGTAGGGCTAGATGTATTTGGCGTTGTTGGCTGGGTAATCGTAGTAACTTTACTAATCAGTGTGATATTGAGTATTATTGGCGTCATTAAAGTATCGAAAAACAAGAGTCCGAAAGCAGCGGGAGTTTTATTTATCTTTGCAGGCTTGTTATCGGGAATATTATTACTAGCTCCAATTTTATTCTATATTGCTGCTATTATGTGTTTCGTGCGCAAAACACCAGTACAACATGAACAAGATCCATATTATAACGATGATGTGAAACAAACGGACCAAACGGACCAAACTTTTAGACCATTATAAAAAAACACCTGTTAACAATTTAATTGTTAACAGGTGTTTTTAGATAGTACACATATTTAGCTGTAGAAAGAGGATGACCTTCAAAATATTCATCGAATTCTTCGATACATGTGAAATTATTACGTTCATAAAACGCTCGACCTTTTTGATTTTCACTTTCGACATAAACCAGTAATTGATTTGCATCAGAAATGTTTTTTAATCCCTCACTCAACAACTTTTTGCCATATCCTAAATGTTGATGAGATGGCAACAAATAAATAGCTGTAAGTTCTGAATCGCCGTCTTCATCGACGCGTGTAAAATTGGCAAAGCCAACAATATGATCTTCATGGAGAGCGACATAGACGGCCGTTTTTTCTAAACGTTTCATCATCATGGCACTGGAATAAGAACGTTCAATAAATAATTCTTGAATAGTAGCTGGAATAATTCCTTCGTATGTATCATTCCAAGTTATTTTGGCGATTTGCTGTACCGCAGCAATATCGTCGTGTTTCATCGCTCGTATCAAATCATCTCACCTCAAAATTCTTTCCGTCATCATACCAAATATTTCGCTTGTATGCTACACATGTGGAATAATATCTATAAAAGGAGTGAAAAAGATGTGGATTATCAAATCTTTTAAAGAATTATCAACCACTGAACTTTATACATATTTACAATTGCGAGTAAATGTTTTTATAGTCGAACAAGCGTGTCCGTATCCTGAACTAGATGGATACGACTTAGACTCGTATCATTTATCATTTAAAGAAGACGGAGAAGTTCTTGCATACGCACGAATTCTTCCTGCAGGTATTAAATATGAAAACATTTCGATTGGTCGAGTAATTGTAAACCAAAAATCTAGAGGACAAGGGCTGGCCAAACAATTAATGCAACAAGCAATTGCATTTAGTCAAGAAAAATGGCCGAATGCGAATATCCAGCTTCAAGCCCAATCACACCTCAAACATTTTTATGGTTCGTTCGGTTTTAAAGAGATGTCTGAAGAATATGATGAAGATGGAATCCCGCATGTAGACATGCTCAAGAAAGATAATTAATTTGTAATCAATTTGTCACAATAATTAAGTGTTGAAACTAGAAATATAGGGTATCCATACTATAACAAAAGAAATATGAACCACTGGAGGAATGATGAAAATGGCAAAAGGAAATAATCGTTCATTATTATTAGCTGGATTGGCAGCAGGTGCTTATGCCTATTTCAGTAAACAAGAAAATCGTGATAAAGCGTTAGTAGCTTTTAATAATACGAAAACTAAAGTGAATTCGTATTTAGACTCACAAAAAACCAATAAAATGGGGATGACGAAAGCTGGCCATTCTGATCCACATGATATTGATGACAATAATATGGTAGATGAAGGCGCAATGACTAGTGTTCAATATTACAATGATGAAGTTCAAAGTAAATTGAACAAATCAGATAAAAAAGAAGTAGATGAAACAACAACATTTGAAAATCACATTTAATTACTCATGACAAAAAGAAGGCTACGCTCAGTTAGCGTAGCCTTCTTTTTTCAATGACCTATTATAAGTACATATAAACCCATATCTGCTAGGGGACGAATTCAGTAGCATCAGTTACCGATCATAAGTAAATAACTGAGTCAAATCCATAAATACCTTTTGAAGAATGATCTTAGAAGCCTAATGAACGTCTAAAATAACTAGCATAACGTTGACTGACGGGAATTCTTGTTCCATCATTCATTTCCAGTAAGAAAGTTGAATGTGAGTCAGGTTGTATTTCTTTGATGAATGCAATATTTACAATGTAAGATCGATGACAGCGGATAAATGATTCCGAGGACAAAAATAATTCTAATTCACTTAAATTTAAGCGGTGATACCCTTCTCGAGTCTCGGTTTTAACAAATGTTTTACGTAGCTGAGTTTCTAAAAATAAAACTTGATTATGCTTTACGGGATACCAGTTTTCATCTGTTTTTATTGTCATATATTGACTTAAAAATGGAGAAGGTTGTTGAGGAAGAATGGCCGTAACTGCACCTTTTGTTTCACCTTCTTCAATAATGGGGATACTCATTCCATAGTATGAAACGCCAAAAATATTAGAGTCAATAAATTCATTTACTTTGTGACCATAAAGAAGTGCCTTATATGTAGCTGTTCCTTCCTTAATTGGATCACCGGGTTGTATTTTTAAATCTATTTTTTTACTAGGTTGATAATACACGTATTCACGAGTGTTGGAAATCGCAATAGATGCATGTTCAGGAAAAAATTCATGGATGACCTTCATGATTTCTTGTATGGAATTCGTATTCAAAGTATTCCTCCTCACTATTTAACAATGATCTCTTTTTTCTTATATTACCATATAAAACACTCATTCAGAGGAGGCAGTTTAATTGAAAAAAGCCATGTTTATAGTAAATCCATCATCAGGTAAAGAGTTAGCGGGCGATTTTAAAGACCAAACGATTGAAACTTTAACTAGTATGGGCTATGAAGTAGATGTTAGAGAGACAGAAGGTCAAGGAGATGCTACGAATTTTGCTCGTCAAGCATGCCAAGAACAATACGACCTTGTTACGGCCATGGGTGGAGACGGCACCATAAACGAAGCCGTGAATGGTTTAGCAGAACAAGAGCACAGACCTCTTTTCTCTTTTATTCCCCTAGGTACTGTAAATGATTTCGCTCGAGCTTTGGGCATTCCATTAGATCCACAAAAAGCAATTGAAGCACTTAAAACTGCGCAACCACGATTTACTGATATTGCGAAAGCACAAAATCAGTACTTTATGAATATTTTAGCTGTCGGTCAAGTAGCAGAAAATGTTTCGAATGTATCTGTGGAACAAAAAACTAAACTTGGCACCTTAGCTTATTTAATTGAAGGTGTTAAAGCTTTAACATCTGAAGATGAGACGGAAATGACCGTTGAATATGATCAAGGTAAATGGAGTGGGAATGCGGTAATCGTATTAGTGGCATTGACGAATTCAGTAGGAGGATTCGAAAAGCTTGCTCCCGAAGCACAAACTGATGACGGCTTCCTACACGTCTTTATTGTCAAAAGTGCTGGTTTGCCAGCCTTTATTCGAATAGCTTCAGCCATATTACGAGGTAAGATTGAAGAGGATCCTGACGTGCTTGTTATTAAAACAGAAAAAGTACGGATTGAGACTCAGACTGAAATGACTTGTAATTTAGATGGTGATGAAGGTTGTACTACTCCAATCTCAGTTGAAATATTGAAACAGCACATTGAGGTGCTTGTACCAATTGGTGATAATAACTAAGTGCTGTAGTATTAAATAATTGATAGTAGCTGGAATGTTGAAATTTGTTGGCATTTGTCGTTTTTATGTGAACTAATACCTGTAAAAAGTCGGAAAAAATTCTTTTTTAATAGATTATTAAAACTATTTTCATAGAACGGCATATATTATTAAGTAGAAAATGGTAAAATACTCATATGAGTATAGTATAGAAAGATGGTGAGTTTTATGCAGTCGAATCAAGCCACTAGTAGCGAATCAATATCCGAAAAATATTTGAGTGAAATTGAAATAGCTTCCAAGTTGGATGGTGTAGAAGATTTCTTTGAATTGGAAACAAAACTTTTGTATGAAATTCACCATTTAGAGATAGAAGAAGCAAAAAAGACTTTGCATCTTATTATTGATCGAATTGCTTTAAGAGCTGGAAAAGACACGATTCGTGGAGTAAAACATTACTTTAGAGTATTGTCGTCAATCATGGCGAGAAAGTTATATGAAAACCAAGTACCAGCTAAAAAAGCATTTGCTTTTAATGCTGCGTGCATTGAGATGGTTGATTTTCACATGAATGACGCAGAGTTCCTGCAGTTTGCTGATAATTTGATTGATTTTTTTGTATCGGTTATTTCAGAAAGAAAACAACCAACGTTCAGTCATCAAACTGTCAATAAGGTCATTTTATATATTAATGATGAAGTTGAATCTGAACTATCCGTTGAAGATATTGCCAAACAATTTCATGTTAGTACGAGCCATTTATCCCGTATCTTCCGTGAAAATGTAGGGATTACTCTTGTTGAATATTTAAATGTTCGCCGTGTAGAAGAGTCACAATACTATTTGCGTCATACAAATAAATCAATTTCAGACATCTCCCAACAATATCACTTCTGCAATCAAAGCTACTTTACTCGTATATTTAAAAAGTACACGGAAGTGACACCAAAACAATTCCGTGATCAAAAAGACCATGACTATTATCGATTTGCGTTGCCAACAACGATTTAAAAGAGTCGGATATTACGACTCTTTTTCTATAGATTTGAAATGTGGTAGGTAAATAAGGTATACTTTTCTATAGCTTAAAAGATGAAGGTGAAACTAGTGAAGAAGAAAATCGGATTACTGTCAATACTTGTGATGGCCACTGTATTTTTAAGTGGATGTTCGGGTGTTGAAAACAAGGAAGGGTACTTTTACAGTATTTTTGTATATCCCTTCGACTTTTTACTTAACTTTTTTGGAGATTTATTCAGCGGAAGTTTTGGTTTAGCTATAATTGCTATTACGATTTTGATACGACTTGTTTTAATGCCATTAATGCTTCGTAACTATAAGACTCAACAAGGCATGAAAGTCAAAATGGATGCAATGAAGCCAGAAATGGATGAAATCCAAAAGAAAATAAAATCAACTAAAGATAAAGAAGAACAAACGAAGTTACAACAAGAAATGATGGGGCTGTATCGTAAGCATAATGTAAATCCCTTAAATATGGGTTGTTTGCCAATGGTCATTCAAATGCCGATCATCATGGGTCTTTATTTTGCCATTCTGTATTCTGCAGATGTGAAGAGTCACCAGTTTTTATGGTATAGTCTTGGATCACCAGATGTAATCATGACGTTGATTGCTGGTGCAGTCTATTTCTTACAAGCTAAGGTATCTTTATGGACCGTACCTGAGCAACAGAAGCAACAAATGAAGATGTTTGTGTATATTTCGCCAATAATGATTATGTTCGTTTCCTTTACGTCGATGTCCGCACTACCACTATACTGGACAGTTGGTGGGTTACTATTAATCTTCCAAACCTATTTAGGACGTAAGTTTTATTCTAACCATCCAGAAAAAGCAGTAGAAGGAACAGACATAGTACTAGAAGACAAAGTGCTAGAAGGTAAAGAAAAAAATAAAGAATAATAGTAAAAGTCGGTGCTGGAAAGCACCGACTTTTTTTAAGGAGTGAGGACAGTCATGAAACGAAATTGGATTGCTGGACTATTACTATCAGCAGTAAGTATTGCTGCGTTGGTCTTTATTATTAAAGGGAATTTATATGTAGCGGTGTTGTTTATGACTGCATTATTTGCCTTAACTAATGGGTTTCGAGCGGTTAGTTTTAAAGAAAAAGGTTTTGAGCGTGAAGCGAAATGGATGAAAGGTATGTCCATTTTCTTTTCTGTTGCATTTGTCATCATATTAGGAATAATTTTGTTTTAAATGTATAAATGACTAAATTTGAGCCATCATGCTAATGAGAAATCATTTGTATGGAGGTTTTTTTATGAAGAATTTAATCATGGTTTGTGTCTTGCTAATCGTAACAGGATGCAGTCAACAAAAAGAAATGATTCCTGTAAGTGGTGTGATTGAACAGTCACTGGCAACTACGGTTGTGGATTCTACAGGTAAAGGGATTGGAACAGCTGAATTAACAGAAACAGACACCGGAGTAAGAATTCGATTACAACTAAAAGGATTAGAGCCAGGAAAAAAAGCCGTTCATTTTCATGAAGTAGGAAAGTGTGACCCACCTATGTTTACAACCGCGGGTAGCCATGTAAATCCTGCTAAAAAACAACACGGTTTTGATAACCCAAAAGGCTATCATGCAGGAGATCTTCCCAACTTAATCGTTAATAAAAAGGGCATAATAGATTTAGAAATCACAACACCGAATGTGACGCTTGAAAGAGGAAAGTCGAATTCTTTACTTGATAAAGATGGTAGTGCATTAATTATTCATGAAAAAGAAGATGATTATGTTACGGATCCTACTGGAAACTCTGGAGATCGAATTGCATGCGGGATAATAAAATGAAACGCACGTAACCTTTAACGGTTACGTGCGTTTTTTTGTTTTGTGTCTTTGTTTTTATCGTCTTTACGATTTTCTAAGAGCTCATCTAATTGTTGCATTAATAGGAGCACGTCGAATTTTGAGATTCGTTGCATGAAAAACACTCCAGTCTCGATTTTCTTACTAGTTATTCGAATCAAAAGAGTATTTTCTGTCCGTAACTATGAAAAAAGTTCATTAATATGAGAATTTATTTCGAGTAAACAGCACAATAAAGATGGATGGAATCGTACATGCTGTCATTCCTAAAAACGCCAATCCTGGACTTATCTCATATAGATAGCCACCTACAAAGGTTAAGATGGCTGTGCTTAAACCCATTGCAAGGGAAGCGTACATGCCTTGAGCTGTTGGTATTTCATTTTGAGATAATCGCTTAGAAATAAATTGAATAAATGCGTAGTGAGCTACACCGAATGAAACAGCATGAAGCAGCTGAGAAATAACAAATATCCAAACACTCGGGAATAGGAAGATTAATACCCAACGCAGTGTGGAACCAATTCCTGCGACCAAGAACATAGTGGATACTTTGGTTTTGGAAAAGAAAAGATCGGCTCGAGCAAAAAATAAAATTTCTAATAGAACAGCTACAATTAAGATGACTCCGATATAAAGGCTATTAACGCCTAGCTCCTGTAAATAGATGAATCCATAATTGTAATAAGAAGCATGTGCACCTTGCAATAATATGGCAAGAATTAACACCGTTACAAAGGGTTTCGACGTGACTAATTTCTTAACCTCTGATTTTTTAACATTGCCTTCGCGAATCTCCGGTTTTATAGTTAGAGAAGGGGGAGCAGGGCGGGTATGAAGAAACCACATCAAAGCAAGTCCTATTAACATGACCCACAAAATCGCTTGTTCATTCCATATAGAGGTAACTGCACCTATTAACAAAAGTCCTACCGTATAACCAATTGATCCGAATGAACGGCTTTTCCCGTAATGAATACGCTCAGTCTGAATTAAAACGGACGCACTGCTTTCCATAGCGGGTAGTAAATTCGGATAAACCAAGCTAAATAGTATGGTGATGATGAGCAATGGAATAAATGTATCTGTAAAAATATATAACGACATGATAATGAACGATAAAAATGCGGTCCATATCATGACTCGACGAATAGAGAGAAGTTTTGTAGCAGCAGGGAAAAAGACAAATGTCGAGAAAGCACGCGCTACCATTCCTGATCCCATAATGATACTTGCATGAAATACAGAAAGTCCTTTTTCAGTTGTTAACCAACCGGTCCAGTAAGGTAAGAAAACACCCCAAGTAAAAAAGAACGCTGCAAAATTAATGGACAACCATTTTTGAGAATTTATCATAAGTGAAACCTCAAATCTATTTTAAATGTCTAATATATTATAGCGAAAAAATAATGATGCATGTCATTTTTAAAGAATTTAATGGTAAACTTAATGTACGATATATGAAAGAAGGCTTCTCATGCAATCTAGTAAATACCGTTTTAATTCAAATAAAAAAAAGAAGTGGCCAATAGTGGTTACAGTAATTATAGGGAGTATTCTCATAATTGTACCAGTGATTTGGATAGGACTTCACAATTGGAACCTCGATAAAAGTGTAGCTGCATTAAATCTGGAGCAACAAACAGGTGACCCAAGCCCAATTATTCCTGAATCAACAGATAAGCTAGACAAACAAACTGGTGACGAAAATCAAGAAGTTGGTGCAGATCCATCAGAAAAACCAGTAACACCAGTAGCTCCCGATAAACCTTCTGAAGAGCCAAAAGAAAGTCCAAAGCCACCAGTAGAGAAGCCAGCAAATAATATGTATGAGCCTAATCAAACTTACCCCAAAACTCCAACTATTAAAAATGGAATTGTGGTAGCCAATAAAAAATATCCACTTCCTATTGATTATAATAAGGGAGAAGATTTAATCGCGCGGGCAGCATTTAATCAAATGGCTGCAGCTGCAAAACTGGATGGATTTGAGCTCGTTGCGTTTAGCACATTTCGCTCATTTGAACGTCAAGAAACCTTATATAATCAATACGTTGAAAAAGATGGACAGCAAGCCGCAGACCAATATAGTGCACGTCCTGGCTATTCTGAGCATCAAACGGGTTTAGCTTTTGATATCGGAGAGAAAAACTTTGAACAACACTGGGCAGCTGCGTCTTTTGGTGAAACGCCTGCTGGTGAGTGGGTTGCGCAAAATGCCCATTTGTATGGCTTTATCCTACGCTATCCGTTAGGGAAAGAACAAGTTACAGGCTATATGCATGAGTCATGGCATTACCGCTATGTAGGGGTAGAACCCGCAACGGATATGTTTACACATAAACAGACTCTAGAAGAATATTTAGATCTATAATAGAAATGAAAAGGAGCTGTCCTAAAAGTCATGAAATATGACTAAGGGCAGTTCCTTTTTATATTTAGTGGAGGTTGATTTCCGCTACAAAAAATTAATTTCCAGGAACCAGTTAACACTTTGTTGTATATGATGGGGAAAAAGGGGTCCTTTCATGGCTGTTATTGAAAGCACGCATTATGTCTATACCGTTCAACCCGGAGATACCTTGTACAGCATTGCTAATCGTTTTGGCAGTTCAGTTTCTGCAATTGAGCAAGCCAATTCATTATATCCACCTTTTACAGATCCTGGATTAATATTTCCTGGTCAGCTACTCGTTATACCTGGAGGCAGATTCGGTTTTCAATACGAAGTGTATTATACAGTTTCACCAAGGGATACTTTGTTTTCAATAGCACAACGCTTTTCTGTTTCTTCAGACCTGTTATTTGGAATAAACTCGCAAATTGCAAATCCCGATTTTATTTCGACAAACCAAATGATTCGCATACCAGCATTTATCTACGAAGTAACAGCGGGAGACTCATTATCAAAAATTTCTTCACAAACGGGATTGTCTTTAGACAAGATAATTAAAGCGAATGAGCGAAGAGCCAGCTTTTCGCCTGATGTTTTGTATATCGGATATCTCTTATTATTACCGTTACCAGCTTCTCAAAATATTTTAGTACTACGTCCATTGCCAGGAGATATTATTCAAGAGGGTAGCTTCATGCAAGGAATGGCGAGGGCTTTTGAAGCGAATGTGCTTTATAGCATACTAGATACACAAGGAAATCTAGTTTCCAACGAAAAAAGCATCACGGCACGTGCAGGGGGACCAGAATACGCTGAATTCTCCACCAATCTGCAATTTGACCTCAAGCCGTCCATCCCTACAGGTGAATTAAGAGTGTATACAAGAAGTGCAAACGATGGCAGCATTCAAGATTTGGTGAGGGTAAGGGTTCGGTTTGAATAACTTATTAGGTCTCTAAAAAGAAGAAATCTAATACCCCTAAAATAAAACAGGTGGAGAAAAAAGATCATTTTTTCTCCACCTGTTTTTATATGTTTACTTATTTTCCTCCAAAGAACGGAACTGGATATTTATGTTAAAATAAATATAAGATTGTGAAGGTTTTTTCACTTGTACTAACGGGAGGCAGAAGGAGAGGAACATTCAATGGTGATTTTTAATAAATCATTTAATCTGATTTTGTTTGTATTAATATTTCTTTTGTTTATTACGGGTTGTGGAGTTGCTGATGGTGGAAAGGTTACAGCTAAAGACGTGTTAAAACGAAATCCAGAGGCTGATATTTTCCAATATAATGGTTTTATTTATAACAATATGACTGAGGTTGAATGGTTTGAACAAGAAAAAGATAAGTACACCAAACATAGTCTGTTAGATGAAATAGAAAAACAGTCATCAAGTAGCTACGGGTTTAAGGATTTAACAACAACCAAGTTACCTGTCGGTACAAAAATATACTCAACAAATGAAAATGAAAACGATTTGGGAATCTTGATAGTCGAATACGAAGGCAAAGATTTGTATTATATGCAATTGCTCGAAGGCTAAGTAATGGTGTAAATGTGACGAGATGTACAAATAGTTGAAGGATAAAAATTCTATATGGGGTGACAATAGAATGAAAAATGACTTTTTGAAAGCCATTTTTATAATATGGGGTGTTATTTTATTTCTTGAGTTATTATGGTTTAGTTCATTTACTAATAGATCTCATTCAAAAACAGAAGCTATATTTGCTACCACAGTGATAGCTGTAACCAGTGTATTTGGTTCAGTTGGAATATATTTATTTAAAAGAGAAGAATAAAAAACCGGTTTACCTAACGTGCTGTTTCAGGTAAAAAAATTAATCAATAACTATTATATAGCCTAGGTTGTATATGACTGTTGATTTTTAAATAGGTAACTGAAAAGTGAAAGGCAAGAGAAAAACATCTGCTCCTGTTTCTGCATCGCTGCGCTAGCTTGAAACATGAAAGTGCGTAGTAACGGAAATCAACAGAGCCATTTAATATGAAAAGGGCTGCCCTTAAAAGTCAGTATAAATGACTTTTGGGACAGCCCTTTTTCGTAGAGTGCAAGATAGATCTATCGATTATTAATCGTCTCAGGATACATATCGTGGTTCATCATACGATGTGTAGCCATTTCTTCATATTTTGTGCCGGGTTTTCCGTAGTTTGTATAAGGGTCAATACTAATGCCACCACGTGGTGTGAATTTGCCCCATACCTCAATGTAACGAGGGTCCATTAGTTTAACTAAGTCATTAAGAATAATATTCATACAATCTTCATGGAAATCTCCATGGTTTCGAAAGCTAAATAAATATAATTTAAGCGATTTACTTTCGACCATTTGAATATCAGGAATATAGCTAATATAAATCGTAGCGAAATCCGGTTGGCTCGTAATCGGACATAAAGAAGTAAACTCCGGACAATTAAATTTCACAAAATAGTCGCGATAAGGGTGTTTGTTCTCAAAAGACTCCAAAACGCCAGGATTATATGAAAAATCATATTGAACGTTTTGATTGCCTAGTAAATTGATTCCTTGTTCATGTAACTCTTCTTTTTGACGACCACTCATTGTAATTCCTCCTTGTTAAACACCGCGTTTATTTCCCCAAATCAATGCATGTAATTGAGGTAATACTTTCGCATCGTTCATAATCGTAGACTTCATAGAACGGTCAATTAACCATTCAAAGCGTTTCAATAATGATGAAACCAATGCTTGATCATCGACTGTTAACACGTCATCATTACCTACCTGTAAGTAAAAAGGGACTACAGGATAACGTGTATGAATCATTTCCGCATATGTGAAATCTTCCTCATTGAAGATAACAACTTTTAAGCTCACATTGGCATCTATTAGATTTTGCATAAATAGATCCAGTTGATCGAAATCCGTCTTCATTAAAGAGCTCGGTGGTTTTGGAGAAATCGTGACATCATCAATATCAAGGAGCCAATCTTGCCAAAAAGACCCTTGAGTCTCTATAGCTACTTTCCATCCTTGTTCATGACATTGATTAATTAATTCGCCTATTCCTTTATGAAGAGCGGGGTTACCACCTGAAATGGTGATATGAGAAAAAGCCTCTTCACCAATTTCTTTTAATGAATCAATGATTTCTTCCGCTTTCATGGCTGTGCTTTTCCCCGTGCCATCCCAAGTAAATTTAGAATCGCACCAAGAACATGAATAGTCACAGCCTCCAGTGCGAACAAACATGGTCTTTTGCCCGATTACCATACCTTCACCTTGTATCGTAGGTCCAAATATCTCCATTACGGGAATCTTCATAGTAATTCCTCCGTTTTTGGACGATATACAACATAGCTTGTCGGAGTTTCACGAACAAGTACTTGTAGACATTTTGGTTGATGAGGAAGTGTCTTCAACTTATTGTGAATGGTAACCCAAATTTCGTGTGCTACTTGTTCAGTCGTAGGAAACTTCTGTTTAAATTCAGGATGATCGTTAAGAACGGTATGGTCATATCTTTTGTGTACGAGACTTTTAATGACCTTAAAATCAATTAGAAAACCCATTTCATCTAACTGATCACCTGCAATGGTAATGTTAATGAAATACGTGTGGCCGTGCATATATTGGCAATTGCCAGCATCGTCATGTGGAATGAAATGTGCTGCAGACAAATGCATATCTTTATTTAATTCGAATCGATACGTATGAGGTGTTTGTGGATAAAATTGTTGAATCATTTCGCTACACTTCCTTGCTTTTCTTCAAGGTAAGTGGTTAAGCCGTTTTGGCGTAATACACAGGATGGGCAAGTACCGCAGCCATCTCCTCGAATACCTTCATAACAAGTTAATGTGCGAGTACGAACAAATTCTAATGCGCCTAAATCGTCGGCAAGTTTCCAAGTCTGTGCTTTGTCCAACCACATTAAGGGTGTTTGGAATTGAAGGGAGGTATCCATAGCTAAATTAATGGAAACATTAAGAGCTTTGACGAATACATCTCGGCAATCTGGATATCCACTAAAATCCGTTTCACAAACGCCTGTAATAATATCACGGGCACCAATGGACTGTGCATAAACAGCGGCAAACGATAGGAATAAATGATTTCTTCCTGGTACAAACGTAGATGGCAATTTTCCATCAGTAGCGTCTGTTACAGCGATATCACTTCTCGTTAAAGCATTCGCTGATAGTTGATTGATTAAAGTCATATCCAACACTTTAAACGGAACGTTTAAGTCATGTGCGATTTCTTCAGCACATGTAATTTCTTCAATATGGCGTTGACCATAGTCAAAAGTGACAGTAAACACTTCTTCATATTGTGTTAACGCCCATAACAGACATGTAGTACTGTCCTGGCCGCCACTAAATACGACAACTGCTTTTCCTTTTTTCATTGCTCATTTCTCCTTTGGAAGAATGAGTATTCGACATCTCTATTTAGGTGATTCAGTAACGTTGAAAGTAGTATGCATGGAGTAACTAGATACTTAAACTGAATTGAGGCTATACAAGCACAAAAAAACTGTATATACGTGACAGTTTTCACCTTAGTTTTTTATAGAGGGAGTTTACGAACCTCTTCTAATTTTGGTACACCGTAAATCATAGCATATTTCACATCTACTTCATATAACATGCGGCTCTTTGATTATACGCGGTAGCCCAAGCCGTTCAATCATACGAACAAAAAAGCATGAAGAGGATTAACCCTTCATGCTTCAAAAACGTATAAGTACTATTAGAGAATGGGGGATAATAGCCTTGAGAAAGACTCTTTCATTTTGATTGTACGTGTACGCTCTGCATACAATTCTTTGGTAAGCTCAGTTGATAACAACATATCTTGCTCAAATAACTCTGCTAATTGATGAGAAGTTTCACGATCATAGATAAAGGCATTTACTTCGAAATTTAATTTAAAACTGCGAACGTCAATATTGGCTGTGCCGACAGTTGATGCTTCATCGTCAACAACAATCATTTTAGTATGCAAGAATCCATTTTCATAGATGTACACTTTTGCACCCGCTCGGATTAGGTTACCCACATAAGAATAAGTAGCCCAGTACACAAACATATGATCAGGTTTATTTGGAATCATGATTCTCACGTCAATTCCTGACAAGCATGCTATGCGCAAGGAATCCATAAAACTGGCATCGGGAATGAAGTAGGGTGTTTGGATATAAATATATTTTTTGGCCATGGTAATTAACTTTAAATAGCCATTTTTTATTTGTTCCCATTCTGAATCTGGTCCACTTGAAACGATTTGTAAACCAACAGAACCTTTTAACGGAATAGCAGGGAAATAACGATCAGAGTATTCAATATCTTTGTCCCTTGATGCTTGGTTCCAATCTAAAATAAATCGTGTTTGAAGAGGGTGAAGTGCACTTCCTTCTATTCGTAAATGTGTATCACGCCAGTAGCCAAATTTACGATCTAAACCTAAATACTCATCTCCCACATTAAACCCACCAATATAACCCACACGGCCATCGATAACTACAATTTTGCGATGATTTCTATAATTTAATCGAGGATTCACAAGGGGCATAATTGAAGGGAAGAACGCTTCAACTTCGCCTCCTAAGTCAGTCAAATCCTTAAAATGTTTTTTTCGAAGACTGCGTGAACCCATATCATCAAATAGTAATCTAACTTTTACACCTTGTTTTGCTTTTCGAACGAGGACATCATAAATGCGAGAACCAAGTCCATCTAAACGGAAAATGTAATATTGAATATGAATATGATCTTTTGCCAGTTCTAAATCTGCTAACAGAGCAGCGAATTTCTTTTCGCCATCATTAAATATAGTAAGGGCATTGTCTTGAGTCAATACGGCATGGTTATTACGCAACTGCATATAGATCATATCTTTAAATGCGTGGGTGTCTTCCAAACGAAACTCAAACGTACCTTCTTCAATAGCTTCTATTTGATAATCTATTAAATTGTCAATGCCAATTCTGCTTCGACCTTCCCAACGAAATAAGTGTTTCTTGCGTAATTGTCTTCCTAGCAATAAATAAAGTAGGAATCCCATTACGGGAATAAAGAATAAAACCATTAACCAAGCCCATGTAGAAGAGGCGTCTCTTCGTTCAAGGAAAATTAACACAATGGCTAGAAATATATTAAGTGTGATAATGGCGGTAATCCCGATGCTAATTAAATTGGCAGCCATATAGTCCCTCCTTGCTAAACGAATTTGATGTTAATTTAGTATAACTTAAAGATAGCAGTATGAGAAAGACTGGTGAAAAATTATGTGTATGGTGGCTAGTGAAAGTCCTTCTATCTGGGTAACATTGGTGTAAGGATGAATCAAAACAATTCCCCGTGTATCAATGACTATAACTGCAGGCGGATTAATCACTGAGGATAACAGGTTTCAGTTCGCTTCTGATGCTTTACCTGCTGCACAATAATCTAAAGAATAAAGAGGATGGGCTTGTGACTGCGTCACTCGCCCATCTCTCTTTTTGTAGATTATCCTGCGGCTAGTGTGCATCCTTCGCTCACTTACAACCTGGAAGCACACAGTAATTAAGTTTTGATTTACTAAAGAATAGAGGGTTTTTTTACGTAGATGTTCGACCGAAGATACTATTTCGGTCTCTTCCTGCTCCTTTTATTTCAAGGCGAAATTGGCAACATTGATTAAAATCAAGTTTAAGTAAGTGTCATATTAACTAAAGTATGAATCCTTGAAAGAGGTCAAAATTACAATTGAAAGAGTACACTTGCGCCTAGCTAGCCGCAAGAGTGTGAAGAATGAGACCCACAAGTATGTGGTTTCATACTTGTTGGCTCATACGGAACCAGCGGCCAGCGCAAATGTACGATAAATGAAAGTGTAGTAATAAATATAGGGCTTTGCTTTCTTATGTGAGAAAATAGAACTTAGGAGCAATTAAAACGTTCTATATCTTAAAAACTAGAAGGTGAATGTGATGTATTGGTGTAAAATTGCTCGCGCTGAAAAAGAGTTTGAGGCCATTGCCAAACTAAATTATGATACGTTCGTAGAAGAAATACCACAGCATGAACAACATCCTAGCGGGAAACGGCAGGATGCCTATCATCATGAAAATACATATTTGATTGTCTTAAAAGATCAAGAAATCGTGGGTATGATTGCGATTCGCGATCAACGGCCATTTTCTCTAGATCACAAAATAGGTGTAGTAGAGGATGCCTTACCGAAAGAAGCTTTAAACGGAAAATTATGCGAGATTCGATTGTTGTCTGTCCGCAGAGAGCATCGAAACGGTCGTGTCTTTTTCATGTTGGCTCGTGCATTAGCAGACTATGCTTACGAAAAAGGCTACGGAGCGGCGGTCATCTCAGGAACCGTTCGTGAATTGAAATTGTACGGCCAACTCGGCTTTAAAGCTTTTGCTGAACCTGTTGGAAGCGAGGAAGCTGCTTTTGTACCGATGTTTTTGACGAAGCAGTATTATGAACAATCAGTTGCAGCTCGATTTCAACATAAACGACATACCTTTTATCCTGGCCCGAACGAATTAACTCCAGTAATTAAAAAAGCGTTTCAACGCTCTCCTGTTTCACATCGTTCATATGAATTCACCGAACGGTTCAAACGAGTGCAAAGTCAGTTGATCAATTTGACAGGAGCGTCTCATGTACACTTGCTTTGTGGAAGCGGGACGCTTGCTAACGAGGCGATGATTGCTCAAATTAGTCGAATTAACTCCAAAGGCTTGGTGTTAATTAATGGGGCGTTTGGCGAACGTCTGAAAAACCAAGCGTTAAAATGGGACTTGGATTTTGAAGCGGTCGAAGTAGAGTGGGGACAACCCTTCGAAAAATCTGTTTTGGAGCGACAGTTGAAATCAGGCTTGTATGGCTGGATATTACTAGCGCATGGGGAAACGTCAACGGGCATGTTAAATGATGTGGACCACATACTGGAACTTGCTAAAGAACTGAACATTCAGGTGTGCATGGATTGTGTAAGCTCTATTGGCACTGTTCCACTCAAGTTAAACGGCGTGTACTTAGCAACTGGTGTCAGTGGAAAAGCGATTGGCACGATGACGGGTATCGCTATGGTTTTTTCAAATCATCTTATCGACGTTTCTCCTTCGATTCCTATGTATCTGGACTTAGGTTGCTATGCCAATGGGGGGATACCGTATACATATTCTTCTCAGTTGTTGGAAAGTCTAGAAATTGCCTTAAAAGCATATGATAACGACGCCAGATATATCGTATTAAATGAGCGTTATGACAAGCTTTTACTTGCAGAACAAAATGGAGAGCTTGAGTTTTTAACCAAGCAAAGTTACCCCATGATTGTCACGTTAAAAGTACCTCCACTAAATAAACACATGGCGAAAGATGCTAGACTTTCTGGATTTGATTTACATGATCAAAGTGCTTATTTGAAAGAAAGACAATGGGTTCAATTATCCCTTATCCAGCCTGAGTTTGAAGAATCATTTGAAAAATTTCGGTTATGGTTAAGCAATTACGTCACATACGAAAAAGCAGTGAACTCAAAGTGAGTCACTGCTTGTTTTCAAATCTATATAGGTTTGAATAATAAACTTCTTATAAGGGGTATCGGGTAATTGAATAATTAAGTCATAACCAATTTTAGCTTCATTCAGCGCTTTCTCTTGATTGCCGAGTTGAACATAGCAGAGAGCACGGTAGGAATAAACTTCATAAGCCGTTGATAAATCGTAAGGATGATGCAAATAGCTCGGTATTTCATATTTCATAAGAATTGGTAAAGCTTCTTTGACTTGACCTAGCCCATATAAAGCTTTTCCTTTTTCGAGAAGATAGTGATTATTGTCCTTCATAAGCGTTTCACCAGAAAATTCATTTCCCAGTTCAAGAAAACGCTCGATATGAACATTGGCTTTGAGATAATCTTTCGTATACGAGTTGTGAAAATGTGCTTCTAAATATTCCGCAATCGCTGTAGAAAATTTGTTTTCCGCAAACTCTCCATATTGCCTAACCTTCATTAAATAATACGATCGCTCTTCTTCATTTCCGTTGATCATTGCCTGGAAACAAGCCAATCGATACAAATCATCTATCCTGTAAAAGATGCGTTCTTCTTTCGCGAAATTTAAACCTTCCGTCATTTTAATCTGTGCTTGTTCATAATTTCCGACAGCAGAAAATAATAATGATTCACAATATAGATATTCAATGGTGGTTATGGCATCAAATGGAGAATCAAAACGAGCTTGTTCTTGCATAATAATGGTCAGTGCTTCCTCGTAGTTATGAGCATTGAACTGAATCATGCCCTTAAAGAGTACAAGAGACGCACTTTGATTATATAAATGTAACTGTTCATACATTTTTATCGCGCGATTATAGTGAATTTCCCAGTCCTCATGCTTTAAATGATGGGCAGACCTACTAAATATGTCGAGCAATCTGGCTGACTCATAACTGAGCGTCAATTTATCTGCCATAGGTTTTATTAATTCTACTATTTGTTCATGTTCATCCGCTAAATCAGAGAACCCCACTTTAAAAAGTTTCTCCGCTTTTTCTAACACAGATCTTTTCTCTGTTGGACTAAAGTCTTCCATTAATTCGGATGATTCCACTCCTAGTTGCTGTGCTATATAAGACAAGCTTTCCATGGAAGGTTGGGCTTTGCCGTTTTCAATTAAACTGAGCATGCCCTTTGTTAGCTTACTACCGGCTAATGTTTCCAACGTTAACTTTTGTTCTTTTCGTAGCTGTCTAATTCGTAATCCAATTGTATCCATATATAACGCTCCAATTCTAATTAGTTTAATTATATTAAACTTTAGCTTGCAAGGGAAGTAATTTCGTGTTATTCTTTGTTTAATTAAATTAAACTTTTAAACAAAAAGGGGTTTTTGTGTGGAAGAAGCTATGAAGTTAAGGAAAGCCACCTATCATTTGTGGACGTTCACCATTAGTAAATTAATTTCAACATTTGGGGTAAGTGTTTTTACGTTCGGGATTAGTTTTTATATTTTATCAATAACCGGTTCTGCAACAAGTTTTGCGATTGTTCTAATTTGTAGTATTCTACCTAGAGTAATTTTGGCGCCGTTTGCAGGCTACGCTGCAGATAAGTATTCAAAAAAGACCATTATAATCGTTGCTCAAATATGTAGCGTGTTGGCAGTTACAGTCTTGCTAGCGGTGAGTTTAACGATAGGTCTTTCTCTTATTGCGATTTATCTAACAGAAATTGTCCTGTCGATTACATCCCTGTTTTCAGGAGTGACGTTTAGTTCTTCTATAGCAAATTTAGTGGATTCAGAGCGAATTCAAAAAGCGATGTCGTTTAATCAAATGTCCATGTCGCTTGCTGCTATTGGAGGACCTGCATTAGGTGGACTATTGTTCGGTCTTGTTTCCATAGACATGTTTCTAATTATTCATATGGCAAGTTACACCATTGCTGTTGTTCTTGAAGCCACCATGGATTTTAAGTTGTTTTCGACAAGAATAACCGAAGAAGTAACAGAAAAGAAAGAAACAATGCTTCAAAATATGAAAGCAGGCATTACCTATGTAAAACAACACCGTATTTTGGTCGTTATCGTATGGGTGGCTCTTGTTATCAACTTTTTCTTCGGAGCATATACTGTGGGCTATGCCTTTATTCTTGTAGATGGGTTGAAAATGCAATCCTTCCATTTTGGCATGACAGAAGGAGCGCTAGCTGTTGGTATGCTCGTTACTTCCATCTATTTATCTACTCGGAAGGAAGTTAAGTTTCCTCTAGTTGTTGTGAAAAGAGGTATTTTAACTATGGGAGCTTTAATTGGTTTATCCACTTTCCCATTACTTATTCAGTTATCATATACATCAGTTGTGATTTTTTATATCGTACTCATGTTTACATTTGGTGTGAGCATGATTTTTGTTAATACGCCAATTGGTGTGATGATGCAAAAACGCATTGATGAAGAATATCGAGGTCGCGTATTTGGATTACTTGAAACCATGTCGATGTCATTAATGCCTCTAGCGATGGTGCTTTTCGGGTTCCTCTATGATGTCGTTCCGGCACAGTATGTTTTGTTAGGTTCTAGTATCATTTTATTAATCGCTGTCATCTACATGCTTCGTCCATCCATCATGAAACAAGCACATCCAGAGCTTGAGGACAAAAAAATTATAGAAGAGCCAGTGAAAGTAGTGGCTTCATAAGTGGTTATTGAGGATTATAGGTTTCCAGTCTGCTTCTGATGCTTGACCTGCTGCAAGATGTTCTAAAGATCAAAGGAGAGCTAGGCGAAGTGACTATGTCACTTCGCCTAGCTCTCCTTTTGTATCTTTCCGATTCGCTTATTTTGATAGGATAATACCATTGTTATTAATTACATAATTTTACTATTACAACTAAACCCGTGATTTTTACAACTAAATCGTCCAAAATTACAACTAAATGCCCCATTTTTACAACTAAGCACGCAAATTTTACAACTAAATGATCAATAAGAAAAAAATCCAGCTCCTCAAACTATGAGGTAGCTGGATTTTCACTTTTTAATGATTTAGTAGACTTACGGAACAACACAATCAGAATGATAGAAGCAAGAGCAACAATAGACGACAGGACATAGACATTATCCGGCTGGACGGTAAAAATCCAAGTAAACAGCAGAGGTCCAAAAATCCGTCCCATATTGTCCATTGAATACGTCATGCCGGCTGCTGTGCCATACATTCCACCTGATTCTTTAGTCGTTAATGATACCAACACTGTTCGAGCAAGTGCATTACCGGCTGTAAATACGCTCAGTGCAAATCCTGCCCACAGTAAACTTCCTGTAAATAGCATTAACACCAAACCGATTGCAGTAACTACTTGTGCAGCCATAATCCATTTCGTTTCTTGACCATTCTTTACGCGTCGGACAACGCCGCCTTGGATAACTGCATCTACTAGTCCGCTTGCCATAAATAAGTAACCAAGCTGAAGGGGGGTAATAGAGATTTTGTTGATTTGGAACAATTGGAATGTCGCTTCTAAGCCAGCAAGTAAAAAAGTAACCATAAATGAAAACATGAACAAATAACGAATGCGGTATTTCCAAAGTTCAGATGCACCTTTTGGTAATATTGCACGCTTACGTGCTTCATTTCTCGCTTCGGGTTCTTTCAAAATAATGCTCGCATAGACCACTAACAAAAGCGTTAATATAGCTGAAGCAATAAACGGAAGTTGCAAAGTAATATTTCCGAGTATGCCACCAATTGCCGGACCGAAAATAAATCCGAGACCGATTGACATACCGAGCAATCCCATATACTTATTGCGTTCTTCTTCAGTTGTCATATCTGCAACAAATCCAGTTACAGCTGTATACAATGCACCAGAAAAAATACCACCTACTATTCTCGATACATATAGCATTGGTAGCACCTCAATAAAACCGGCAAAAATAATAAAGCTCATACTGAACCCTATTAAACCAATGAGAATTAATTTTTTTCTGCCTGTGCGATCAGATAATGCACCCCACAGTGGAGCGGTGAAGAAGGAAGCTAGTGCATAAATCGTCAATAGCCCACCAACGTGAACCTCACTATACCCCTGTTCTAAAATGACTTCTGGCAAAATAGGAATAATAATTCCGAAACCTAGATATACAAAGAATTGTACAGACATTAATAACAAAATGGCTTTCTTCATTCTTTAAGAACCTGCTTTCTTAACCAATACATATAGTTCATTTTACTCGGAATTAAGTATTCAAACAACAACAAGCATAAAAAAAGAAACACACTCTATAGGAAATGACCTTTAGAGCGTGTTCCAAGTATTCAGACAAGGTATTTTCTTATTTCACGCGCTGTAAACGAAGTGCATTTAGGACGACTGATACGGAACTAAACGCCATTGCAGCACCTGCCACCCATGGAGCTAACAGTCCTGCCGCTGCGATTGGGATTCCAATCGAATTGTAAGCTAAAGCCCAGAACAAGTTTTGTTTGATGTTTCGTACGGTCAAACGACTCATTTTAAGCGTATCAGGAATACGTAATAAATCGCCATGTATTAAGGTAACGTCAGCTGCTTCCATTGCTACTGCGGTTCCGGTACCCATAGCGATTCCTATATCGGCAACGACCAGAGCAGGGGCGTCATTTATACCGTCACCAACCATAGCAACTTTGCGACCTTCACTTTGAAGAGCAGTTATTACATCAGCTTTTTTGGTTGGCAATACGCCTGCTACGACGTTGTCAATACCAACTTGTCTTGCAATTGCTTTAGCTGTGGTCTCTTGGTCACCGGTTAACATAACAACGTGAATGCCCATTTGATGTAACTTAGCAATGGCTTCTTTCGATGTATCTTTTACTTGGTCGGCAATCGCAATAGTGGCCACGTGAACTTGATCTACTGCCATAAACATCACCGTTTTACCATCTTGTTCTAACGAAGCGCCACGATCTAATTCATTGTCTACCTTGATATTACGATCAAACAGAAGCTTGCGGGTACCCATGACAACTTCTTTTGACTCAACTATACTCGAAATGCCATGCCCAGGAATAGCTTCAAACGAAGAACTGTTTTGAAGCACAGGATTTATTTTTTTACCAAAAGAAATAATCGCATGTGCCACTGGATGCTCAGAATTGTTCTCTGCAGCAGCGGCTAGCTGAATCAATCTTTCACGGTCCTGTTCTTTGTGAACTATAAAATCGGTGACAGCTGGTTTTCCTTTTGTAATGGTTCCGGTTTTATCTAACACCACGGTATCGATTGACTTCGTAGTTTCCATTGATTCGGCTGTTTTAAATAAAATGCCGAGCTCTGCTGAACGTCCTGAACCCGCCATAATCGAGGTAGGTGTAGCGAGTCCAAGAGCACATGGACAGGCAATGACAAGAACAGCAATCGTGCTCTCTAAAGCGGCAGCAAAGTTTCCAATATCCACAATAAAGTACCAAACTAAAAATGTAATCAACGCAATACCTACCACTATAGGTACGAAAATTCCTGAAATACGATCAGCAAGTCTTTGTATCGGAGCTTTAGAGCCTTGCGCTTCTTCCACTACTCGAATAATGGAAGAAAGGACGGTTTCCTTGCCAATCTTTGTTGCAGTGATACGTAGCACGCCATTTACGTTAATCGTAGCTGCGTACACTTCCTGATCGGGCCCTTTTTCAATCGGTAGGCTTTCCCCTGTTAACATAGATTCGTCAACTGCAGATGAGCCCGAAAAAACGACACCATCAACAGGGATAGAAGAACCAGGTTTAATAACTAATATATCTCCTTTTTGGACCGATTCAGCTGCAATCTCAACAATCTGACCATCACGTTCAACTAGAGCAATCGCAGGTTGAAGGTTCATTAATTTTTTTATGGCATCTGAAGAGTGTCCTTTTGCACGCGCCTCAAATACTTTACCTAATAAAATCAAGGTGATTAGTACGGCACTCGTTTCAAAATACAATCCAAGCATATGACTTTCTTCGTGTTGCAAACTTTCCACAACTAAATAAACGCTGTAAAAATAGGCGGCTGATGTACCGAGTGCAACCAATACATCCATATTGGCACTTTTATTGCGAAGTGCATAATAGGCTCCTTTATAAAACATCCAGCCAATCCAAAATTGAACTGGTGTAGCAAGCGCCCATTGAACGTAGGGATTCATCAAAATCTCGGGTACATATAAGTTTGATGTAAAAGTGAAATGTCCAACCATCGCCCAAATAAGGGGAAGAGAAAGGATCGCTGAAATCCAAAACAAGCGAGTTTTCTTTTGGATATCAGCTTTTTTATAATCGATTGCTTCGGCTTTTGCATCATTTTTAAACGTTGCATCGTACCCTAAGTCTTGAATTTTTTTTACAATATCGTGTGGTGACGTATGATTCGGATTAAAAGAAACTTTACCAGTTTCAAGTGCTAAGTTGATGTTTGCTTGGTTTACACCAGTTAAACGATTTAACCCTTTTTCAATTCGAGTTGAGCAAGCGGCACAAGTCATGCCTTGGATCCTTAGATCGACTTCTTCATTAAGTACGTCATAACCGAGGGAACGTACCTTTTCTTCTAGTTGTTTTGAATCAATGGTTTTTTCATCATAGCGAACTTGAGCTTTTTCATTGGCATAGTTAACGGTAGCTGAAGTAACGCCTTCCATTTTCTGAAGCCCTTTTTCAATTCGATTTGCACAAGCAGCACATGTCATGCCAGTTATTGAATATTCCTGTTGAGTATCAGTCATACGGTTCACTCCTATCACATACCGTAATGGGGTATGTAAAATTTGAAAAAAAAACTGCGAAGTCGCAGTCCTCTTTATTCTCCGATTGTATATCCTTGATCTTCAATAGTACTTGTAATTTGTTCCATAACTACAACGTCTTTATTAAATTCTACATTAACAGTACCAGAATCTAATTGAACATCAACTTTATCTACTCCTGAAATTGCTGAAACACTTTTCTCTATTGCAGAGACACAATGTCCACAAGTCATACCTTCAACTTTTAACGTTACGCGATCTACCATACTATTTCCTCCTCATTATTTACGCATTAATTTTTGAACAGTGGTTAATAATTCGTCTAATACTTCAGTTTCACCTGCTGCTAAACGGTCTTTTACACAGCCTTTTAAATGTCCGTCGAGAAGAACTTTTGCCACACTGTTTAAAGCTGACTGAGTTGCTGATATTTGGGTAATAATATCATCACAATACACGTCTTTGTCTACCATGCCTTTAATGCCGCGAATCTGTCCTTCAATTCGATTTAACCGAGTAGTTAAATCTTTTTTTACGGAATCTGGATGATGACTTTTTCGACAAGTCGTGGTGTTCAGAGAATCTTCATCGGGTGAAACATTTGATGCAATTGTGGTCATGGATTAGCACCTCCAGATTTTCTTTAGTATAAAGTACCTTGAGGGGGTATGTAAAGTGAAGACAATTAGAAAACCCCAAACTTTGTAAAAAAAGTTTGGGGGATTCATTAAAGATGTCTTGGTTCTGAAATTTCATGTAGAGCTTGTGAAGCTTCATGAGCCGTTTCACTTGGAATGGATAAATCTGCGAGTGCCACAAAGCCGACAAGAGCTTCATTTTTAATTACCGGCAAACGACGGATGCGATGCTGAGCCATAATTTCCGCTGCTTCTTGGGATGTCGACTCAGGTCCAACAGAAATGACTTCCTCTGACATCACGTCTTTTACGAAGCGTTGCCCATCTTTGGCAACAGATCTCGTTACGATGTCACGATCTGTAATCATACCAATTACACGAGGACCTTCTACAACTGGCATACACCCAATATCCAAAGCTCTCATGCTCTGAGCAATTTCCGATACCAAATCGGTGGGGGTACATGTCACGATATCACGTGACATAATGTCTTTAATTTTCATACAAACTCCTCCTTTAATATTGTTTAGTATGATTTACAAAGGTTTAAAATATGTAACAAAATTGAAAGAATTAAAAGTGGATAAACGTGGTATAGTATGTATATAAAATAAAAAGTCAAATTTTTTAAACGATTTACTTGAAACTTTTAGTGAATAAGTGCGTTCCTATAACTAGAGGAAAGATAGAGGTGGATTGTATGACCAAAGAAGTTGATTTGAGAAAGATCGTTTCGAATTTGTCGAAGTTGGGTGTGACAGTTACGCTGACTAAATCTCGTCTCGAAATGTTAAAAGCATTAGCATCACCTACTCAAACTCCACAATCACAAGGCTGACTCGACAACATAGATCATACATCCGAAACACCTACTATAGAGTAGGTGTTTTTTTGTGGGAATTTTTTGATACGGAACCATCAATATTCGTGAAATAGGTGCACTATCAAGCCATTCAGGTCAATTGTATGTAAGAAAAGAAACTCCCTAGCTACTAAAGTTGCTGAAGCATTCGAGAGAATTAGCCCATTCGCCTTAAAACTAAATAAATATTTAGAATTTTCAATTCTATCGTTGTAATTGTCAAACTTTTGTAATATGCTCTATTTATGAAAACGATTTCATACATATCTATTTGGAGGTGTTCCTATAGGAGGGTGAGCGCATGTATACCATTAAAGATGTTGCCTTGAAGGCCGGATTGTCTCAGGCTACTGTATCAAGAGTGATTAACAACCATCCCTATGTCAGTGAGGATAAGAAGATTGCCGTAAAAAACGCGATGGAAGAACTTGGATTTGTGCCTAATTCATCTGCTCAGCAAATGAGAAATGTAAAAACAAAGAAAATCGCTGTTCTTGTTTCACGGATTGCCAATCCTTTCTTTAGCCATTTGGTCGATGCAATGGAAAAAAGGGCTGCCACTTACGGATTTCAGTTAATTCTTTGCAACACCAGAATTGATAAGGCAAAGGAACTTGAGTTTTTTAAGCTTCTCACATCTAAACAAGTAGATGGAATTATTATGGCGTCAGTCGAAAATCATTGGTCAGAGATTGAGCCATTCACAAAATATGGTCCAATTATTTACTGCAATGAATATGATCCCGATGCTACAGTCACCAGAGTCAGACTAGACCAAGTTGAAGGCGGTTACATGGGTACCAAGCACTTACTCGAAAAAGGGCATCTTAAAATTGCCTATTGTCAGGGGAACGACAGTAGTGTTTCTGTTAATCGTCGAAAAGGTTACTTGAAAGCGATTGCAGAAGCGGGGATTGAACCAGTAAAGGAATGGATGTTTCGAGATGTTTTTACCATTGAAGATGGACGAAACATCTTTCGAAAGATTCAAGCGTTGTCTAATCCTCCCACTGCTGTATTTAGTGGAAGTGACGAAGTGGCTGCAGGAATCATCCATGAAGCCAAAAAGAACTCATGGCATGTGCCAAAGGATCTCGCGGTTGTAGGGTTTGATGACCAGCCCATAGCAGAACTACTCGATCCACAAATTACTACAATTAATCAGTTTACAACAGACATTGGTTATCAAACGATGGATGTGATGATAGAAATCATTAACAAAACACGAATAAATGATGCGCAAGACATTATATTACCGATTGAATTAATCGAAAGACAATCAACATAAAACGTTAAGGGGGATTTATTCATGAAACTTTGGAACAAAAAAATGGCAGGTGCAACAATCCTTACGATGAGTATGCTTTTAGGTGCATGTAATGGCGCTGATGACGAAGCAACGGATACAAAAGACGGTGATACATCTGATAAAGAAGTTGAAATTGTTTATGCAAGTGGTGTAGATGTCACTGGCGCAACTAAAAAGTTAATTGCAGCATTTGAAAAAGAAAATCCGAACATAACCGTTAAACAACAAGAAATGCCAGCAGACACTGGCGCATCTCACGATCAATACGTAACCACTTTCAGTAGTAAAAGTGCTGAAATAGATGTGTTTGATGCGGATGTTATCTGGCCGGCTGAATTTGCACAAGCTCAATACGCGCTTGAACTAGATCGTTTTATTGAAGCAGACGGAATCAATATGGATGAATACTTCCCTGGTACGGTTCAATCTGGCAACTTCAATGGTCGCCAATATGCAATGCCGAAATACACAGATGCGGGACTTCTTTTCTATAGAAAAGACATCGTGGAAACACCACCTAAAACATGGGATGAACTTTTTGAAATGGCAAGCGATCTGAAAGGCAAAGAAGGAACTGAATTTGGTTACCTGATGCAAGCCAATCAATATGAAGGAATGATTACTAACGCAGTTGAATTTATCGCATCATACGGCGGAGAAGTTGTAGATGAAAACAATGAAGTTGTTGTAAATAGCCCAGAAACAATTGCGGGTATTACAAAAATGGTTGAATTCGTTAATTCGGATTTCGTACCTAGTAATATCTTAAGCTTCCAAGAAACTGAAACAAACAATGCATGGGTTGGCGGTCAGGCAGTTTTCGCTCGTAACTGGCCATACATGCAGTCAACTTCTGAAGACAAAGAAGCTTCTAAAGTTGCAGGAAATGTTGGATTCGCAGTCCTTCCTTCTGGGGACGACACGAATGCTGCCACGCTTGGTGGTTGGATGAGCATGATTAACCGTTACAGTGAAAACCAAGAAGCTGCTTGGGAATTCGTAAAATTCATGTCTGGTCCTGAAGGTCAAAAAATCAGTGCTGTTGAAGGCGGACGTGCACCAACGATTGAATCACTTTATGATGATGAAGAAGTAAAAGAAGCAGCGGTACTATTTTCAAATGAAGAGTTCGTAGCAACACTTCAAAACGCTGTACCAAGACCAGTATCACCAATCTATCCAGTAATCTCTGACATCATGCAAGTTGAGTTATCTAAAGCACTTGCAAAAGACATTACTCCTGAAGAAGCTGCGAAAAACATGCAAGAAAAAATTGTTGCAGCAATGGCAGAGTAAATAACGAAATGTAGAGCTAAGACTTGAGTTCGAATAAAAAGGGGAGGTGGAACGATCGCCTTCCCTTCTATTAATTAATAAGAGGGTGATACAGTTGAAGTTTGAGTTAAGTGAAAAACAACTTGGTTATTTGATGGTCGCACCTGCTCTACTACTCGTTATCATGATTACATTATGGCCGGTTGCCCAATCTTTTTATAACAGTTTGTTCGACTATCGTTTAAATGATCCTTCTCGCTCAGAAAGGTTTGTACAATCCAACGTCGATTTGGAGCGCTATGCAAACGATTTCTTTTACTTATCTCGAGATCTTGAAGGTTTAGCTGGTCAAGCACCAAATGAAGAAGCTGCAGCAGTAGCTGAAAGAATTAGTCAAGATATTGAAGGTTATCATAAAGACCTTTTAGCGACAGACGGACTAAGCAACCAATATGAAGAAGTTGAAGGTCTCCTGGCTTCCTTTACGGCCATTTCAGACGGAGAATTAAAATATGCAACTATCGATAAAGATTTTGCAAAAGACTATAAAGAATTCTTGACGACTGCAGAAGAAGAACTAACAACACTGTCTCAAGATTCTGAAGATGAAGCGTTTAAAACGGCATCAGCAAATGTTGCTGGATCCATTAACTCGTCTAACCGCGCGATTATTGAATCAAACTTTATTGGCTTTAGTAACTATTCACGTTATTTACAAAGTGAACGTATGTGGAAAGCTCTTGGCAACACTTTCGTCTTCACACTAGCATCTGTCGGGGTTGAACTTGTCCTTGGATTACTGATTGCCTTGCTCATTAACCGTTTATTTATAGGACGGGGACTTGTGCGTGCATCCGTACTTATTCCATGGGCGATTCCAACAGCTGTTGCTGCCATGATGTGGGCCTTCTTGTACGATGGTCAAACAGGAATTGTCGCGCACTACTTTGAAAAGTTTGGCCTAATTCGAGACGCATCTGTTCTATTATCAACGGGTACAGGTGGTATGTTCTCTGTCATTTTTGCAGATGTTTGGAAAACAACACCGTACATGGCTCTTCTGTTACTTGCTGGACTTCAAACAATTTCAGGTTCTTTGTATGAAGCAGCTGAAGTCGATGGGGCAAATAAGTGGCAACAGTTCTGGAAAATCACATTACCAATGTTAAAGTCAGCTATTTTAGTAGCTTTATTATTCCGTACATTAGATGCATTCCGAGTGTTTGATCTAATCTTCGTCCTTACAGGCGGTGGACCAGCTAACTCGACGGAATCCATTTCGATTTATGCGTATATTACATTATTCTCGCAACAAAACTTTGGCGCAGGTTCAGTTCTTTCTGTCATCGTATTTGCTTGTGTAGCCATTATCTCAACACTATTTATTAAATTCATCGGGTCAGATCTTTTTGCTGGACGATCGAGTCGATAAGGGGGAATCAAGATGAATAAACGTCCAGGTATTTGGTTTTACATATTTCTAGTCGTGTTTGTATTTTTCGTGATGTTCCCTTTCATCTGGGTCTTCCTCACATCGATCAAACCACCAGGTGAAATTTTTAATAATTTTAATTGGTTTACATCAAATCCTTCGTTAGAATCATATGTAAATGCATTAACAAATCGTCCTTTAGTCCGTTATATGATGAATAGTTTTATCATATCTAGCTTAACTACGATTATCGCGATTGCTTTCGCTTCCATTGCAGCCTATGCACTGACTCGACTGCCAATTAAATTCAAGGGGCTCATTTTAGGGGTGATTTTAGCGGCATCCATGTTCCCGCAAATCGCGATTATTTCGCCAATCTATAATTTTATTACAGCAGTTGGTCTTCGTAATAGTTATATGGGTCTGGTGATTCCTTACATAACCATCAGTTTGCCACTTGCTATCTGGATTCTAGCTACTTTCTTCCAAAAGATACCTTGGGAACTTGAAGAATCAGCTAAGCTTGATGGAGCTACACCTTTTCAAACATTCCGTAAAGTTATATTCCCACTGGCAGCTCCTGGTGTATTTACGACAGGTATTCTGGTCTTTATTGCCGCGTGGAATGAATATTTATTTGCCTTAACAATCAACACAGAAGATGCATGGCGCACGGTGCCAGTAGGAATTTCGTTCTATCAAAGTCAATTTACAATTCCTTGGGGAGATATATCTGCTGCAACTGTCATTGTAACCATCCCTATTGTTATACTTGTATTGATTTTCCAAAGAAGAATAGTCGCTGGACTAACATCTGGCTCAGTTAAAGAATAAAGCTATGTTAACTTTTGGTGTTGATATTTCGCAAAACAGCTCGCTTTCCTCAGGGGAGCTCCAAGACTGCTCGTCGCTACGTAAACCGGTGCTCTCATGTCTCTGTTTCTGTTTCTGTATCGCTATGCTAGCTTTGAAACATGAAAGTGCGTTGCATCGCTACGGTAACCTTCGTCGAAAATAAGTTATGTAATAATAATTTTGCTCAACTTGTTTTCTGCTCGATCTCGACTGTCTATTCTATCTAACGGCAAATGTCTTACTCCAAATCACTTCGAAGCCTAGCGATTGTTGCAGTTCGTTTTGGTGATTGTAGTGAAAGGCGGCGACTCCACCGGGATAAGCACGTCCAGGTGAGACCCCACAGTGAGCGTAGCGAGCGAGGAGGCTCACGGACTGCCCGCGGAAAGCGTCCGCCTGTTTCTGCATCGCTACGCTAGCTTCGAAACATAAAGGGCGTTGTAACGGAAATCAACACTATTACTTTAAAGGAGTGTCATAAATGAAAGTTACAGTATGGAATGAATATCGTCATGAACAACAACACGAAGAAGTTCGAAAAATTTATCCGGATGGAATACATCAAGTTTTAGCATCTGCACTAGGTGAGCAAGGGTTCGATGTAAAAACAGCAACATTAGACGAGCCACAACATGGCTTAACAGATGAAGTATTAAACAATACAGACGTCCTGCTGTGGTGGGGACATCTTGCACATGATGAAGTAAGTGATGAAATTGTTGAGAAAGTTCAGAAACGCGTATGGGAAGGTATGGGGCTTATTGTCCTTCACTCTGCTCATTTCTCTAAAATTTTCAAAAAACTTATGGGTACTGGCTGCGATTTAAAATGGCGTGAAGCAAATGAGAAAGAACGTCTATGGGTTGTCGATCCAAGTCATCCAATCGCTGAAGGAATTGGCGAATACATTGAACTTGAAGAAGAGGAAATGTACGGTGAACACTTTGATATCCCTGCACCTGATGAGTTGGTATTCTTAAGCTGGTTCCAAGGTGGGGAAGTGTTCCGAAGCGGAGCAACTTTCAAACGTGGTAACGGCAAGATTTTCTACTTCCGTCCAGGACATGAAACGCACCCAACATATTACAACAAACAAATTCAAAAAGTTATTGGTAATGCTGTGAAATGGGCAGCACCAGTAACACGAGACTACCCAGTCTATGGAAATGCAAAGCCACTAGAAAAGCTTGAAGGCTACAAGGAGGAATAGTACATTATGGCAAAATTAAAAGTGGGTGTCATCGGCACAGGAAGCATTGCAAAATATCGACATTTAGTAGAATATGCGGGACATCATGAAGTTGAAATTATTGCGGTATGTGATATAAATCAAGCTCGAGCAGAAGAAGTTGGCAAGAGTTTTGGTGTGACAAAAACGTTTACCGATTACAATGAGCTATTAAAAGAAGATCTTGATGCAGTAAGTGTTTGTACACCAAATTATTTACACGCGCCAATTTCCATTGCTGCCCTACAAGCAGGCAAGCATGTTCTGTGTGAAAAACCTATGGCAACGAGCGAAGAAGAAGCAAATCAAATGATTGAAGCTGCCCAAAAAAGCGGTAAAACATTGATGATTGGCCATAACCAACGCTTTGTAAAATCTCATCAACTAGCAAAAGAATGGATCGATTCAGGTAAACTTGGCAAAGTATACAGCTTCAGAACTGCCTTTGGACATCCAGGACCTGAAACATGGAGTGCAGAAGGAAAAGACAGCTGGTTCTTTAAAAAAGATGAAGCATTTATTGGAGCAATGGGTGACCTTGGCGTTCACAAAACCGATTTGATTCGCTATATTTTAGGTGAAGAAATCGTGGAAGTAGCGGCAATGGTTGAAACCAGCGCGAAGAAAGACGCAGACGTAGATGACAATGCCGTACTTATTTTAAAAACACAGAGCGGCATCATTGGTACACTTGCAGCAAGCTGGTCTTATAACGGAACAGAAGATAATTCGACGGTTATTTACGCTGAAAATGGTGTTTTACGTTTAGAAGATGACAATGAGTTTTCTGTGGTGTTCCATAAAAAAGACCACACGAAAGAAGAACTTAACCTTGGACAAATTCAATCCAATGATGAAGGCGGTCAAGACACTTCTGGCGTTATCGACCATTTTGTCGAATCGATCTTGACGGGTAAAGCACCACTTATTACAGGCGAAGAAGGTAAAAAGTCATTGCTTGTTATTTTAGGCGCAATAAAATCAAATGAAACGAAACAAATTGTGAAGATATAGGTGATTAAAATGGGGAAATTGAGAGTTGGGTTTATAGGTGTAGGAGGAATTGCAGTTTCAAGGCATATTCCCTCCTTTTTGACATTAACCGATCAAGTTGAACTAACAGCTGTATGTGATGTGAATCTGGATCGAGCAGCCTCGGTTGCATCTGAATTCTCGATACCTTTTTACACGTCACAATACGATGAACTTTTTGAACATGTAGATGCGGTAACCATTTGCACGCCAAATAAATTCCATGCTGAGATTGCGATTGCGGCCTTCAATGCGGGCAAACACGTTTTATGTGAAAAGCCTATGGCTATGACCACACAAGAATGTGAGTCAATGATCGATGCTTCGGAAGCTGCAGGAAAAGTGTTGATGATTGCGTATCATTATCGTCACATGAAAGAAGCCCGTGCAGCAAAAAGATTTATTGATGCAGGCGAAATTGGTCGTCCTCTTGTTTCTCGTGCACAAGCGATTCGACGACGAAAAGTACCAGGTTGGGGCGTTTTTACCAACAAAGATCTTCAAGGTGGCGGAAGTTTAATTGACTTTGGCTGTCACTTCCTAGATTTAGCACTACATTTGATGGATTTCCCGGAAATTGCAGAAGTATCAGGTGCTACTTACAACGAATTAAGCAGACAACCAGAGGTAGTTAATCAATGGGGTGTATTTGAACCTTCCACTTTTGAAGTAGATGACCATGCGACAGCTTATATTAAATTCAAAGATGGCGCTACGCTATTATTTGAAACCTCGTGGGCGGCTAATTTGGCGGATGACAAAGAATCAGTAAGTATATCCGGTACAAACGGTGGACTTGATGTGTTCCCGTTAGTGTTGTACCAATCGAAGTACGGCATGCTGTTAGATCAGAAAGCATATTGGATTTCAGACGACAATGATCCTGGGATTCCACAAGCGTTGAATTTCGTTGAAAGTTGCAGAGGAACGCAAACACCTCTTGTTAAGCCACAAGAAGCGCTTACTGTTTCCCGAGTAATCGAAGCCATTTATAAGAGCAGCGAAACAGGTAAAGCCATTTCGTTCACGTAAGGAGGAATTGGAAATGAAATTAGGCGTATTTACAGTGTTATTTGCCCAAAAACCATTTGAAGAAATGCTTGATTATGTAAAAGCATCAGGATTAGATGCAGTTGAGATTGGAACTGGTGGCTACCCTGGTACTGACCATTGTCCAATTGATGAACTGTTGGAGGATGAAGAAAAACGTAATCAATATTTGGATGCAGTAGTTTCCCGAGGATTAACGATCAGTGCATTTAGCTGTCACGGGAACCCTGTTTCTCCAGATGCAGCATTAGCTAAAGATAGCGATGAAGCATTGCGAAAAAGCATTAAATTGGCTCAATTAATGGGTGTGCCGGTTGTTAACACGTTCTCTGGAACTCCAGGTGCAGACGAAGATGCAAAACATCCAAACTGGCCTGTTGCCCCATGGCCAAATGAATACGGTGATATTCTAACTTGGCAATGGGAGAAAAAACTGATTCCTTATTGGAAAGAAATTGCAGAAATCGCGAAACAAGCAAATGTTAAAATCGGCCTTGAATTGCACGGAGGCTTTTCGGTTCATACACCATATACGATGTTAAAGCTTCGTGAAGCGACGAACGAATACATCGGCGCAAATCTTGATCCAAGTCACTTGTGGTGGCAAGGAATTGACCCTGTTGGCGCAATTAAAATTCTTGGAAAAGAAAATGCAATCCATCATTTCCACGCCAAAGATACGTATATCGACCAAGACAATGTCAATATGTATGGTCTGACAGACATGCAACCTTACAACAATATTCGTACGCGTGCATGGAGCTTTCGTTCAGTTGGTTGTGGACATTCAGTTCAAGAATGGTCAGACATCATTAGTGCCCTTCGCACTTATGGCTATGACTATGTTGTCAGTATTGAACACGAAGACCCAATCATGAGCATTGAAGAAGGCTTCCAACGTGCAGTGTCTAACTTGAAAACAGTTGTCATTAAAGACCAACCTGCTGATATGTGGTGGTTGTAACTAGGCTTAAACAGAATGAATGAGCTAATGTGAAAACTTGATTACATTCACTGACACGAAAAGGTTTTCAGGTAGCTTTAGACTTCTATTTGCTCCACCGATATCTACAAAATAATAAGGAATGGAGCTGTCCTAAAAGTCATGAAATATGACTAAGGGCAGTTCCCTTTTTATATTTAGTAGAGGTTGATTTCCGTTCCAGGCGGACGCTTTCCGCGGGCATGGCCTCAGTCTCCTCGACGAGCAAGCTCGCCTGCGGGGTCTTCAGCTCATGCTATTCCCGCAGGAGTCGCCGCCTTTCACTCCAATCACCCATAAATTCATCATGTGTTAGACAGACGATTATAACTGGTTACTATTGTTCGAATTTCGGTGTAGATAAAAGACTTATTTTTCTCCACTTATTACTAATGAACTATCACTCTCTTCAACAAATCAATTAGCAGGAAATATAATTTCGGCTACTACCGTATTTTTTGGGGAGACTGTTTTTCAATAACACTCCCCCAAGTATTGAGTACTGACGAAAGCTGATTTTCTAAAAAAAGTGTAGTCAAAAATAAAATAAGCTGAAAGAGGCCGAAATATCATCTTCGGCCGAATATCTACTTGGAGTAATCAACGTTTCACTAGTAAACCTAAATAATAAAAATGTGAGCTAACAGGTTGTAAGGGAGCGAAGGAAGTATCCTCGCAGCAAAATTATCTAAAAAAAGAGAGTAGGGCGAGTGACGAAGTCACAAGCCCGACTCTTTATTCTCTAGATTATAATGCAGCGGCAGATCCATCCGAAGCGCACTGAAAACCTTCTTGCTACAGTAGAGAAGTTGTAAAACGGTCTTATAATTTTAGCCGAGTGGTCTGAAATAAAATAAGCTGAAAGAGGCCGAAATATCATCTTCGGCCGAATATCTACTTAAAGTAATCAACGTTTCACTAGTAAACCTAAATAATAAAAATGTGAGCTAACAGGTTGTAAGGGAGCGAAGGAAGTATCCTCGCAGCAAAATTATCTAAAAAAAGAGAGTCGGGCGAGTGACGAAGTCACAAGCCCGACTCTTTATTCTCTAGATTATAATGCAGCGGCAGATCCATCCGAAGCGCACTGAAAACCTTCTTGCTCCAGAAGAGAAGTTGTAAAACGGTCTTATAATTTTAGCCGAGTGGTCTGAAATAAAATAAGCTGAAAGAGGCCGAAATATCATCTTCGGCCGAATATCTACCTAAAGTAATCAACGTTTCACTAGTAAACCTAAACAATAAAAATCTGAGCAAACAGGTTGTAAGGGAGCGAAGGAAGTATCCTCGCAGCAAAATTATCTAAAAAAAGAGGGTAGGGCGAGTGACGAAGTCACAAGCCCGACTCTTTATTCTCTAGAATATAGTGCAGCAGCAGATACGTCCGAAGCGCACTGAAAACCTTCTTGCTTAAGAGTATAAGGTTTTGTTGGTTACTTCATATCTATTTTTATTCATCTTCAGAAGAACCAAACATATACGTACGATGGTGGAACTTCATACTAAAGACCAATCCGAGGGCAAGCATATTACCCATCAACGAACTACCACCGTAACTAATGAAAGGAAGCGGGATACCTGTAATCGGTAACAACTGAATAGTCATGCCGATATTTTGGAATACATGGAACGTAATCATGGCAATGATACCAGCACATACATATGTACTAAAAGGATCTTTTAACTGCAACGTGATTTTTGTTAAATGGTAAATTAATAAGAAAAACAAACTAACCACAATACTGGCTCCGATAAAACCATATTCTTCTCCGATAACAGTGAAGATAAAGTCAGTATGATTTTCAGGAACATACACTTCACGACCTTGATAGCCCTTACCGGTAATTTCCCCAGAGCCAATGGCTGTCATGGCATTAATTAAATTATACCCTTCAGATGTAGAGTAAGAATAAGGGTCTAGCCAAGAATAGACACGACCAAATTGATACGGTTTAAAACCGAATTTATCCGATAAGAAGTCTTGCATATAGACTGCCATCCAAAGTAAGGCGCCGCCTAATACGGCAGTTCCTGCGAAAATAGGTAGTATCAGTTTCCAAGTGACACCCCCTACAATAACCATGGCTGCGGTGATCGCAAGAAACACAAGGGATGTTCCTAAATCTGGTTGCTGCATAATAAATAGTAAAGGAACTATTGCAGTTAACACAATTTTGCCGAGAAGGAACAAATCTGTTTTTAACGTTTTCAAGACGAATGTTTCGTGATGTTTACTAATCATACGTGCCATCGTTAAGATAAAGAAAGTTTTCATGAACTCAGAAGGTTGAATGCTCCCAATACCAGGTAAATGGAACCAACTCTTCGCACCACCACGTTCTTCAGCGATTTGCCCGTCTCCGCCAGGTGCTAAAACAAGTGCGATTAACACGAGAATGCCAATTCCGTAAAGAATCCAAGACATCTTTTTATATTGTTCTGGTTCGAAAAACATAGTAAAACCAATAATTGCTGCTCCTACAATGTACCAGAAGGCTTGGCGAGGGATAAAGTTGATTGGATATTGTCCTGAAGTTTGTGCAGATGAGATCGCAAACAAACTAACGATAAAAAGAAGTAATACAATAAAAGCTAGCGTCCAGTCGAAGCGGTCCGCAAAACCTTTGTTATTTTCCATAGTTGTCACCTAAATTTCTATTTTGAAGTTATAACCTATTAATTATACCGTAAAAAACTTATAAATGCTTGTGCAGTAAGTACTGACGATTCAAGTGCTCAAATGTTTCATTCTTCACAAAATGGGCTTATAATGTAAGGAGGAATGGAGTGATGATCATGGTGAAAAAGGCACGTGATACAGAAGATTTTCTTCACCATATTTATATACATATGAACGAAGCTGATCAGTTTGTAATGTTCAGTGGTTTAACGATGCACCAATTTGTTAAAAGTCTGGGGCCGTTTAACCATTTATTATTACTAAAACATAAATACGAAGACAGCTCATATAACATGCACACACAGTTAGAGTTCGTTCCTGATGAAGAAGTTTTATCTTTTACAAAAGAATTTATGGATAACCCGAGCGATTTGAGATGGATTGATTTTAAGGATGAACGGAAGCTTAATATGTTAACGTCTCAAGAACAAGCTGAATTATTATATATCGGACATAAAAAAGAGCCGATTCGTTCACCGTTTTATTATCAACTTCAAAATCGTTTTGTGTACCTGTCCAACGAAGAAGAAAGTATGACGAAAATTTATTTCCGTGAACTGAATGATTCACTCCATTTAGTCGTGAATATACTAAATCAAGTAGTACGTGATAAAGAAAAAGGCGCCCCTTTTTGGCGTCGGAAACAAAAAGAAGGCTACCCTGAACTCACTATGGAGCAATTTATATCACATAAACCATTGTTGAAAGAAGGCGTTCTTCTGTCATTATACAAGATAGAAAAATCAAAAGTTTCATATGATCTAGAAATCCGTTTATTACCAGAATCGGTATATCCAGATGAAATATGGGACGAATTAACTGCAGTCATGAAACAAAGTCCGGATGAAACGATCCGTTTTTAAACACGATCCCTTGCAAAGATGAGCGCAAGGGATTGTTTTTATATAGTGATAACAATGTTAAGATTTTTGGATAGTATAAGAAAACCAGTATGTAAGGAAGTCGTGTTTTTCTACTATGTGTTTATGGGTAAATAAAGTTCATGTTAAAATAAAAGGATCCAATACGTGGAGGTATACAAAAATGAAAAAAAGAATCGGTTTATTATATGGCGGAAAATCTGCTGAGCATGAAGTGTCATTATCAACGGCTCGTGCAGTAACTCAAGCATTAAATTTTAATGAGTATGATGTATTTCCAATTTACATTACACAAGAAGGCGAATGGAGAAAAGGTAACCAGTTAGTTGCACCTATAGATACCATTGAACAATTACAATTTGAAAATACAACAAATCAAAGTCTACCAAACAATATTTCAAGTTTTTTACCTTCTCATCAAGAAATAGATGAAGAATCTTTAGATGTGATTTTCCCGCTTCTACATGGACCTAACGGGGAAGATGGAACGGTTCAAGGATTACTTGAAGTATTAAATCTTCCATACATCGGCAATGGTGTATTAGCTTCATCAGCGGGAATGGATAAAGTAGTAATGAAACAACTATTTACTATCGCCGGATTAAAACAAGTACCGTACGTACATTTCATTCGCAGAGAATGGCGCAATGACCAAAGCTTCTGGCTTGGGAAAATTGAAAAAGAACTTGCTTGGCCATTGTTTGTTAAACCTGCAAACCTAGGTTCAAGCGTCGGCATTAGTAAAGCTTCTAATCAGGAAGAGTTAATTGAAGCAGTAGATTTAGCTTTAAAGTATGATCGTAAAATCGTTATTGAACAAGGCATCAATGCACGTGAGATTGAAATGGGAGTACTAGGTAACGATACGCCAAAATGTTCTGTTCCTGGCGAAATCAAACCGTTAAAAGCATTTTACGATTACCAAGCAAAATACAAAGACGGCAACACTGCTATGATTATTCCTGCAGTAGTTTCAAAAGAAGTAGAAGCGACGTTACAAGACAATGCAATGAAAGCATTTAAAGTGTTGGATTGTTCAGGTCTTGTGCGCGCAGACTTTTTTGTAACGGAAAACGACGAAGTCCTAATTAATGAAGTAAATACATTACCTGGTTTTACTCCGTTCAGCATGTTCCCGTTATTATGGCAACATACTGGAGTTAACTATTCAGAGTTAATTGACCAGTTAATCGAACTAGCAATTGAACGTCATACAGAAAAACAACAACTACAATATACAATGGATTGAGTGTGAATATTTGTGAAGAAATCATTACAAACAATAGCGGAATGGCTAGAAATTAGTTTGGAAACACCAGATGTACTGGTAAGTGGTGTTTCTATCAATACGAAAACCATTCAACCTGGGGATTTATTTATTCCTTTTAAAGGGGAAAAAGTAAATGGCCATCAATACGTGGCACAAGCTTTTGAAAAAGGAGCTTCTGCTGCTCTTTGGCAACCAAATGAACCGAATCCACCGAAAGATGTACCGCTACTATTCGTTGAAGACAGTGAAAAAGCATTGCAACAAATGGCGCGGGCATATAGAAATGAACATCAAGCTACATTTATAGGCATTACAGGGTCGAACGGAAAAACTTCAACTAAAGATTTAGTTGCCGGCGTCCTTACTCCTTATTTCCGTGTGCAAAAAACAGCAGGTAATTTCAATAATAACTTGGGTTTACCCATTACGATCTTGTCTCTAGACGAAGATACAGATTTTGCCGTACTTGAAATGGGTATGAGTGGCTATGGAGAAATTGAATTTTTATCCACTTTGGCAAAACCACATTTCGTAGCGATTACGAATATTGGGGAAGCACATATGCAAGACTTGGGTTCTCGTGAAGGAATTGCTAAAGCAAAGTTTGAAATCGTAACTGGCTTACAACCAAATGGCTGTTTATTTTATGATGGGGATGAACCGCTTTTAAGTCCGTTCATACAAAAAATGACTGGTGAAAATTTATTTCCTTCTATTAAAACGATTTCTTTCGGTGCTAATCTGTCGAATGACGTGTCAGTTCAATCCATCGAAGCAACGGAAAATGGCAGTGAGTTTAATGTAACTGGTTTAATTGATGCTCGCTTTATGATTCCTGTACTAGGAAAACATCAAGTGAAGAATGCATTGGTGGCGATATTAATTGCCCAAAAAGCGGGTTTAACTAATGAACAAATTAAAGATTCTTTAAAAAACGTCTCACTGACAGATATGCGCATGGAAGTCATTCCTGCAAAAAACGGTTCGTTATTTATTAATGATGCGTACAATGCAGCACCTACATCCATGAAAGCAGCCATTACTTTTATTCGTGAAACGACGATTAGACCAGAAAAATGGCTAGTTCTTGGTGATATGTTAGAACTAGGTGACGAGGAAAAAGCTTATCATGAAGAGTTGGCCGACTATATCTCACCACATGATTTTGCGGGAGTCTGTTTATATGGACCTCGAATGAAGTGGTTATATGAAAAATTACACACAATGTTTGAAGGTAATGTAATTTGGTCCGAAAGTGACTATGAACCGATTCGTAAAACGTTAAAATCCGGTACTTCTCCAAATTCAATCATTTTAGTAAAAGGTTCTCGTGGTATGGCTCTAGAAAACGTTATTGACTGAGCAAAAGAAGTGAGGAAATTCGTATGATTCTAGACAATAAACAGAAGCTAAAAATACCGTCGAACAAAGATTGTTAGTGATGGAATCTCCTTCACCAGATTATGTAACTGCCGAAATGGATACACAGCCTAAAGATGGCTTGTATTCATTTGGGCTTTTATTTGCTACATCGATTGATCATTTACATACGCACGAAGCGACTTTTTATAGCGTTAAAAGAAGATGCAATGATTTGGATTGCATATCCAAAAAAATCCTCAAAACTTTTTAAAAATCTTAACCGTGATTTTGGTTGGGAAGTAGTTTAAGCGAAAGGGTTTGCTGGGATTGCATAGATTGCGTTGTATGTGGATTGGTCAGCTATGCGATTTAGACCTCAAAGCGATGTGAAGAGAAAATGTCAAACTCGAAACAAGTTGTCCCGGTTAATAATGAAATGACAGAAGAGATTCGCGGAACTTTTGAAAGACAAAGTGTTCTCGAGGCGTTTGAGAAATTACCATTTGGGTATCAGAAACAGTATCTAGAATGGTTGTTATCAGCAAAGAGACAAGAAACGAAAGACAAACGACTTGTTGAAGCAGTTGATAAATTACGGGCAGGATTCCGTCAACTATACGGTAAATGATGGAGGTGTAAATCATGAAAACTGGAATATTATGTATTCATGGATTCACAGGAGGTCCGTATGAAATTCGACCATTTGTGCAATATATAGAAGAAAAGACAGATTGGTTGGTCAAAGTTCCTACGTTACCTGGACATGGACCTACACTTTCACTAAATGAATTTACGGCAGAAAATTGGATGATGGAGGCAGAGCAAGCCTTACGGTTATTACGAAAACAAGTAGATCGGGTTGTGATTGTCGGTTTTTCTATGGGTGGCCTAATTGCCATGTACTTGTCAATGCGTTATAAGGTTGATCGTTTAGTGCTTCTTAGTGCAGCCGCAAAATACATTAGCGCGGGACAACTGTTAGAAGATATCAAAGATATTACGGTTGACGCATTACAAAGGAAACTTGCGACCAATACGTTCTACCATTTATATGAATACAAATTAACTCATACGCCAATTCGAGCAGCGATTGAGTTTTTGCGTATCGTGAAAATGGTTGAGCCTTACTACGAATCAATTACAGTTCCAGTATGTATCGTTCAAGGTCAAAAAGATGGCATCGTGCCATTTTCATCTGCCCAGTATTTGTATGAGCGGTTAGGCTCGGCTGAAAAACAGCTGATCACATCGGAATGTGGGAAGCATCTCATTTGTTATAGCAATGACTGTGATGATTGGTTTGAGAAAGTGTTTCATTTTTTGGTAAGAAATGAGAAAACTAATTATTACGACTGTGGCTAATTAATTGCATATCGTCTTTATTCATGTTAAGGTATTTAGAGCAATGGATACATTTTGTGTAAAGACTCTTCGCAAGATGAAGAGGTCTTTTTTTTGAACATAACGGTTTGTTCAATTTTTTAGGGTAGGATGTTTAGTTTCAAACATCAAAACTGTGAACTTTCGTAGCTGTTTTTTTAATGGCTACAAAACAAGTCACAAGAGACCGCGTTTAACAAAGCGCTTTGAAACATGCTCCCAACTGATCGAACCGCTCGGCAAAAACCGGGCTTTCCTTTAAATATAAGTCCCCTCTGATAATCTACAGAGAATTTTAAGTAACGGGAACGTTCCTCGTATAGGCTCGAATTTGCCGCAACTTCATCTGAAAGTGTAACCATTTGTCAATTGTAAAGAAAAAGGAGATTAAATTTTGACAAATTTCTCAGAATTAAATATTAGCGCATCAACATTAAAATCCGTAAAACGTATGGGTTTTGAAGAAGCAACACCGATTCAAGAAGGTACAATCAAGTTCGGTATGGAAGGCCGCGATATTATCGGTCAAGCACAAACAGGAACTGGTAAAACAGCAGCGTTTGGTATTCCATTGATCGAAAAAATTGACCCAAAAAACACTAATATCCAAGGTCTTATTATCGCACCAACTCGTGAATTGGCTATTCAAGTTTCTGAAGAAATCTACAGAATCGGTCAAGACAAGCGTGTGAAAATTCTATCTGTATATGGTGGACAAGAAATCGGACGTCAAATCCGTGCATTGAAAAACAACCCACATGTAATCGTTGGTACACCTGGTCGTATTTTAGATCATATTAACCGTCGTACATTAAAACTTGAAAACGTTCAAACGCTTATTTTAGATGAAGCGGATGAAATGTTAAACATGGGCTTCATTGAAGATATCAACACAATTATGGAAAGCTGTCCGGCAGAACGTCAAACGTTGTTATTCTCAGCAACTATGCCTAAACCTATCCAAAAAATTGCAGAGAAATTCATGAAAAACCCTGAAATCGTTAAAATTCAATCAAAAGAAATGACAGTAGAAAACATCGAGCAATTCTACGTTAAGTCTCATGAACGTGAAAAATTCGATATTCTTTCTCGCGTTATCAATGTTCACCAACCTGAACTTGCGATCATTTTTGGTCGTACAAAACGCCGCGTTGATGAATTAGCACATGCATTAAGCATTCGTGGTTATATTGCTGAAGGTATTCACGGTGATTTAAGCCAATCAAAACGTATGTCTGTATTAAAACAGTTTAAAGAAAACAAAATTGACATCCTTGTTGCTACTGATGTAGCTGCACGTGGTCTTGATATTACAGGCGTTACTCACGTTTATAACTATGACATCCCTCAAGATCCTGAAAGTTATGTTCACCGTATTGGTCGTACAGGCCGTGCAGGTAAAAGTGGTGTGGCAGTAACTTTTGTTACTCCACGTGAAATGGGTTACCTACGTATCGTTGAAGAAACAACGAAAAAACGTATGTCACCACTTCGTCCACCAAGCTCTGATGAGGCTCTAGTTGGTCAACAACGTTTAGCTGTTGAATCACTTGGAGAAATGGTAGACAAAAACAATATCGGTGATTACCGTGCATTCGCAACGGAATTACTTGAAAAATATGAGGCAATTGATGTTGTTGCAGCTGCATTAAAATCAATGACTCGTGAACCAAGTGATACTCCAGTATCAATCTCTGAAGAACGTCCATTACCATCTCGTGGTGCTGGTGGCGGAGGTGGACGCAGTGGTGGCGGTGGCTATAAAGGCAACAACCGTAGCAGTGGCGGACGCCCTTCATCAGGTTCTGGTCGTAGTTCTGAACGTAGTGGAGCTCGTCGTACTAGCGCGGGAGCTCGTGATGGAAGTTCTTCTTCTTCATCTGCACCACGTGAAGGTTCTGCACGCGGTGGACGTCCACGTTCATCATCACGTCGCGAAAGCTAATCATAACTATTCAAAAATCACAGTCCAATTGGGCTGTGATTTTTTTTGTAGGCTATGTTTGATATTCCGTAAAACTGCTAAGGTCTCCTATGGCGAGCGCCAAGAATCTTCGTCACTTCGAAACATGGTAGGGCATTGTAATGGAAATCAACAGAGCTTTTATTAAAGGAAATGAAATAGAGTATCTATAAATTGGGAAGGTATGCATTTAAAATGAAACATTTTTGCTGTAAAATCGTATACATAGAGAGAAAGTAGGTGTTTAGATGAGGAATGAACCAATGAATCAAATATCACCTAAAGGATTAAAAGTTTGGCGGTTGTATGGAGTGATGCACTCAACTGTTATCTTGTTAATTGCGATAGGTGCAGGAATATTAAATTGGTGGTTAGAAGGTCCGCTGTGGGTATTGATCATTTGTCTGTTGCTCCCATTACTTTATACATATTTATTTGTTTATCTATTTCCAAGATTGCGCTGGTTAAGGTGGAGATATGAAGTTCGGGAACAAGAAATCGAACTTCAACATGGATTGTTTATTGTCACTCGAACCCTCGTACCAATGGTTCGCGTACAGCATGTAGACACACAACAAGGCCCAATTTTGCGAAAATATGATTTAGCTTCCATTACGATTTCGACGGCTGCAACAAATCACACGATACCAGCTCTGATCACAAGTGAAGCCGATGAATTAAGAAGTCGTATATCGACACTTGCAAGGGTGGCGGAAGATGATGTCTAAAGAACGTTATCAGCTTCATCCGATTTCTGCAGTTGTTAATTTCGTGAAAGGCTTAAAAGATCTGATCTTTCCTTTTGTTATTATTTTTGTAGCAAATGGATTTCAAGGGAAGTCTTCTTCAGATGGGCATTGGACTAATTATATCCCTTATATAATAGGGATACTGGTATTGACGTTCATTTTAATAAGCGGAATTATCAAGTGGAAACGTTTTGTTTATTGGTTTGAAGAGGATGAATTACGGATTGAATATGGATTGTTTGTGAAGAAGAAAAGATACATTCCTTTTGAACGAATCCAAAGTTTCAATTACACAGAAAGCATCTTGCATCGTCCGTTTAAACTGGTAAAAGTTACGGTTGAGACAGCGGGTTCGGGTTCTACAACGGAAGCCGAAGCAGAACTGACAGCCATCACAAAAGAAGCTGCAAAACAAATTGAAATGGAATTAGCTTTTGCGAAAAAGCGTAAATTAAGCAAGACGTCTATTGGAGTGGAAGAAGCGACAGAAAGCCACTTGGATGAAGAGCCAAAGAATGAAAGTGTCACCATATTTAAAATGACGATGAAGGATATACTCATACTTGCAGCTACATCTGGAGGTATTGGTGTTGTGTTTTCGGGGGTTGCCGTGTTTATGACACAATTCTCCGATATTATACCGTATGATGTGATTTACGATGAAGTAGTCGTGTTTTTAAAGTTTGGTTTTTTCATCATTGCTTTTAGTGTTTTTGCATTTTTACTATTGTCATGGATTATTTCTGTGATTCTTACCACACTCAATTATTATCAGTTTACTATTATTCAAGAAAATGATCAGATTGTACTGACCCGTGGGTTATTGGAAAAGAAAAAAGTCACGATACCAATTGGCCGTGTTCAAGGTGTTCGGATTGTTGAGAACCCATTAAGACAACTGTTTGGATACTGTACGGTAATAGTAGAAAGTGCTGGGGGATCGATAGATGATCAAGACAAGAAAATTCGATTGTTTCCACTAGTCAAGAAAAGCAAAATCAAGCAACCACTAAATCAACTGTTTGCTGATTTTGACTTTGAACCCGTATGGACAACATCACCAAAACGGGCTAAACCATTTTATTATCGTCTCGACTTTATTTGGGTGATTCCAGTGATAGTAGGCATTAGTTATTTCTACTATCCGTATGGCTTATTTTCACTACTTTTAGGTCCAATCTTTGTGTTACTTGGCTTATGGCAACATCGATCAGCAGGCCTTAGTCTCGCTCGAAATCAGCTTTCATTAAGATATCGAAGTATTAGTAAATACACGTTCTTTATTGAAAAGAAACGTATGCAATCTCTTGAGATGAGACAAAGTCCTTTTCAAAAAAGAAAAGCTCTTGCCTCTATTGAAACAACTATAAAATCTGGGATGCTAGGCGCATCAGCTCAAGTTGATCATTTGCAAATAGAAGATATTGAAGAAGTCATGACTTGGTATGAACCATCAGGTAATCCAGACATAGAAAAAGGACAGCCGCAATAAGGGCTGTCCTATCTTTTTCTTTTTTTCCAACCGACAATGCGTTTTGGATGAAAGTAACTTAATCCGATTAAGAAACCAACAGCCAGTCCAGTTAAATGGGCAGTAGCATTTATGTTTGGTGTTAAGAACGTCATAATAATACTGATGACGATAATCGGTAAAATGATTTGTTTAAGTTGAGGTAATGTATTTCGTGCATAATAGACAAGTGCACCAAATGCTCCGAGAAGTCCGTAGATAGCTCCGCTAGCTCCAACATGTACATACGAAGCGTCTTGTAGAAGGAATGTAGCGACAGTTCCAAATAATCCAGCCATAAAATAAATGTTTAAGAAACGCAATTTACCTGCAAGCTTTTCAAGTTCTGGTCCAAACAAATACAATGAAAACATATTGAAAAGCAAATGCAAAAACCCAGCATGTAAAAACATAGGAGTAATAAAGCGCCACCATTGGCCATCAGAGATTAAATAATTAGCCCCCGCGCCATAGTTGAATATTAAATCACCAACAAACGGAATAATAGATAATACATAAATAATGACGTTGAGTGCGATAATGGCAGAAGCCACTGGGTAAAACTTAATGTACTGTGAAAAATTTTCTGTACGACTAAACATATATTCACCTCAAATTTGTATGTGTGTATTATACCGCGAAATGGCATATGGTTGAAAGGAGAAGTGTTTCATGATTACAGGAATCGGTTTAGATGTGACGGAAATTGAACGAATTATAACTGCACACGAGCGTACTTCGAAATTTAAAGAACGCATTTTAACTACTCGAGAAATGGAACGATTTGAGCAATTAAATGACACGAGACAAGTCGAATTTTTAGCTGGGCGTTTTGCTGCTAAGGAAGCATTTGCAAAGGCGAATGGGACAGGAATTGGTAAGAATTGCAGCTTTCAAGATATAGAAGTGTTGCCAAATAAAGATGGAAAACCACTACTCTATTTTAAAGGACAAGAAGTAAATGGTCATGTTAGTATCACTCATACAAAACAATTCGCTGCAGCACAAGTAATATTGGTTGAATAATCCCTGTCCCTCTTTCATAAGATGTTTTAACGCATCGATATGAGAAAGGGTGAATTTATTGCGCAACCGTTTATTTGCAGGATTAGTAATATTGTTAGTGGTTTTCTTATCAGCTTGTGGTACTGAGTCAAAAGAGGACGTATTGAAGAAGTTAAGTAGTAAGTGGGTGGAAACAAAGGGGTATGAGTTAGACGCCAAGATGGAAATCAGTACCGGTTCAGAACCTCGTTTGTATGAAGTGAGTGTATGGCACACGAAACCTGAGTTTTATCGTGTGAAGGTTAGTCAAACAGGTGAAGATGTATCACAAACAATTGTAAGAAATAAAGAAGGTGTATTTGTTATCACGCCAACATTAGGGAAGACTTATAAATTCCAGAGTGACTGGCCGGAAAAAAATAGCCAAGCCTACTTAATTGGTTCTCTTGCAAAAGACATTAAAGCTGATAAAGAATCTGTCATGACTGAAAATAAGAATTCGTATATTTTTGAAACGAAAACTAGAAACAGTCATCAAAAAATGTTACCAACTCAACAAATTTATATCAGTAAGAAAACATTACTTCCAACAAAAGTGTCAATTTTAAATGATCAAAAAGAACAACAAATTCTGATTACATTTGATAAAATTACTTTAGGTACATCTAGAAATGCTACTGATTACAAAGCAGACATGCCAGCAGAAGAAACGACTGAAAATGAAACAGCTGGTGCTGAAGTAGAGTTACCAGTATTCCAAACACATTATCCTTCTCTACAATGGGAAGGCGTAGATATGCTTGAAGAAAAAGTAATTAAAGATGATACGCAAGAACGCGTGATCTTAACATATGGTGGCAACAAAGACTTCACAATTATCCAATCACCAATTACGAAGAAATCCGTGGATTTAGTTCCTGTTTTTGCACCTGGTGATCCAGCCGATTTAGGTTTTGCAATTGGCGCAATTACAGATCAATCCATCTCTTGGGAACAAGATGGCGTTCAATTCTTCTTAGCATCAAATTCAATGTCACGTGAAGAAATGATGACAGTTGCCTCTTCAATGACGGCATCTGATTTAAAATAAACCGATCATACTAACTATCGAACCCTAAATGAGGAATGAAGATGCAACCTACTAATTTTTATAGACCAACATATGCAGAAATTGATTTGAATCAGATAAAAATGAACATACTAAATTTGAAGAAACATATTCATCATTGCGTTCAGGTTATCGCTGTTGTTAAAGCAAATGGCTATGGCCATGGAGATTTAGAAGTATCAAAAGCTGCATTAGAAGCTGGAGCTAGCATGCTAGCTGTTGCAACACCTGATGAAGCGATTCGATTGCGGTTACTTGGCATCGAATCGCCCATTCTTGTGTTGGGTGCATCTCCTCCTGCTTTTGCTGTTATAGCAAGTGAACATGATATTACGATCACTGTATTTCAAAAAGATTGGTTTCTTCACATTCCGACCTTACCCAAAAAGTTGAAGATTCATATTAAAATCGACACCGGCATGGGCAGGTTAGGCGTTACAACGGAATCAGAGTTAAGCTTGCTTCTTCAAACCATTCGTCAACGACCAGATGTGCTGATAGATGGTGTCTTTACGCACTTTGCGACGGCTGATGAAGAAAATGCGGGACAGTTCAAACGACAACTCGCGAAGTTTAAAACGTTTTTACAACTCTTTCCTGAAAGACCAAGGTGCATCCACGCAGCAAATAGTGCAGCTTCATTGATGCATAAAGATTCTTTATTTGATGCAGTACGCTTCGGTATTTCAATGTATGGATTATCACCCTCTGCTTATGTCAGAGATGAACTACCTTTTCAATTAGGTCAAGCCTTGAGTTTGTACACAGAAGTCGTCAACGTTAAACAACTAACTGAAGAGTCAACCATCAGTTACGGAGCCACCTATACAGCCGAAAAAGACGAGTGGATCGCTACTCTTCCTATAGGCTATGCAGATGGAATGCTGCGAGGACTGAGTGGTCAAGAAGTGTTAATCCAAGGGAAAAGGATGCCAATTATCGGCAGAATCTGCATGGATCAATGTATGGTTCGTTTAGATGGACAGGTACCTATAGGTGAACCTGTCGTGTTAATTGGAAGACAAGGATCTGAACTAATTTCCATTGAAGAATGGGCGCAAAAACTACAGACAATTTCGTACGAAATTCCTTGCGTACTTACGAATCGAGTGCCTAGGGTATACACATCATAGTGTTCGACAAAAACCGACTATTCTAAAAATATTGTCAGATATTTTCCTTCTTTGTCTTCTCATTGCACGTTTTGAATGGTAAGATATAAAAGTATTGAAAAGAGGGACGGGTTTGTCGGAGGTGTTGACTGTGAATGAAAAGAGAGAAACAAAGGAAGTTATTGTGAAACTTCCAAGACAATTTGTGAGCGATCTTGATAGACAGAAAGAGCAACAACTTGCTGGACCAGAAGATTTTGTTTATTTTTCGACAAAAAAACTTATTAAACAGGTTCAACCAAATCTTATACGAGAAGCGATGATAAAAGGCTACGTAGAAATGTCGCATATTAACTTGTCCATTGCAAGCGAGTGTTTACATTTGGAATATGAAGCGGAGCATACTGTGGAGCGTCTCGTAAGCGGAGGATGAAGTCTTGAACGTAAAACGTGGTGACGTTTTTTTTGCTGATTTATCGCCAGTAGTCGGGTCTGAACAAGGTGGGACTAGACCCGTTCTGGTGATTCAAAACGATATAGGAAATCGTTTCAGCCCAACAGTCATCATAGCGGCTATCACCGCGCAAATTCAAAAAGCAAAATTACCAACGCATGTAGAAATCAATGCTAAAAAGTATGGATTTGAACGGGATTCCGTTATTTTGCTTGAACAATTGCGTACGATTGATAAATCGCGGCTGACGGATAAAATTACGCAGCTAGATGATGTGCTGATGGAAGAGGTAGATGAGGCGCTTGAAATAAGTCTTGGCCTTGTAAAGTTTTAGTCATACATATGAAGACACACACATCGTGCGGAATTTTTTCCGTACGGTGTTTTTTTGAAATTAGACAAAAAACGTGTGTAGTTGGCAGATTTCGTATACAATGATAGGTAGGAAAAAATATATTGAGGAGGCTTCACCGCTGACTATGAATAAAAATATGGCTACATTCATTCAAGATAATCTTGATGAAATATTATATAGATGGCAAGAAATGATGAAAGATGACTCAGAAGAACGCTTCTTTCAAGTGATGTCTCAAGAGGTCATTGATAAAACGAGTCGTGAATTTGCGGAATTGATGATTTCTAATCTATTCGAGGGTGAAAACAATTACGATAACCGCTTAAAAGAATTTACTAATAAAGTGGTGCGTTTTGGTTGGTCAATCAGCTTTGTCATGAAAGCAATCAATCACTTCTCTCACATCGTTTATGAAATGTTAGAAAAAAATGAAACAATTACAGAACAAAATATGAAAGAGTATGTCATGGTATTCGCAGCTTGGATTACACCAATGCGAGATGGAATTGTTGAAACGTATGCAAAAACATGGGAACGGACAGTGCAATTACAAAAAATTGCGCTTCAAGAACTTTCAGCTTCCCTAATACCTGTTTTTGATAAAATTTCGGTTATGCCACTTGTCGGAACGATTGACACGGAACGTGCAAAATTAATAATGGAAAACTTATTAGAAGGTGTAGTTAAACACCGAGCTGAAGTTGTCTTACTAGATATTACAGGTGTACCTGTAGTTGACACGATGGTAGCACATCACATCATCCAAGCTGCTGATGCAGTTCGTTTAGTAGGTGCGAAATGTATGCTCGTTGGAATTCGCCCTGAAATTGCACAAACGATTGTTACTTTAGGAATAAACTTAAAAGATTTCACAACAACAAGCACATTACAGCGAGGTGTTGAACAAGCCTTAGCTTGGACGAACCGTAAAATCGTGGAGGTGGAAGAAGATTGAACTTACGTATTCCTATTTTGAAATTAAAAGATTGTCTTATTGTTTCTATTCAATGGGAGTTAGATGATCAAACTGCTCTTCAGTTCCAAGAAGATTTATTAACTAAAATGCACGAAACAAGTGCACGTGGGGTTGTAATTGATCTTACGCCAATCGATTTTATAGACTCATTTATTGCTAAGGTTCTCGGAGACGTAATAAGTATGTCTGGTTTAATGGGTGCAAAAGTAGTGATTACAGGAATTCAACCTGCAGTAGCTATTACACTGATTGAATTAGGTATTCGCTTAGAAGACGTTATGACAGCTTTAGACTTAGAAAATGGTCTTGAAAAACTCCAACGAGAATTGGAGGCATAATTATGAGCTATCGCTCTTCTGTAGAAATTTTAACTGAGTGGGACATTGTTGCGGCAAGGCAACTTGGTCGTAACGAAGCAAAAGAAGTCGGCTTTGGCACGGTTGACCAAGCACGTATTACAACTGCAATTAGTGAACTAGCTCGTAATATTTACCTATATGCAGGAAAAGGTAAAATCGAAATTGAACGTATTTCAGAGGGCGGAAAATTTGGTATTATTATTATCGCATCAGATGAAGGACCAGGAATTCCCGATGTTCGCAAAGTGATGGAAGATGGCTTCTCTACTTCTGGTGGATTGGGCGCTGGTATGCCTGGGGTCAAACGTTTAATGGATGATTTTAAAATAGAAACAGTTTTAGGCGAAGGAACTGTTATTAAAGCAACTAAGTGGATTCGTTAGGAGGTTAGGTTAAATGCCTCAAGAAATTGGACGGCAGTATAAAGAAATACTCAGACAATATGTAATGCGCCAAACGGAGCAAAACTTATATGCGGGGCAGAACTTTAGTCGTCAACTCATACAAAAAAACATAGCCCCTGAGGATGTAATTAGCATACATAAGGTAGCCTTGGAAGAAATGTATCCTGAGTTGCCAATGAATGTTTGGCATTCATTTGATTTGTTAATCGAAATGATGATTCGATATGGACTTGCTCATGCAGAACATCAAAGTCTCATTCAACAGCAAGAAGAAATGAAAGTTGAAATGGATTTGGCGGCTAACGTTCAAAAAACTCTGTTGAAAACAACTGTTCCTGAATTAAGTGGTCTTGAGATTGGTCTAGTATCAGTACCTGCAAGGAAAATGAATGGGGATTATATATACTTCCTTAGCGATAACTATCACAATGCGGGTGTTGCAGTTGCTGATGTTATTGGCAAAGGAATTCCGGCAGCACTGTGCATGTCCATGATTAAGTACGGGATGGATAGTCTACAGGATGCAACTTCAGATCCGAAGAAAGTATTAGATATTATCAATCGCATTGTTGAAAAAAGTGTCAATGATGATATGTTCATTTCCATGTTCTATGGTCGCTATAATGTTGAAAATTCCATCTTTACTTACGCATCAGCAGGTCATGAACCTGCTCTTTTTTTCGATGCTAAAAAAGGCGAATTCTCAGAGTTGCATGCAAAAGGACTATTGTTAGGTGTAGTTCCTAATGTTACTTATGTGCAGCACGAAGTGAAAATGGAGACGGGTGACTTTGTTGTCATGATGACAGATGGTGTAACCGAGTGTAGAACTGAGGATGGCTTCATTGAACAAGAAATTATTGCCGAATTAATTCATTCTTTACATGAAGAAAGTGCACAAACGATTGTGGATTCCGTTTTTAAAGAACTAGAAAAGATGCAGAATTTTGAGCTTCGTGATGACTTTACACTCGTTATTTTCAAAAAAACGAGTTAAAAGGTTTTGAATTCGTGAAATAGTGGTAACCAAGGAGTATATGAAAGATACAGTAGATGGACGGGGTGTTTATTAATGAATGTTCAAGTTGTGATAAAAGAAGAAGGAAACTTCGTAAAAGGTTTTATTAGTGGAGAAATCGATGCTTTTACTGCACCTATATTGCGCGAAAAATTGGCGACAGTGCAGGCGAAAGATGGCTTATTAGCTGAATTAGACATGTCAGAAGTATCATATATGGACAGTACTGGACTTGGGGTTATTGTTGCGTTTTTTAAAAATATTAATGCAGCCAACGGACATGTTAAGTTAACGGGGTTATCGCCTCGTCTAAAACGATTATTTGACATTACAGGCCTTGGAGAAATCATGGATATTGAAACAGAAGATAAAGGTGGAAACTAATCATGAGACCATTTGATTACGTAGAAATTAGGGTTCCAGCTAAACCACAATATGTAGGCGTTGCTCGTTTAACTATTTCGGGATTAGCAAGTCGAATCGGCTTTACCTACGATGATATAGAAGATTTGAAAATTGCTTCTTCTGAAGCGATTACAAATGCAGTGCAACACGCTTATTCTGGAGTGGACGAAGGCGAAGTAGTTGTTGGCTGTGCACTTTACCCAGATAAAATTGAAATTATGGTGGCAGACCATGGCAAGAGCTTTAACTTTGAAGAAACGAAAGCCAAAGTTGGCCCTTACAATGAACACCAAGAAGTTCAATTTTTACGCGAAGGTGGACTTGGACTGTATTTAATTGAAACATTGATGGATGAGGTGAAAGTCCACCATCAAGATGGCGTAACTGTCTTTATGACAAAATATGTCGGAGAAGAGCAGGTGGAAGAGAATGTCGAAACTATCTCCTCCTAATCATCAAACAAAAGAACAGATTTTAGAGTGGATTAAAGCATATCAAGAAACAGAAGATGAAGATGCACAAACGAATTTAGTGTTAAATTATCAACGTTTAGTTGAATCAATTGCACGCAAATACTCAAATGGGAAATCGTATCACGAAGATATTGTTCAAGTAGGCATGTTAGGTTTGCTTGGTGCAATTCGTCGATACGATTCCGAATTTGGCAGAACGTTTGAAGCCTTCGCTGTTCCGACGATCATTGGCGAAATCAAACGCTTTTTGCGTGATAAGACGTGGGCAGTACATGTGCCTCGTCGTATAAAAGAATTGGGACCAAGAATAAAGTCAGCTGTTGAGACCTTAACTACTGAACTTCAACGATCTCCTAAAGTTATTGAAATCGCAGAATTTCTAGAAGTCGAAGAAGACGATGTATTAGAAGCAATGGAAATGGGAAGAAGCTATCAAGCGCTATCCATGGACCACTCGCTTGAATCTGATTCAGACGGTGGTAGTATCACTCTATTTGACGTTATTGGTCAAAAAGACGATGGTTTCGAGAAAACGGATCAACGAATGTTAGTGGCTAATGCACTAAGCGTTCTTTCTGAACGTGAAAAGCAAGTGATTCAGTATACATATATTGATCAATTAAGCCAAAAAGAAGCGGGCGATAAGCTCGAGATTTCTCAAATGCATGTTTCTCGATTGCAACGAAAAGCTATTAAAAAACTACAAGATGCCATACAAGCAGCTGGTGGAATATCCTAATGGATTCAATTAGACACCCTTATTTAGAAGTATTCGTCTATCAAGAAGCAAAAGAAGGAAATAGTGAATCAGGAGATACGTACTTTACGTATATGAATGGGGATTACTTTTTGTGTGCAATTGCGGACGGTCTAGGTAACGGACCTATCGCTAGACAGTCAGCTGAAATCATTCCTATGATTTTAACTCAATATCACCATGAAACAATTGATGAATTACTGTTACGATGCAATGTATTAATGTTTCAAAAACGTGGTGCTGCAGTTGCCATTGTTAAAGTTGATTTTAATGCCAAAACAATTCAGTATAGTTGTGTTGGGAATATTAAGTTCTACATGACACGGAGAGATGACGATAAAATGATTTATCCTCTACCGGTAATGGGGTACTTATCTGGGAGACCTCAGAAGATTAGAACCCAAACCTACGCCTATAAACCTGGTGATTTGTTTTTGTTCCATTCAGACGGTGTAGTACTAGGCAACCCTAAAAAAACAATGCAAAATTGTTCAGGTGCATATGATTTGCATCAAACATTAATTCATACAATCGAACATGGTGACGATGCAACATTTATCGCAGGCAGCCTGCTCCAATAAAATGGAGTAGGCTTTTTGTATGTAATAGAAAAACGGGTTTTTAGCTAGTACTCAAGAAAATTCCATTGGTTTAACCATTTTGTGATTATCTAGCACTGATAAAATAGCAAAATTTTTGGATATCAGTAAAAGAAAAACATCAACATGCACCATTGTGGGTGCATGTTGTGATTTTCTAATGATAAAATAGAAAGTGTTAAGAAAGGATGAGTCAAATGGATGCGAAACAATTGATGCAAAGAATTGCGAAAGAAACAAATGTGCGACCCGCGCAAGCACAACAAGTTATTGATTTACTTGAAGAGGGAAATACGGTTCCTTTCATCGCGCGCTATCGTAAAGAAGCAACAGGCTCATTAGATGAAGTGCAAATTAAAGCAGTTGAAGATCGTTACCGCTACATACAGCAGATAGAACAACGTAAGGAAGAAGTAATTCGCTTAATCGATGAACAAGGGAAGCTAACGGATGAGTTATCTACTGCCATTCAAGCGGCCACTGTTCTACAAAGGTTAGAAGATTTATATCGACCATATAAGCTAAAACGCAGAACAAAAGCAACCATTGCAAAAGAAAAAGGACTAGAGCCTTTAGCGAACGTATTATTTAGTTATACAAACACACAACTCGAAGAATTGGCTCAAGATTTTATTAATGAAGAAACAGAAGTGGCGAATGTCGAAGAAGCATTACAAGGTGCTCGAGATATTTTAGCTGAACAATTTGCAGATGATGCAAAGATTCGTGAAAAAATCAGAAACTTTACAAGAGCAGAGGGCTCTATCTTATCTGCTGTCAAAAAACAAAGTAATGATGAGAAAAGTGTGTTTGAAATGTATTATGACTACACAGAACCAGTCAAGAAAATTGTGCCTCATCGTGTTCTTGCACTAAACCGTGGAGAAAAAGAAGATATCTTGAAAGTTAGTTTGCATGCGCCGGTTGACCGGATTTTAAGTATCATGCGCGATGAGTGGATTCCGACACATAGTTCGTCACCAAGCATTTCACAAGTAACAGAATCGATAGAAGACTCGTATAAGCGTTTAATTGCGCCTTCAGTTGAGCGTGAAATTCGAACGGAACTAACAGAGAAAGGCGAAACACAGGCCATTCATATTTTCTCTGAAAATTTGCGTAACCTATTACTGCAACAACCGCTAAAAGGAAAAGTTGTATTAGGACTGGATCCAGCATTCAGAACAGGGTGTAAATTAGCTGTTGTCGACGATACTGGGAAGCTGCAAGAAGTATCAGTTATCTATCCACATCCTCCAAAAGCGGATGTTCAAGGGTCCAAAAAAATGATCTTAGATATTTTAAAGCGCTACCCGATTTCAATTATTGCCATTGGCAATGGAACAGCATCTCGTGAATCAGAACAATTTGTTGCGGAATGTCTAAAGGAAGCAGATAGAGAAGTTGCTTACGTCATCGTCAATGAAGCGGGGGCAAGTGTGTACTCAGCTTCAGATACTGCACGAGCGGAATTTCCACATCTTCAAGTTGAGCAACGAAGTGCGGTTTCAATTGCACGAAGACTACAAGATCCTCTGTCAGAATTAGTTAAGATCGAACCAAAAGCTGTAGGAGTCGGTCAGTATCAACACGACGTTTCTCAAAAGAAGCTAAATGATTCATTAACCTTTATAGTAGAAACAGCCGTTAACCAAGTGGGGGTAAATATCAACACAGCATCAGCATCTTTGCTGCAGTATGTTTCTGGTTTATCAAAAACAGTCGCTGAAAATGTTATTATTATGCGAGATGAAAACGGTAAGTTCACTTCACGTGCCCAACTGAAGAAAATTCCTAGACTTGGTGCGAAAACGTATGAGCAAGCTATCGGATTTTTACGAATTCCAGAGGCTAAAAATCCATTTGACGCTACTGGTATCCATCCAGAAAGCTATAAAAGTGCAGAAGAAGTATTGAAAACTGCTGGTCTAACTAAAGCACAGATTGGTACGAAAGAAGCCGAACTTGCTCTTAATGAGTTGAATTTGAAAGAGTTAAACGAACGTTTAGACGTTGGAGAAATTACTTTAAAAGACATTGTAGATACATTAAAAAAACCAACTCGAGATCCGCGTGATCAGTTCCCACAACCATTACTTAAGACTGATGTTCTTCAAATGGAAGACTTGGCAAGTGGTATGGAATTACAAGGAACCGTTCGTAACGTCGTCGATTTTGGTGCATTTGTAGACATAGGTGTTAAACAAGATGGGCTTGTCCACATTTCTAAATTGAAAAAAGGATTTGTTAAACACCCACTGGATGTCGTCGCACTTGGAGACATCGTAACCGTATGGGTCGAACAAGTAGAAAAGACAAAAGGACGCATAGCACTAACTATGTTGCCTCCAGTAAAACAAAATTAATATGGAGCCTGCCTATTGAACATCGATAGGCAGGTTTTAAAATATTCAAAGGATGGATTGCATGACAAACGAAGAACTTCAACAACTCGTAACGAGAATCTCAGCAACCGACTTTAACAAACCCTTTGTACATGAAGCGTATTTTAACAGTCGACTCAAAACGACAGGTGGGCGCTATATGCTGCAAACTCACCATATTCAAATTAACCCTAAATCACTAGAACTTCATGGTATTGAGGAACTTGAAGGAATAATTCGGCATGAATTGTGCCATTATCACTTACATATAGAAGGAAAAGGCTACAAACATCGCGATAAAGATTTTAAAGAATTATTAAAGATGACTAAATCTCCGAGATTTTGTGCAAACTTAGGGTCTGCGAAAAGAAGGAAGAATGTAACTCAACATATCTATGGGTGTATTTCTTGTGGACTTCTTTATAGACGGAAAATTCGTTTAAATACGCTCAAATACCGTTGTGGCAAGTGTTCAGGGCAATTGAAAAAAGTTGAATAATAATTGTTTGAAGAAATTGGTCAAAAGTGGTTGACGAGGAAGAACTATCTCACTATAATAGGGAAAGTCGATTAGTTACATGACGTTATTCCGAAGTAGCTCAGTGGTAGAGCAATCGACTGTTAATCGATTGGTCGTAGGTTCGAGTCCTACCTTCGGAGCCATGGCCCCTTGGTCAAGCGGTTAAGACACCGCCCTTTCACGGCGGTAACACGGGTTCGAATCCCGTAGGGGTCACCAATTTTTTTAGAAACTATGTTATACTAACAATAATGAAATCAAGAGAGTGAAGTAGTATTTTACTTCCTATTAAGATGACGCGAAAGCGAAGTGGAAATTCAACTTCCTATAAAGAAGTCGAGGGTGACACAGTAATCAAGCTTCCTTTAAAGAAATCGCGAGGGTGTAGCAACGAGTCGTACGAAGACGACGAAGTAGCGCCGACGCAAGCGAAGCGTGGAAGGTGCAAGGTTTTCAATCGCCAAACGAAGATGGCGATTAACATCGAAGCAGGCGAAGCCGATGCAGATGTCCAACTTACTATAAGCTTAGTACTCATAGTCTTTATAACAATAACATTATCGCGGGGTGGAGCAGCACGGTAGCTCGTTGGGCTCATAACCCAAAGGTCGCAGGTTCAAATCCTGCCCCCGCAACCAAATGGTTCCGTGGTGTAGCGGTTAACATGCCTGCCTGTCACGCAGGAGATCGCGGGTTCGATTCCCGTCGGGACCGCCATTTTTTATTGGGGTATAGCCAAGCGGTAAGGCAACGGATTTTGATTCCGTCACGCCCTGGTTCGAATCCAGGTTCCCCAGCCATACTTTATTCCTTATGTTTGCGAGCCATTAGCTCAGTTGGTAGAGCATCTGACTTTTAATCAGAGGGTCGTAGGTTCGAATCCTACATGGCTCATCATTTTCTTGCTTGACTTCTTGTGTAAACGTGTTATACTAATTCTTGTCGTTAAAACATCAAGCGGTCGTGGCGGAATGGCAGACGCGCTAGGTTGAGGGCCTAGTGGGAGAAATCCCGTGGAAGTTCGACTCTTCTCGGCCGCACCAAGCAACAAGCGCCCGTAGCTCAATTGGATAGAGCGTCTGACTTCGGATCAGAAGGTTGTGGGTTCGACCCCTGTCGGGCGCGCCAAAACACCTTATCATTCTATATAATATTATAATAACGCGGGTGTAGTTTAGTGGTAAAACCTCAGCCTTCCAAGCTGATGATGAGAGTTCGATTCTCTTCACCCGCTCCATAATTTTACCTAATGAACCTTGAAAACTGAACAGCAAAACGTCAACTAACAAGCGGAACGCACTTCGGTGCCGGAAGCACAAACGTTTTCTTACGCCGACACCTGTTGGTATCGAAAACAAACTTGAACTTAACCGTTCATTATAAACGTCAATTTTTTGACGCCAGCAACAAAGTCGAGCTAATCGACTCACCTATTATGGAGAGTTTGATCCTGGCTCAGGACGAACGCTGGCGGCGTGCCTAATACATGCAAGTCGAGCGGAATGATGAAGAAGCTT
>NZ_JBHSRI010000039.1:0-702 GCF_042658845.1 Paenisporosarcina macmurdoensis
CCGCCCCAGTCAAACTGCCCGCCTGACACTGTCTCCTACCCCGATAAGGGGCAAGGGTTAGAAGTTCAACACAACCAGGGTAGTATCCCACTGACGCCTCCTCCGAAGCTGGCGCTCCGGAATCTCAGGCTCCTACCTATCCTGTACAAGTTGTGCCAAAATTCAATATCAGGCTACAGTAAAGCTCCACGGGGTCTTTCCGTCCTGTCGCGGGTAACCTGCATCTTCACAGGTACTATAATTTCACCGAGTCTCTCGTTGAGACAGTGCCCAGATCGTTACGCCTTTCGTGCGGGTCGGAACTTACCCGACAAGGAATTTCGCTACCTTAGGACCGTTATAGTTACGGCCGCCGTTTACTGGGGCTTCAATTCGCACCTTCGCTTGCGCTAAGCACTCCTCTTAACCTTCCAGCACCGGGCAGGCGTCAGCCCCTATACGTCACCTTACGGTTTTGCAGAGACCTGTGTTTTTGCTAAACAGTCGCCTGGGCCTATTCACTGCGGCTCTCTCAGGCTTTAACACCCTAATAGAGCACCCCTTCTCCCGAAGTTACGGGGTCATTTTGCCGAGTTCCTTAACGAGAGTTCTCTCGCTCACCTTAGGATTCTCTCCTCGACTACCTGTGTCGGTTTGCGGTACGGGCACCTTCCACCTCGTTAGAGGCTTTTCTTGGCAGTGTGAAATCAGGAACTCCAGACC
>NZ_JBHSRI010000040.1:0-506 GCF_042658845.1 Paenisporosarcina macmurdoensis
ACCTTTACAGGAGCCAGCCGCCGAAGGTGGGACAGATGATTGGGGTGAAGTCGTAACAAGGTAGCCGTATCGGAAGGTGCGGCTGGATCACCTCCTTTCTAAGGATAATTACGGAATATAGACCTTCGGTCTATAAGTTGACGTTTTGCGTTCAGTTTTGAAGGTTCATATATCTATTTATATGAATTTCCTAAGAGGGCCTATAGCTCAGCTGGTTAGAGCGCACGCCTGATAAGCGTGAGGTCGATGGTTCGAGTCCATTTAGGCCCACCATTTCTTCTTAGGGGCCTTAGCTCAGCTGGGAGAGCGCCTGCCTTGCACGCAGGAGGTCAGCGGTTCGATCCCGCTAGGCTCCACCAAACATACTCCTCAGGGAGTGTTTTTTGTTCTTTGAAAACTGGATAAAACGACATTGAAAGCAACAAACATTCAAGTAATTCATTTTTAATAAGTTCAAACTTATTGATGACTGATTTGAGGGTTTCAAGCTGCAAGTAGTGCTAGGA